>DAIUKO010000330.1:0-8576 GCA_036848175.1 Vicinamibacterales bacterium | reverse complement strand
CGCTCGACGGCACGCCGACGAAGAGCCGCCTCGGCGCCAACGCGCTGCTCGGCGTGTCGATGGCGGCCGCGCGCGCGGAAGCGGCGGCGATGAAGACGCCGCTGTATCGGCACCTGGGCACGCTCTACGGCAACGACGCGTATACGCTTCCGGTGCCGATGATGAACATCCTGAACGGCGGGGCGCACGCCGATTCCAGCGTCGACTTCCAGGAGTTCATGGTCATGCCGCTGAACGCGCCGTCGTTCAGCGAGGGGCTGCGGTGGGGCGCCGAAGTTTTTCACGCCCTGCGCGGCATCCTGAAAGCACGTGGGCAATCGACCGGCGTCGGCGACGAAGGCGGCTTCGCGCCGAATCTGAAGTCCAACCGCGAGGCGGTTGAAGTGGTGCTCGAAGCCGTCGGCAAAACCGGACTCAGGGCCGGCAGCGATATGTGGATGGCGCTCGACGTCGCGTCGAGCGAGCTCTGGCGAGGTTCCGGCCGCTACACTTTCAAGAAGTCTGGAGAGCCGGATCGAACATCGGACGAGATGATCCGGCTGTACGAGGACTGGATCCGGCAGTATCCCATCGTGTCGATCGAAGACGGCCTCGCCGAGGGCGATTGGGACGGATGGAAACAGCTGACGAGCGCGCTCGGCGACCGCGTCCAGCTCGTGGGCGACGACGTCTTCGTGACCAATCCGGAGATTCTGAAGAAAGGCATCGACGATCGCGTCGGCAATGCGCTGCTCGTGAAACTGAATCAGATCGGCACGGTCACCGAAACCCTCGACGCCGTGCGCATGGCCGCCGACGCGCGCTACGGGACGATCATCTCTCACCGCTCCGGCGAGACCGAAGACACGACGATCGCCGATCTCGCCGTCGGCACGGCCGCGGGTCAAATCAAGACAGGATCGGCCAGCCGCACCGATCGCGTCTGCAAGTACAACCAGTTGTTGCGCATCGAAGCGGAACTCGGCGCGGCCGCGAAGTTCGCCGGCCGCGAAGCAATCGTGCGCGGCGTCCGCACGTAGCGCGACGGCCTTATCCGAGCGACACCATGCACAAGCTCGTTCTCCTCCGGCACGGCGAGAGCACGTGGAACAAGGAAAACCGGTTCACCGGCTGGACCGACGTCGACCTCACCGACCGCGGCCGCGAAGAAGCCGCCGAGGCGGGGCGCCTGTTGAGAGAAGGCGGCTACGTCTTCGATATTGCGTACACGTCAGTGCTCAAGCGCGCCATCAGGACGCTGTGGATTGCGCTCGACGTCATGGACGCGATGTGGATTCCGGAGGAGAAGAGCTGGCGCCTGAACGAGCGCCACTACGGTGCACTGCAAGGACTGAACAAGGCGGAGACGACCGCGAAGCACGGCGAAGCGCAAGTCAAGATCTGGCGTCGCAGCTACGACATCCCGCCGCCGCCGCTCGCGCCTGACGATCCGAGGCACCCATCGCGCGATCCGCGCTACAAGGACCTGGGCTCGAACGAGCTTCCGCTGACCGAGTCACTGAAGGATACAGTCGCGCGATTTCTTCCCTACTGGCATCACACGATCTCGCCGGCCATCCGATCGGGACAGCGTGTGGTGATCGCCGCCCATGGAAACAGTCTGCGGGCGCTGGTGAAGTATCTGGATAACGTGGCCGAGGCCGAAATCGTCGAACTGAACATTCCCACCGGCATTCCGCTCGTCTACGAGCTGGACGCGGAGCTCCGTCCGATCCGTCACTATTACCTGGGCGATCCTGCGGCCGCTGCGGCTGCCGCCGCCCGCGTCGCCGCTCAGGCGACCCAGAAATGAAAAAGGCCGGCGACGTGCGCCGGCCTTGAAAATGTTCGCCCCCGGTTGTGTTGTTATTCGACCGGTTCTGCCGTCTCGTCGGCGGCAATCCGCAGCGATCGGAGAAAGCGCCGATCGTTCGCGGTGACTTCAAACGTCCGTTTTGGCTGAGCCTCGCGACTGACCCGAGCCGGCGTAGTGACCTTCGCCAGCGCGGAAGATTGCGACCGGCTCACAAAGCCGACCACGGCCTCGAGCGTCACTTTCATCTCGAAGCCCGCCGCCCGGGCCTTCTCGCGGCACGCTTCCACCTGGGGATTCTCCGCGACCGCGGCGGCAATCGCGTCGGCCAGCTCTCGTGCGAACCGGTTCACGACGTCGTCCATTTCTCGTCCCTCCTACGCCGCCGGGCCGGGTACCGGGGCGCCTCCCGATCGAAGCCTGCCTACACCATGGCGGTGAACAGGGACCGGGCGCCTCATGCCATCTATCTCGGATTGAACTAACGGTGACTTGAGTTTACGGTCCAGTACCCAATCTGTCAAGCACTTACAGCGACGAGCTCGGTCCGAGTCGGGTACAATCCCTGCGTGGATGAGGCGCGGACCCCCGAGGATCTCGCTGGCTGGGAGCCGTCGTCTGCCCTCGGATTCCCGGGAGAGCTTCCTTTTACACGCGGGATTCAGCCGACGATGTACCGCGGCCGGCTGTGGACGATGCGGCAGTACGCCGGCTTCGCAACAGCTGAAGAATCCAACAAACGGTACCGGTATCTGCTCGCGCACGGCGTCAGCGGCCTGAGCGTCGCCTTCGATCTGCCGACGCAAATGGGTTACGACTCGGACCATCCGCTGGCCGCGGGCGAGGTCGGCCGCGTCGGTGTCGCGATCGATTCGATCGAGGACATGGCGGCGCTGTTCGACGAGATTCCGCTCGATCGCGTGTCCTCGTCGATGACGATCAATGCGACGGCGATCATTCTCCTCTCGCTCTATGTCGCCGTGGCGAAGCGACAGGGCGTGCCGATCGGCTCGCTGTCGGGCACTGTCCAGAACGACATCCTCAAGGAGTACGTCGCCCGCGGGACGTACATCTATCCGCCGCGCCAGTCGCTGCGGATCGTGACCGACATCTTCGCGTTCTGCGAGAGAGAACTCCCGCAGTGGAACACGATCTCGATCAGCGGCTATCACATCCGCGAGGCAGGATCGACCGCAGTGCAGGAGGTCGCGTTCACGTTTGCGAACGCAATCGCGTACGTGCAGTCGGCGATCGAGGCCGGACTCGACGTCAATCAGTTCGGGCAGCGTCTCTCCTTCTTCTTCAACGCGCACAACGATTTTCTCGAGGAGATCGCCAAGTTCCGCGCCGCGCGGCGTCTGTGGGCGCGCATCATGCGCGATCGCTTCCACGCGACCAACCCGCGCGCGCAGCAGCTGCGCTTCCACACGCAAACCGCCGGGAGCACGCTGACCGCCCAGCAGCCGGACAACAACATCGTCCGCGTCGCGCTGCAGGCCATGGCGGCGGTCCTCGGCGGGACGCAGTCGCTGCACTGCAACGGCCGCGACGAGGCGCTGGCGCTGCCGACGGAAGAATCGGCGCGGATTGCGCTGCGCACCCAGCAGATCATCGCCGCCGAGAGCGGCGTCGCCAACACGGTCGATCCGGTGGCGGGATCGTACGCGATCGAAGCGCTGACGAATGCCATCGAACAGGGCGCATCGGATCTGCTGGCGCGAATCGAGCGCGCCGGCGGGACGCTCCGCGCCATCGAAGCCGGATTCATTCAGCGCGAGATCCAGGAATCGGCGTATCGCGCGCAGGTGGCGATCGATTCACGTGATTCCGTGGTCGTCGGCATGAACCGGTTCGCCGACGAGAACGGAGGCAGCGCCATGGCGACGCTGCATATCGACGCCGACGTCGAGCGCCGGCAGATCGAGCGGGTGCGCACCGTCCGCGCCAGCCGCAGCGCCGAGGCCGCGGCCTCCGCGCTCGACACGGTGTCTCGCGCCGCGCGCGACGGCGGCAACCTCGTGCCGCCAATCATCGCGGCCGTCGAAGCCAGGGCGACCGTCGGCGAAATCTCGGACGCGATGCGCCGCGTGTTCGGCGAGTACGAAGAGACGGCGACGATTTAGTGGAAGATTCCAGGTGCCACTCGTGTGCGCATGCTCGCTCGCGGTGAGCTCGTCGAACCACGAGCGGTGTCGGCAATAGATGGCGGACGCGCTCCTCACGGTCGAAAATCTCACAACAGTCTTCGACACGGCCGCCGGCCCCGTGGCGGCGGTCAACGACGTCAGCTTCGAGATCCGGGCTGGCGAGACGCTCGGCCTCGTCGGCGAATCGGGCAGCGGCAAATCGGTCACGGCGCTCTCGATCATGCGACTGGTGCAGCGGCCGGGCCGGATCGCGCGCGGCGCAGTCCGCTTCAAGGATCGCGACCTGTTTGCACTCGACGAGCGTGACATGCGCGCCGTCCGCGGCGCGGAGATCTCGCTGATCTTTCAGGAGCCGATGACCGCGCTCAATCCGGTTTTCACCGTCGGCGATCAAATCGCCGAGACGCTGCTCGTCCACGGCCGGGCATCGAAGCGGGCAGCGTGGGCCGCCGCGGTCGACCTCATGAAAGCGGTTCACATCCCGAACGCCGAATCGCGCGTCCGCGATTACCCGCATCAGCTGTCGGGAGGAATGCGGCAGCGCGTGATGATCGCGATCGCGCTCGCCTGCCGGCCGGCGCTCGTCATCGCCGACGAACCGACGACGGCGCTCGACGTGACGATTCAGGCGCAGATCCTCGACCTGCTGCGCGAGATGAAGGCGAAGTTCAACCTGTCGCTGCTGCTGATCACGCACGATCTCGCCGTCGTCGCCGAAACCGCCGATCGCGTCGCCGTCATGTACGCCGGCCGCATCGTCGAGACCGGGCCGGTGCGAGCGATCTTTCGACATCCGGGGCACCCGTACACGCGCGGCCTTCTGGCGTCGATTCCGGGCGGACCGCCCGGCGCGCGGCTGCGCGCGATTGAGGGGTCGGTCCCGCTCCTCGACACGCTGCCAGGCGGCTGCGCGTTCCATCCGCGCTGCCCCGACCGCTTCGACCCATGCACGGTCGCGCCACCTCCGGACTATCCGGTCGCCGCCGATCAGACGGCCAAATGCTATCTGCACCGCAATCCACAATCCTCCAATCCCCAATCAATCCGCAATCCGCAATCCTCAATCCTCAATGACGACGCCGCTCGTTGAGGTCGCTCACCTCGTCAAGCATTTCGTCCGCGACGCCGGACTGCTGCGGAAAGGCACACGCGTCGTGGCGGTCGATGACGTCAGCTTCACGATCGCGCCCGGTGAAACGTTCGGCCTGGTTGGGGAATCGGGGAGCGGGAAGACGACCACGGGCCGCTGCATTCTCCGGTTGATCGAGCCTTCGTCCGGCGAGGTCCGCTTTCGCGGCGAGAACGTGCTCGAATTCCCGCCGCGGCGGATGCGCGAGGCGCGCCGTGACATGCAGATCGTGTTTCAGGATCCGTACTCGTCGCTCAATCCGCGGATGCGCGCGCGACAGATCGTCGAGGAGCCGCTCATCATCCACAAGATCGGCGATCGCGCGGCGCGCCGCAATCGCGTCGCGGAGCTGTTCCGCCTCGTCGGCCTCGATCCGGCGCATCTCGAACGCTACCCGCACCAGTTCAGCGGCGGCCAGCGGCAGCGCATCGGGCTGGCGCGGGCGCTGGCGCTGAACCCGTCGTTTGTCATCCTCGACGAGCCCGTGTCCGCGCTCGACGTCTCGGTGCAGGCGCAAGTCGTGAATCTGCTGATGGATCTCCAGCAGCAGCTGAAGCTGACCTACCTGTTCATCGCACACGACCTGCGTCTGGTCGAACACATCTGCACGCGGGTCGCGGTCATGTATCTGGGAAAGATCGTCGAGATCGGACCGGCGGCAGCGCTGTTCGCCGCGCCGCAGCATCCGTACACGAAAGCGTTGTTGTCGGCGATTCCGATTCCCGATCCGGACGCGCCGCGTCAGCGAATCGTGCTCGATCCGGCGTCTGTCAATCGCGACGCGGCGCTGCGGGAGATTTCAGCCGGACACTTCGCCGCGGTGTGAACCGGTTTCAAGCGGCGCGGCGCACGTCGTTCTCGACGCGTCCGTCGCGGATGTAGACGGTGCGGTACGCGAACGCGGCGACGTCGGACTCGTGCGTGACCAGGACGATCGTGTTGCCGCCTTTGTGCAGGCGCTCGAACAGCGCCATGATTTCGGCGCCGGTCTTCGAGTCGAGATTTCCGGTCGGCTCGTCGGCGAGCAGAATCGACGGGTTGTTCACCAGCGCCCGCGCGATGGCGACGCGTTGACGCTGACCGCCTGACAGTTCGTTGGGGCGGTGGGCCATGCGCTCCGTCAGCTCCACTTTCTCCAGCGCAATCTTCGCCCGCTCCACGCGATCCTTCGCCGGGACGCCCGCGTAGACGAGCGGCAGCTCGACGTTGTGCAGCGCCGTCGCGCGCGGCAGCAGGTTGAAGGTCTGAAAGACGAACCCGATCTCTTCGTTGCGGATGCGCGCCAGCTCGTTGTCGTTCATCTGGCTCACCTGCTTGCCGTTGAGCAGATAGGAGCCCTTCGACGGCGTGTCGAGGCAGCCGATCAGGTTCATCAGCGTCGACTTGCCCGATCCCGACGGTCCCATGATGGCCACGTACTCGCCGCGTTCGATCTGAATCGAGACGCCGCGGAGCGCATGAATCTCTTCGGTGCCCATCGTGTAGGTCTTCCAGAGGTCGACGGTCTCAATGAGTGCCATAAAGCCTTAGACTTCAGACGAACCACACGGCGTTTCGGTTCATTATCGGCCGGCGCGAACCCGCGACAGCAGCGTCTTCGCATTCTCGGGCGCATCGGTCGGCAGGTGCGCATCCCAGTTGCGCGCGTCGACCGGGATCAGCGTCGCCTTCGCGCCGCGCGACTTCCTTCGCTGTTCCGCAATCGCGCGCGCGAGCTCGCCCGCCGTCGCCAGCGTCGACCCGATGAGCAGCACGCAGACCTCGTCGCTTCCCGCCCACTTCACGCCTTGCGCCCAGGCGTCGGCGATGGCGGCGCCGTCTGCGTGCGCCACGTAGCGGGCGAGGAGACGCGGCCCTTTGGCGCGCGCGAACATCTTGCTCTTCGGCAGCCACGCGGCGTCGAAGCTGCGCACCTCGGCCTCGTCGTAGCCGCCCATCATTTCCATGGTCTGGCGCAGCCGGCCGACGAGCGCCTTGCGCACGAACTCGTCGCGCGTCGCCCGCTCCTGCGAGAACTGCGGTCCTTTAGACACCGGCGGTTCGGTCGCGGATGGCGGCGGCGGAACCGGAGCGGCGACATCGGCCGGACGCTGGACCACCGGCGCGGTCGGCGAGGTGCCGGCCGAATCAGCGGCGCCGGCCGACAGCGACTGGTCGTAGGCGGCGCGGCGACCCTCATCTGAGAGGATGCGATACGCCTCTGTCAGCTCGGCGGCCCGTTCGGCCGCCATGTCCTGAAACTCCTTGCCGAGATGCTGGACTTTGTCGGGATGGTAGCGAGCGATCTGCAGGCGGAACGCGCGTTTGATTTCGTCGGTCGCGGCCGTCGGCGTCAGATCGAGCAGCTGGTAATACGTCTTGGCGGGCACCTATTTCTTGAACTCCGCAACGTTGCCCGCCGGCAGTTCGCGCCGGCCTTCGCCGACCTCGCGGTCCTTGAGGCGCTTGGTGGGGCGCTTCGACTCCGTGGTGCTCTTGGCGCAATACGGACAGAAATTCCATCCCGGCTGCAGCGCGCGGCCGCAATGCGGACACCCGGACACCAGACGCTTGCCGCACTGCGGGCAGGCCATGAAGTCGACGCCCACCGCCGATCCACATCCGGCACAGAGGGTCCGCATCTCCCGCACTTCAGTGACGACTCGCAGCAACTCTTCAGGTGTCGTGACGCCGCTCTTGACCTTCGCAAGACCGTCCTCGCCGAGCGTGATCATCCCGCTGGCAGTTGCCGCTTCGCGGATCTGATCCTCTTGCGCGCGTGAGGCGATCAACCGCCGCAGCTTATCGGTGATGCGCATGACCTCGTAGAGACCGATGCGGCCTCGGTAACCGGTGTGGTTGCACTGATCGCAGCCGACCGACTTGTAGAACGGAATCGCCGCGGCGTCGGCCTCACCGATGTTCAGCGCGCGAAGCGTTTCCGTGGGCGGCGTGTACTGGCGGCGGCAATGCACGCACAGGCGCCGCACCAGCCGCTGCGCGACGACTCCGACGAGCGCACCGGCGATGACGTACGACTCGGTGCCGATGTCCATCAGACGTGTCACAACCGACGGCGCGTCGTCGGTGTGGAGCGTCGAGAGCACGAGGTGGCCGGTCTGCGCCGCCTGCATCGCGATCTTCGCCGTCTCCGCGTCGCGAATCTCGCCGACGAGAATGACGTCGGGATCCTGCCGCAGGATCGAGCGCAGCGCGCTCGCGAACGTCAGCTTGATCTTCTCGTTGATCTGCGTCTGGTTCACGCCGGGGATCTGGTACTCGATCGGATCCTCGATCGTGACGATGTTCGACCTCTCCGACTGCACCAACTTCAGCGCCGAACTGAGCGTCGTCGACTTGCCGCTGCCGGTGGGACCGACGACGAGAATCATCCCGTGCTGATGGCGCAGGAACGCCCGCATCTCGTCCATCGACGTCACCGACATGCCGATCTCCTCGAGCGCCGGCACGCCTTTGCGGTGATCGAGCACGCGCATGACGACCTTCTCGCCGAAGAGCGTGCGGAGCG
>DAIUKO010000329.1:0-8633 GCA_036848175.1 Vicinamibacterales bacterium | reverse complement strand
ACCGGATCCCAGATCGCCTGGCCGTAGATGATCGCCGTCGCGCTCGTGATCATCACGCCCATCGCCGCGAACAGCGACATCGTCGTCGGCAGCGCCACCATTTGGCCGACGATCTGCTCGCGCTGGCTGCGGCCGAAGCGCGTGAAGTCCGGCATGTTCAGCGACAGCGTCGCCCAGAACCCGATCATCGCGGTGAGCGATGGGACGAACACCGGCCAAAACTCTGCGATCGTTTTGAACTTGCCCGGCTGTGAGAGCAGCGGCCCGAGGCCGTTGGCTTCGCTGATCGCCCACCACAGCAGCAGCCCGGTCATCACCAGGACGAACGGCGCCGCCCAGTTCTCCACCACGCGAAGCAGATCCATGCCGCGATAGATGATGTAGATGTTCATGCCCCAGAAGAGCAGGAACGACACCCACTCGGTGGTGGTGTGGCCGCCGACGCCGGCGCCGAGGAGCGTCGGCCACCCGGGAATCACCGTCCTGAAAAACGTGTGGAGGGCCTCGCCGCCGATCCACGCTTGAATCCCGAACCAGCCGCACGCGACCAGCGCACGCATCAGCGCCGGCACGTTCGATCCGAGCGTGCCATACGCGGCGCGCGCGAACACCGGAAACGGGATTCCGTACTTCGTGCCGGGGTGGGAGTTCAGCAGAATCGGGACCAGGACGATCGTGTTGCCGAGGAGAATCGTGATGAGCGCCTGCGACCAGTTCATGCCGGACGCCATCAGACCCGAGGCGAGCATGTAGGTCGGAATGCAGTGCGCCATGCTCACCCACAGCGCCGCGTAGTTGTAGGTCGTCCAGTTGCGGCGTGCGAGCGGCACCGGCGCGAGGTCGTGGTTGTAGAGCGGGCTCGCCTCGACGCGGCGCGTGTCCACCAGTTCGACGCGCCCGTCCGGCAGACGGCGTTCGTTGGACATCGACTGGATTATATCGGCAGCGTCACGCCGCCTCGACCGCTGAGATGACGGAAAGCGTGGTTCGCGTGGCGCCCACCACCGCGGCGAGCGGGATGGTGCGATCGAAGGTCGCCAGCGTCCCGTTCATCGTCTTCGCCAGCCCGAGCAGGTAGACGTCGGTCAGCTGACGGTGCCCGCGAATGAAGGCCTGGTTGAAGACAGTGGCGTCGCGGACGGAGAGTGTATCCGGCCAGAACACGTGGTGCCCGCTCTTGCAGAAGGTTCGCAGTCGATCGAGCAGCTCCCCTGTGCGCAGCGGCGGCACATCCTTACTTGGGACCGTCAACACGCGCACGAATCCGTTTTCGGTCAACGGACACGTCGCCCAGCCATGCTGGCGGTGATCGGCAAACCAGTCATGCGCAAGCTCGTGATGAACGTGATCGGGACTGAAGAGCGCCACCAGGACGTTGACGTCCAGAAGCGCGGGGCGGGTCACGCGTCGTCTCGAAGATCGTTGACGTGCTTCATCGTCATCCGCGGTGCGCCGGGGCGCCGCGGGAGGAGCGGCACGCCATTTCGGACTCGACCCGCTTTCGGTGCCTCGAGCCCTTTTCGAGCCAGCTCCGACAACACCTTGCCGGCGGTCGATCCGCGCGCGGCAGCGAGCTCCTTGGCCGCGTGCAACACGTCGTCGTCGAGCTCCAGCGTCGTGCGCATGCCGGGATCATCTCGCATCACGCATCAGATGTCAACGACCCCAGCATCTATACTGCGCGCGTCATGGCCGACACGACGATCCCCGAGAACGCGATGCACGTGCTCGTCGACACGCTCGACAAGGCTAACGCGCGCGTCGCCGAACGGTTCCCGGGAGAGTCGCCGCATCGCCAGCCGGTGCACGTCGTCTACGGCGGCGCGCATCTCTTCACCGCCGACGCGGCGCAGAAGTTGGGTGCGGTGGCGCTGAAAGCGCTGCAGGAGCACGCGCCCGACGCCGCGTCGCTCGCGCGCGTCTTCGCACTGGACCGAGCGCTCGCCGATCGCATCCACCCGCGCGTCGTCGAAAAGCTGACGCGCGAGCCTGTCGAAGACTTTCGCATCGATTTCGAAGACGGCTTCGGCAACCGGCCGGACCACGAGGAGGACGGCTTCGCGCTGTCCGCCGCCAACGAGGTCGCGCTCGGCCTCGGCAGCGGCACGCTGCCGCCGTCGCTCGGCATCAGGATCAAGCCGCTCAATGACGAGCTGAAGCGCCGCAGCCTGCGAACGTTCGACCTGTTTCTCACCCGGCTCCTCGAGCGCAGCCACGGCGTGCTCCCGCCGCATTTCGTCGTCACGCTGCCAAAGATCACCTCGCCCGAGCAGGTGGCGGCGATGACCGCCGCGTGCGACGCCTACGAGTACTGGCACGACCTGCCGGCGGGAACGCTTCGCTTCGAGCTGATGATCGAAACGACGCAATCGGTGATCGCGGCCGATGGATCGATCGCGATTCCGCGTCTGCTCAGCGAAGGCGGCGGCCGCATCGTCGCCGCGCATTTCGGGACCTACGACTACACTGCGGCGTGCGGCATCACGGCAGCGTATCAGCACATGCTCCATCCGGTGTGCGACTTCGCCAAGCACGTGATGCAGGTGTCGCTCGCGGGGACCGGCGTCTGGCTCTCGGACGGCGCGACCAACATGATGCCGATTGGGTCGCGCGATGTCGTGCATCGTGCGTGGCAACTGCACGCGCGGCACATACGCCACTCGCTCGAGACCGGCTTCTATCAGGGTTGGGATCTGCATCCGGCGCAGCTGCCCTCCCGCTACACGTCGGTATTCGCGTTCTTCCTCGAAGGACTCGACGTGGCGTCGGAGCGGCTGAAGAACTTCGTCGAGAAGGCCGCCCAGGCGACGCTCGTCGGCGATGTGTTCGACGATGCCGCAACCGGACAGGGGCTGTTGAATTATTTCCTGCGCGCCCTGAACTGCGGCGCGATCACCGAACCGGAGGCGGTGGCGATGAGCGGTCTGACGCTCGACGAGCTCCGCGGGCGTTCGTTTTTGAAAATTCTCCAATCCCGCCGAGGCGCGTAGCCGTGCACGGCGACAAGCTGCGCAACAAATTGGTCTGACAACGTTTCATTTCGATAAAACGCGATATACGCTCATCCCCCACGTGCTGTGCCTTTCGCACCCGACATCCTCTGGAGGGAGAGCGTATGCGCCTGCATTTCGGTCGGATGATTGTCGTCCTCGCCGTGATCGGCGTCACGGCCACCGCTGCAACCGCCCAGGAGTTCCGCGCCACGGTCACCGGCCGCGTCACCGATCCTGACGGCCTTGCCATGCCGGGCGTGACCGTCACGGCCACCAACCCGCGCACCAATGAAGTGGCGACCGCGATCACCAGCACTGAAGGCGTCTACACGCTGCCGTTCCTGCGGCCCGGCACCTACAACATCAGCGCCGAGCTGCAAGGGTTCCGGAAGTACGCGCAGGACGGCGTGCCGCTCGAAGTCGGTCAGACGATGGCGCTGAACATCACGCTGCAGCTCGGATCGGTGGCCGAGACCGTGACGGTGACGGGAGAGTCGCCGCTGCTGGAGGTGTCGAAGGCGGATCGCGGGATGGTGATCGACAACCTGCGCGTCACCGAGCTGCCGCTCAACGCGCGCAATCCGTTCATGCTCTCGTACCTCGCCCCCGGCATCACCTACAACGGACCGGCGATCTATCAGCGTCCGTTCGACAACGGCGCGATTGCGGACTGGTCGATCAACGGCGGCCAGAACCGCAACAACGAGTTCCTGCTCGACGGCGCCCCGAACAACTCGATCCAGGGCGGCAACAACATCGCCTACGTGCCGCCGGTGGACGCGGTACAGGAATTCAAGATCGTCACCAACACCTACGACGCGCAGTACGGCCGCACCGCGGGCGGCGTGGTCAACGTGTCGCTGAAGTCGGGCACGAACAACTTCCACGGCAGCGTCTATGAGTTCGCGCGGCGCAAGTGGCTCGATTCGAACGAGTACTTCTTCAAGGTCAACAACCGTGACAAACCGAATCACAAGCTCGATCAGTACGGATTTCAGATAGACGGCCCCGTGAAGATCCCCGGCTACGACGGCCGGAACAAGACCTTCTTCATGTTCAATTACGAAGGCTACAAGGAGGCGACGCCGAACCCGGCGACCTACACGGTGCCCGACGCGGCGCAGCTCCGCGGCGACTTCAGCAACCTGCGCGACGCGCAGGGGCGCCTGATTACCATCTACGATCCGGCGAGCGGGCGGCTCGAGAACGGGCAGTGGGTGCGCGATCCGTTCCCGAACAATCAGATCCCGGCCAACCGGATCGACCCGATGGCGCAGAAGTTCACGCAGTACTTCCTGCAGCCCAACGCCGCGGCGCCGGCCGGCAGCGATCCGTGGCGCAACAACTACGTCTTCGCACCGAACCTCGCCTACGACACCTTCCGGAACATGGCGACGAAAGTCGATCAGAACATCAGCGAAAAAACCAAGATGTTCGTGCGCTACGCGTACAACAAGCGCACCGAGCAGCGCAGCACGAACGGGATCCTGAGCGGACCGGCGCAGGACGGTCAGTTGCCGCTCTGGCGCATCAATCACACCGGCGTCGCCGACTGGGTGCGGACGGTGAACTCGTCGCTGATCGTGAACATCCGCGCCGGATTGAATCAGTACCTCGAGCTGGCACGCTCCGATCCCGGACTGAATTTCAATCCCGCCGAGCTCGGCTTCCCCTCATCCTTCGTCAATCAGTTGCCGAACAAAGTGTTTCCGCGCCTGAATTTCGTGACGACGGCGAGCGCACCGACGGGCGTCGGCGCCACGACCGGCGGGACCGTCGAATACCAGAATCTCGGACGGAACAGCCGCAACAGCGAGACGACCACCGGCTTCAGCCTGCAGCCGAACTTCTCGTGGCTGAAGGGGACGCACGGCGTGCGCGGCGGCCTCGACATGCGGATGACGTGGTACACGCGCGAGATCAATACCAACCTCTTCGTGCTCACGTTCGATCGCCGGTTCACGCAGCGCGTCTTCAATTCAGCCGACGCGCTCAGCGGCAACTCGATCGCCTCGTTCCTGCTCGGGGCGACGGCGTTCGGCGCCATCGACAACAACTTCTACCCGACGTTCCGGTGGAACTACTTCGCGCCCTGGGTCCAGGACGACTGGAAGGTGACGGATCGGTTGACGCTGAATCTCGGCGTGCGCTGGGACTTCAACACGCCGGTCTTCGAACAAGACGACCGGCTCAACTATGACTTCGACACCCAGACGGTCAACCCCGTGTCATCGCGGATCAATCAGCAGCAGTTCCCCGGTTATCAGGTACGCGGCGGCCTCGGCTTCGTCGACGTAAGCGGCAACCCGATGTATCCGTACCAGCGGGACAAGAACAACATCCAGCCGCGCGCCGGGTTCGCGTACTTGTTCGGCGACAAGACCGTCGTGCGCGGCGGCTACGGCCTGTACTACGTGAACCTCGTCGGCATTTCGGCGTCGAACGGATTTGGCATTCAGACGCCGCTGATCACGTCGCTCGACGGCGATCGGACGTCGACGTTTCCGTTGTCCAATCCGTTCTCACAGGGAATTTCGCAAGCGCCAGGCTCATCGCTCGGTCTGGAGACATTCCTCGGCCGGAGTGTGAGCTTCTCGAACACCAACATGGTGAACCCGTACGTGCACCAGTTCTCGGCCGGCGCGCAGCGCCAGCTGCCGTGGCGGACGACGGTGGAAGTGTCCTACGTCGGCAGCCGCACCGTACGGGAGCAAAACCGCTGGGGAGGGTTCAACGAACCGCCACTGTCGCTTCGCGATCGATGCGATCCGACCAAAGGCGGAAACGTCGCGATCTGCAACGAGCTGATCGCCAATCCGTTCTATCAGGTGCCCGGCTTCGAGGGCACGTCGCGGTTCACGAGCCCGACGCTGTCGCGCTACGAGCTCAGTCGCCCGTTCCCGCAGTTCGGCAGCATCACGATGTTCGACCGTAACGACGGCCACATCTGGTACAACTCGGCGCAGTTCGTGATCAACAAGCGGGTGTCCACCGGTCTCACGCTCTCCGGCAACTACACGTTGTCGAAGATGATCGAGGAGAACGGCGGCGGCAATGACATCGGCGGCAACAACAACGTCAACCCGCTCATCACCGAGGTCGATCGCCTCGTGCAGAAGTCGGCGTTCGAGGCCGACCGGCGGCACCGGGTGACGATTTCGGGCGTGTACCACCTGCCCTTTGGCCGCGAGCAGGCGTTCCTCTCGTCGTCGAGTCCCGTCGTCAACGGGATCGTCGGCGGCTGGGAAGTGGCTGGAATGTGGCTGTTCAACAGCGGACGTCCGTGGGGCCTCCCGCAGAACGTCATCTCCGTGAAGGATGCCACGATCAACAACGTCGATTTCGGCGCGCCGGTCATCCGTGCGGTTCAGAACTGCGTCGCGCAGATGAGCGATACGGGCGTCGTCACGATGCTTGGCTATTCGGTCGCCGCCGGCTGCACCGAGCCGAACTTCATCATCAAGCCGAATTACAGCGGCGCGTTCGTGAACTTCCGCGACAACAACATCCGTCGGCCGCCGTTTTATCAGTTCGACATCAATTTCGCGAAGACGACTCAGCTGACGGGAAGCGCGCGGCTGCAGATTCGCATCGAGTTGTACAACGTGTTGAACCAGGTCGTGTACGACGAACGTCAGTACGAGAACAACCCGACCAACTCGCTCTTCGGCACGATCGATCGAACGGTCGTGCGGCAGTCGAATTTCCCGCGATACGGACAACTTGCCGTGAAGTTGTTGTTCTGAGACGGCTGGCCCTTCTCGTCGTCGCACTCGTTGCGGCAGCCGCATCGGCGCCGCACGAGATTGCCTGGTCCGACCTCGCTCCGCCGATCCAGTCGATGATCGGCGAGCGAGGCCTCGACCGCGCGTCGTTTCCGCGCTACCTCGCCGAGGTCCGCGCGCGCGATCGCGCGCGGGTGCGCGATGGCGACCTCGACGCGCTGGTCTATTACGTCCTGCAGTCGTCGGCGTTCACCAGACTGCCACCGATTGAGCCGGCGGCGAGCGCGCAGTCGTTCACTGAGCACGCGGCCATTCCGTCGGCCGTCCAGGCTCGCTTCGACGCATTGGCGGCTTCACTTCGCAACGGCGCGACGGCTGACGCGCGGCTCCTCTATTTTCGCGATCTCATCGAACGCGAGCGTGCCGACGGCACGCCGCTGCCGCGATTGCTCGCCGAGCAGTACGCGCGAGCCATGCGGTCGCTGTACGAGAAAGAGTTTGCCGCGGCCGCGGACGCGTATCAGCGTCGCGGGCTGAGCACGGACACGTCGGTCGAAGCGGGCTACGTCGTCTATCTCGGGCTCGCGTCGCTGCACGCGCTCGAGCCCGAGCGGCGCATCCGCCGAGTCCTCATCGTCGGTCCCGGCCTCGATCTCGCGCCGCGAACCGGTCTCGTCAGCGTCGGCGATCCACAGAGCTGGCAGCCCTTCGCGATCATCGACGCGCTCACCGGCCTCGGCATGGCCGACCGCGCCGCGCTGCGCGTTCGCGCGCTCGACATCAACCCGCGCGTGACCGAGTGGATCGCGCGGGCACGTACGACGCGTCCGCGACTCTCACTGATCAGCAGCGTTGCCGAGCGCGACGGTCTGCGCTTCACCGCGGACTATCGCGAGTACTTCGCCAGGGTCGGCAGAACTGTCGGTGTCGAGCGTCGGTTGGCCGGCGACGCGCCCGGACATCTGACGAAATCGATCGAGGTCGCGGCAGGCGTGACCGACGCCATCGAAGCAACGACCGCGGACATCGTTGTCGAACGGCTCGACGAGCGCTTCGATCTGGCCGTCATCACCAACGTGTTTCCGTATCTGTCCGATCGCGATCTGCTGCTCGCCATCACCAACATCGTCGCGATGCTGGCGCCCGGAGGCGTTCTGCTGCACAACGAGCCGAGGCCGCTCATCGCCGAGGCGATGCACGCGCTCGATCTGCCGCTGATGCATTCGCGGTCCGCCGTCATTGCGACCGTCGCGGGCGCGAAGTCACCGCTTTACGACGCCGTTTGGCTCCATCGCCTGCCGTGACTCCTCCGTCGACGCGTAGCCCTCAGCATCGTATCCGCCCCGATAGTCCTTCTCGTCCGGCCGGCGGATCTTCGATTGCGCGACGACGCGGTCGCGGCGGAGGCCGATGAGATCGTCGACGCCCGTCCAGCCCTTGCCGGCGTGCCGCTCGAGGAAGCGCGTCAGTCCCTGATTCAGATCGCGGATGACGTTGGGGCCGATGGCGTGATCGAGCATCGCCGCGGTGCAGATCTGCACGGTGCCGCAGCCGAGAAGGAAATAGTTCAGCGCGTGCTCGAACGTCGAGATGCCGCCGATGCCCGAGAAGCTCTTATCGGGAAATGCCTGCGTGAGCTGCGACATCTTCGCAAGCGACAGCGGCAGAATCGCCGGACCGCCGAGGCCGCCGGTCGAGACCAGGCCGTCGACGTGAACCTCGAATTCGAGCGTGTCCTGATCGATGAGCGGCAGCGACGTGAACGTGTTCGACGAGGAGATCGCGTCGGCGCCGCCGAGGAACGCGCCGCGCGCTTCGACGACGATGTCGGTGGTCGAGGGCGTGAGCTTCGCCCAGACGGGAATCTTCGCGACGTCCTTCACCACCTTCGCGACGATCGACACGAGCTCCTTGT
>DAIUKO010000328.1:8573-8641 GCA_036848175.1 Vicinamibacterales bacterium | reverse complement strand
TCCGCAGGCTGGACGTGATCGGTCCGCGTTGTTTCTCAAGAGTGTTGAGTGGTGCACCGATCAGCGAT
>DAIUKO010000328.1:0-8473 GCA_036848175.1 Vicinamibacterales bacterium | reverse complement strand
CCTGCATTCAATCCGCAATCCGCGATCGACCACCACCCAATCAACAATCGCCAATGCATCAGCATCCAGACTGGATTTGATCGGTCCGCGTTGTTTCTCAAGAGTGTTGAGTGGTGCACCGATCAGCGATCCTGCATTCAATCCGCAATCCGCGATCGACCACCACCCAATCAACAATCGCCAATAAATCCGCAATCCGCAATCCTCAATCCGCAATGTAGAATAGGCGGCGCATGCGCCGCCGTAGGTTGGTTCTCGTACTGATCGCGCTGATTGCCGCCGCCTGCGATCCGAAAGTTGACCTCACCAAGGGCCTGAAGATCGACGTTGTCAACACCGGTTGGTACGACGCGGGGATCGTCAACGGCCAGAACAAGCTCGTCCCATCGGTCACCGTGCAAGTGACCAACGCGTCGGATCAGAAACTGAGGATGCTGCAAATCAATTCGCTGTTCCGCCGCGTCAGCGAGCCCGACGAGTGGGGCAGCGCACTCGTGACGGTCGCCGGCGCGGAAGGACTCCCGCCAGGGGCGACCAGCCCGCCGATCACGATCAAGTCGAACCTCGGGTATACCGGTGCTGATCAATCGCGGCAGGAGATGCTGAAAAACAGCCATTTCGTCGACGCCAAGATCGAGCTGTTCGCGAAGTACGGATCCACGCAGTGGGTCCGCATCGGCGACTATCCGATCACGCGCGAGCTCTTGACGAAGTGACCGGTCCGAGAGGCGCGGGCTGAGGCTGGCGGACGAGCGCCCAGAACGTCAGAATCGCGAGCGTGCCATCGCTCGCCGCGAACAGCAGAAACGACGCCGGCGAGCCGCGAAGAAAGTGATCGAGCACGAAGGCGAGCGCACCGCCGCCCTTCAGCAGCGGCCCCATCACCCACAGATACGAACGCCCGCCAGCCGACTGCGGCTCGCGGTACGGGATCAGATAGCCTGCGGCCACAGCCAGCAGGAAGACGCCATTGAGGTCCGCGTGAATCGGTGGCTCGGGGAGAGGAACGCCGAACAGCTGAGAGAGGAGCGGCCGCCCCGCCAGCATCGCCACGCCCACAAGCGCGTCGTAAATGCCCGAGACGGCCGCGATCGCGCGAAGGCTCACTGAACCTTCTTCAGATCCCCCTGGTACGTTGTCGTGTGCTCCGGCGAGATCTTCACTTCGAAGACGAGCGTCTCGTAGCCGCTCGCGCGCACTTCGACGCGATGCGCGCCCGGCTCGATGTGCAGGCGTTGGAACATGCCATCGAATTCATCGACGACGCCGACGTAATAGCCGTCGACATACACCTCGGCTTCGCGCGGCTTGATCTTCAACCGCAGCGCGCCGTCGTCAATGCCGCCCGAATACGACGACTGCCCGTAGGTGCCGGAGCTGCCGTAGGTGCCGTACGGCGAGTAGTAGCCGCCGTACCATGGGTCGTAGAACGGGTCGTAATAACCACCGTAGAAGCTGCCGTAGTATCCGCTGTACGGATACCCGTAGCCGTAATAACCGCCGTAGTAACCGCCTGGGACGATGACGATGTTCGATCCGCCTTTGGTCGGCGGAATCGAACCGGCGGGACGCGGCACTGCGGTTCCGACAGCCGGCGCACCGTCGCGCGGCCGGCTGAACTCGGGCACACCCTCGCGATCGCCTTCGCCGCGGCGACCGCCCGCGGCGTTGCTGCGGCCGGCCGAGCTGTCGCTGTAATGCCCGACCGAATGATCGCCGCGCGGCATCGCGATGCCGCTGCCGCCGGTTGCGCCGCCGTGGCCGCCGGCCTCGCCGCGATTGCCGCCGCCGAAACTGCCGGGAGTCGCGCCGGCGCGTTCGCCGCCGCCGCCACCGCCGCTGTTGCTGCTCGTGCTGCCGCCGCCGCCACCGCCGCTCGGCGCTGACGCCGCCGCGCCGCCGCCACCACCCGACGATGGTGTGGCGGTCGCTCGATCTTGTGCGGCCGCTGGCGAGGCCGCGACCCACGCCGCGACCGCCGCGACGCCGAGCCACATCAAAACATCTCGCTTCATGGCAGAACCTCAATCATGGATGGGAGCAACCCGGCTGCCATACGATTGCCATAAGTATCGGCCCGTTTTTGTGAAATTGCACGTACGAAAACCGGCGCGCTGTCCCCCGTTGGCAGCGACCGTCCCGTTTTCTTGACACCCCGATCCGCGGCCGATACAGTCAGAAAAATCGATGTTTCACAGTACAACGATCCTCGCGGTCCGACACGGTGACCGCGCGGTGATGGCCGGCGACGGACAGGTCACATTCGGGCAGACCGTGGTGAAGCAGGGCGCCCGGAAGATTCGACGGCTCTACAACGACAAGATCCTCGCCGGCTTTGCCGGATCGGCCGCCGATTCGTTCGCGCTGTTCGCGCGGTTAGAATCCAAACTCGAGCAATATCGCGGCAATCTCGAGCGCTCAGCGGTCGAGCTCGCGAAAGACTGGCGGACGGATCGCATCCTGCGGCGCCTCGAAGCGATGCTCGTCGTCCTGGACAAGACCTCGACGTTCCTGCTCTCGGGCACCGGCGACCTCATTGAACCCGACGACGGGATCGTGGCGATTGGATCGGGCGGACCTTTCGCGCTGGCCGCCGCCAAGGCGCTCGCCGGCAACACCCAACTCGACGCGCGGGCGATCGCCGAGAAGGCGATGACGATCGCCGCCGAAATCTGCATCTACACCAACACGAGCCTCACCATCGAAGAGCTGTAGAGGCTGAAACGGTTCGCTTGTGCCTATCTTTCTTCCGGAATCGACGCAGACTTCGGCCGATTCGCTGACGCCGCGTCAGATCGTCGCCGAGCTGGACAAGTACGTGATCGGGCAAGCGGCGGCGAAGCGCGCGGTCGCGATCGCGCTGCGCAATCGCATGCGGCGGCAGAAGCTGTCGCCGGAGCTCGCCGAGGAAATCGCGCCGAAGAACATCCTGATGATCGGGCCGACCGGCGTCGGCAAGACCGAGATCGCGCGCCGTCTGGCGCGGCTCGCGCAGTCGCCATTCATCAAGGTCGAAGCGTCGAAGTTCACCGAAGTCGGCTACGTCGGCCGCGACGTCGAGTCGATGGTGCGCGATCTGGTCGAGCTCGGCGTCGAGATGGTCCGCGGCGAACGGCTCGAGGAGGTCCGCTCGAAGGCGGGCCAGAACGCCGAAGATCGGCTGCTCGATATTCTGCTGCCCCCCTCGCGCTCGATCGCGCCGGATGAAGATCCGGTGACCGTGCGCGACCAGCAGCAGCAGACGCGCGAGCGCTTCCGCGAGCAGCTGCGCTCCGGCCGCCTCGACGCGCGCGTCGTCGAAATCGACGTGCGCGAGAAATCGTTTCCGTCGTTCGAGATCATCGCCGGTTCATCGGTCGAGGAAGTGGACATCAATCTGAAAGACATGCTGCCCGGGCTCTTCCAGGGCAAAACCAAGAAGCGGAAGCTGAAGGTGCCCGAAGCGCTGGAGTACTTCAAGCAGGAGGAAGAGCAGAAGCTGATCGACATGGACAGCGTGGCGCGCACCGCGGTCGAGCGCGTCGAGCAGGCCGGCATCATTTTCATCGACGAGATCGACAAGATCGCGGGACGCGAAGGCAGCCACGGTCCCGATGTCAGCCGCGAGGGCGTGCAGCGCGACATCCTGCCGATTGTCGAGGGCACTACCGTCAACACCAAATACGGGATGGTCAAGACCGATCACATCCTCTTCATCGGCGCCGGCGCGTTTCACGTTTCGAAGCCGTCGGATCTCATTCCCGAGCTGCAGGGGCGCTTCCCGATTCGCGTCGAGCTGGAGCCGCTCGGCAAAGACGAGTTCGTGCGGATTCTCACCGAGCCGCGCAGCGCGCTCATCAAGCAGTACCTGGCGTTGATGGATACCGAAGGCATCACGCTGACATTTACCGACGACGCGATTCATCGCATCGCCGATTTCGCGACGATCGTCAACGAGCGCACCGAGAACATCGGCGCGCGCCGTCTCCATACGGTGATGGAGAAACTGCTCGACGAAATCTCATTCGAGGGCCCCGATCTGGCCACGAAGACCGTGACGATCGACGACGCCTACGTGACGAAGATGCTCGCCGACATCGTCAAGAACGAAGATCTGTCCCGGTACATCCTGTGACACGCCGCCGTGCGGCGATCCTGGCCGGTGCCATCGGCGTCATGACCGGTTGCGGCAAGTCAGGACCGCCGCTGCCGCCGCTCGTCAAGCTTCCCGCGGCGCCGGCCAACATCGTCGCCGAGCGCCGCGGCTCCACGGTCGACGTGCAGTTCACGGTGCCGGTCGCCAACACGGACGGCACGCGGCCGGCGAACGTGGAACGCGTAGACGTCTACGCCATCACAGCCTCCGGCGCGATGACCGACGATCAGATTGTGAAGCACGGTGCGAAGGTTGGGACGGTCACCGTGAAGGCGCCGCGCGATCCCGATCAAGCCGTCGAGCCCGACGACCCGGACGCGATCGTCGAGCCGCCGGAGGGCCAAGGCCTGGATCAGGGCTCTGTCGCGCACGTCGCCGAGGAATTGACGCGCGAGGCGATCATCGCGTTCGATCCAGCCGCCGACAAATCCGCGCGCCGCAAGGCCAACACCGATGATGGCGAGGCGCGAGGCCCGCTGCTCGGACCGGCCGGCGTGCCCGCACGGACGTATGTCGGCGTGGGGATCTCGAGGCGCGGCCGCAAAGGAGCGCTGTCGAAACGCGTCTCGGTCCCGCTCGTGCCGCCGCCTCCGCCGCCCGGGCAACCGACGCTGAAGTACGACGAGAAATCGGTCACCATCACGTGGCCGCCGGTGACAGCGAGCAGTGTGGTTCAGGTCTCGGACAGCGACGAGTTCCTGCCGTCGAAACCGGTCGGGGTGTCGATACCCTCGATCGCGTACAACGTCTACGACGTCGCGCAGCACGCGACCGACTCGTCGACAGAACCGGCCGGTTCGTCGGTGAAGCTGACGGCGACCGCCATCGCTACGCCGTCCTTCGACGACCCGCGGATAACGTGGGGCGAGACGCGCTGCTACACCGTTCGGACCGTCGAGACCATCGGCGGGCTCGCGATTGAAAGCGACCCGGCGCCGCCGGATTGCACGACGCTCACCGATACGTTTCCGCCGGCGGCGCCCAAGAATCTCCAGGCCCTGGCTTCGGAAGGCGCGATCAATTTGATCTGGGACGGGAACACCGAGAAGGATCTCGCCGGCTACTTCGTGTGGCGTAGCGTGGCCGGCGGTCCGCTCCAACCGATGACCGACTCGCCGATTCAGGACCCGCGCTTTCACGACGACGTCAAGTCGGGTGTGACGTTCGTGTACGTCGTGAAAGCGGTCGATAAAGCCGGCAACGTCAGCGGCGAATCGAATCGCGCCGAGGAAACCGCGCGGGAATGATTTAAAATTTCAGCGGGGAAGAAAGGGAAAGGCCATGAAACTCTTCGTCGATACCGGCAGCATCAAGGACATCGAAGCCGTCGCCGCACTCGGCATCCTCGACGGCGTCACCACCAATCCGTCGCTGCTCGCGAAGGAGCCCGGCGACTTCCGCGAGAACCTGAAGAAAATCTGCGGCATCGTGAAGGGACCGGTCAGCGGTGAAGTCACCTCGACCGACTACGCCGGCATGATGCGCCAGGGGCACGACATCGCGGCGATCGACGCCCACATGGTGGTCAAGGTGCCGCTGACGAAGGACGGCATCCGCGCGTGCAAGGCGATGTCGGGCGAAGGCATCCGCGTCAACGTGACGCTGTGCTTCTCGCCGGCGCAGGCGCTGCTCGCCGCCAAAGCGGGCGCGACCTTCGTCAGCCCGTTCGTCGGACGGCTCGACGACATCGCGACCAACGGCATGGAGCTGATTCGCGACATCGTCGACATCTTCCGCAACTACGACTTCAAGACGGAAATCCTCGTCGCCAGCTGCCGCCATCCGATCCACGTCGTCGAAGCGGCGCGGATGGGCGCGGATATCGCCACCTGTCCGCCGGCGCTGATCGATCAGTTGTTCAATCATCCGCTCACGAGCATCGGTCTCGAGAAGTTCCTGAAAGACTGGGAGAAGGCGCAGGCGGTGAAAGCGTAAGTGGACCCACACGAGACGCTCGCGGACCTCGAGCGGCGCGCTGAACTCGGCGGCGGCCAGAGTCGCCTGGATCGCCAGCACGCCGCCGGCAAGCTCACCGCGCGCGAGCGTATCGATCTCCTGTTCGACCCCGGCAGCTTCGAAGAAGTCGACAAGCTCGTCACCCATCGCTGTCTCGACTTCGGGATGGCCGATCAGATCGTGCCCGGTGATGGGGTCATCGCCGGCCACGGCCTCGTCGAGGGACGGCAGGTCTTCGCCTTCGCGCAGGACTTCACGGTGTTCGGCGGCTCGCTCTCGGAGACCAACGCCGCGAAGATCGTCAAGATCATGGATCTGGCGATGAAGCTCGGCGCGCCGATCGTGGGGCTGAACGACTCGGGCGGCGCGCGCATCCAGGAAGGCGTGCTGTCGCTGGCGGGATACGCGGACATCTTCCTGCGCAACACGCTGGCGTCGGGCGTCATCCCGCAAATCTCCGCGATCATGGGACCGTGCGCCGGCGGCGCGGTCTATTCGCCCGCGATCACCGACTTCACGATCATGGTCAAGAACACGAGCTACATGTTCGTGACCGGTCCGGACGTGATCAAGACGGTGACGCACGAGGACGTGAGCAAGGACGAGCTCGGCGGCGCGATGACCCACAACGCGACGAGCGGGGTGGCGCACTTCGCCGTCGAGGACGATCGCGAGTGTCTCGCGCTCGTTCGCGAGCTGGTCTCGTTCATGCCGTCGAACAACCTCGACGATCCGCCGCGCCAGGCGACCAACGATTCACCCGATCGCGAGGACGACGCGCTCGATCGACTGGTGCCGGCGGCGCCGAATCAGCCTTACGACATGCTCGACGTCATTCACGCGGTCGTCGACGAAGGCTACTTCCTCGAGGTCCATCAGCATTACGCGAAGAATATCCTCGTCGGCTTCGCGCGCCTCGACGGCCGTCCCGTCGGCATTGTCGCCAACCAGCCGGCGGTGCTGGCGGGCACGCTCGACATCAATGCGTCGGTGAAGGGGGCGCGGTTCGTCCGCTTCTGTGACGCCTTCAACATTCCGCTCGTCACCTTCGAGGACGTGCCCGGTTTCCTTCCCGGCACGACGCAGGAGTACGGCGGGATCATCAAGCACGGCGCGAAGCTGCTGTTCGCCTTTGCGGAGGCGACGGTGCCGAAGGTGACCGTCATCACGCGGAAGGCGTACGGCGGGGCGTACTGCGTCATGGCGAGCAAGCACATTCGGACCGATTTCAATTACGCGTGGCCGACCGCCGAACTGGCGGTGATGGGACCAGAGGGGGCGGTCAACATTCTTTACAAACGCGAGATCGAGGCAGCCGCTGACCCCGTCGCGGCGCGGTCGGAAAAAGTCGCCGAGTTCCGCGACAAGTTCGCGAATCCTTACATCGCCGCCGGCCGCGGATTCCTGGACGAGGTCATCCAGCCGCGGGAAACGCGTAGGAAACTCATCAAGGCGCTCGCAAACCTCGACAACAAGCGCGACAGGAATCCGCCGAAGAAGCACGGCAACATTCCTCTCTAACGGCGGAATGCTGCGGCCCGTACTGGTCTGACCAGTAGACCTTTCCGGCCAGGCGTCCGTGGTGCGCAACAAGAATTTGGATGCGCCCCACTTCAGCTTCGCGTCGCATAAAGATTTTCATCTCCTCACGTTGACAACCCGAGACAAGAGCGTTATCACAACCCTCACACTTCGCTTACATCGCGCAAGCAAGTCCGAAACATCCGCACTGTGGAGGGCTCATGAATCGAGTTGTATCCGCTTTTCTGGTCACAGCCGCAGTCTTACTCGTGGTCGGAACGGCCCACGCCCAGCAGGGCACCGGTGAGTTGCGCGGAAAAGTCGTCGATGCCCAGGACGCCGTCCTGCCGGGCGTGGCGATTGTCGCGAAGAACGAGGCGTCGGGTCAGTTTCGCGAGCTGGTGAGCGGCGCGGACGGCTCGTTCTTCATGAGCGCGCTCACGCCGGGCTTGTACGAGTTGAGCGCCGAGCTCTCCGGATTCAAGAAATATCAGCGCAAGGGCGTGCGCGTCGAAGTCGGCAAGACGGTGTCGATCGAAGTTCAGCTCGAAGTCGGCGGCATCGAGCAGCAGGTGACGGTGACGGCGGAATCGCCGCTCGTCGACACCACCTCCAAACAGCTCGGTGGCAGCGTGCCGACCCAGGAACTGCAGGACGTGCCGTCGCTCAATCGCAACTTCACGTCATACCTCAGCCTGCTGCCCGGCATCACGTCGACCATCTCGGTCGACTCGTTCGGCGCCGACTCGATCCGCGTCAACGGTCAGGCGACGCAGAACTCGAACTACATGCTCGACGGCGCCGGCAACAACGACAACTTCAACAACGGCAACGGCGGCGCCCAGGCGCGGACGCCGGTCG
>DAIUKO010000327.1:0-8719 GCA_036848175.1 Vicinamibacterales bacterium | reverse complement strand
GCTTGAACGCAACCGGCGCGAGCGGCTCGATCGGAATCTCCACCACCGGTTTGAATGCGATCGGCGCTGGCGGTTCGACCGGAATCTCCACGAGCGGCTTGAACGCAGCCGGCGCGAGCGGCTCGATCGGAATCTCCACCAGCGGTTTGAATGCGATCGGCGCCGGCGGCCCGATCGGAATCAGCACCGGAGGCTTGAACGCCGTCGGCGCTGCCGGCTCGATCGGAATGTCCACCGGCGGTTTGAACGCGACTGGCGCTGGTAGCTCGATTGGAATCTGCACCGGCGGCTTGAATGCAATCGGCGCCGGCGGTGCGACTGCAACCGGCGCTGATGCTTCGATCGCGACCGGCGCCGGCTCTTCGACCGCGACGGGTTCGGGCTGTTCGATCGCGACAGGCACGGGTTTTTCGGCCGCGACCGGCTCGGGCAGTTCGAAGGCGACGGGCTCGACGTACGCCGGTTCGGCCTCGGCTGGCGTCGTCTCTTCGGTCTCCGGCGAATCGAGGTCCACCGTGATTTCTGGTTCGGCGGCTTCGTCGCTCGGCCACAGCTGCGCCGCGTCGGGGAGCCGCAGGTCGTCGAAATCGCTCTCGTCGACTCGTTGGCCAGACGCCGCTGCGCGTTCGTCGACGGCGTGAGCCTGCACCTGCTCGACGGGCCGCGCATGCGGCGTCTCCTCGAGCAGCTCCATGGGCACGACGTCGTCATCGCCGACCGACACTGACGCCGCCGAAGCCGGCTGGAGCGCGGCGCCGGGTGGCGCAGCAAAGAGTTCTTCCGGAACCTTATCTTCGTCCGGCACGCGACGCCGTCGGATCTCGACCCACACGTCATCGCCGCCGCGCGCCGCGACGATGGTGAAATGCTCGTCGGGAAACTGTGCGAGCCCCTTCAGCTCGTACTGGACGGCGCCGAACTCATCGAGCGCGCCCCGGAACTCCGCGGGAAGCAGCTGGTTGACGATGCCGTTGATGGCATCGAGCGACAGACCGCGACTCGCGACATCGGTCTGTCCCTTTGTCGATACGATGTATGGCTTGTCGCCCGCGTGCATGACCAGGGCGTCGCCATCCACGTGGATGACGGCCTGGAGCAGGGACGGAACGATACTCACACGTTAAGTTTCGGCCAGACCCTAGCCGGGCATTAGGAACGTCGCTGTGCTCCAATTTCATAAATTCGCACGAGCTCGACCAGTTTGTACCCCCGTGTCTGGTAGGGCGGGATGATGCGCTCGGTACGCAGAAATTGGAGCATTCCCGCATCGGAATAGTCCGGCGGGCCGACGCCGTCGATCGCAACCAGCGCCTTTTCGAGGCCGGCGAGGTCGATCACCTTTTCTGTAATCGTGCGCGTCTTGGGCAGGAAACCGAACCGCAGCGACCGCTGCTGCCGATCCCTCGTCACGAACCCCACGAAGATCTCGTTGCTGATGAAGTTGTAGTCGGCGTCCGATCGGGTTGCGGGTGCGTCTTCCACACGGATGAAGGCGATGGCGTCGAGGATCCCCAGCCGATCGATCAACAACTGGGTGAAGGTCCCTTCGCCAGACCACTTCGACGTATCAAGCTCGGACGGCATGATGGATGGCCATGAGACCGCCGAGCACCGGATAGTACCGCGCGGGCTTGAGTCCCTGCTCTTCGAGCATGCGGACCACGGCCGCCGCGCCGGGATACTGACGGATCGACGCCGGAATGTAGCGGTACGTATCGGGATCGCGGTGAAGGGCCCACCCGAGCGTCGCGCCGACCGTGTTCAAGTAGATCAAGTACGCGGCGCGCACGACGGCGCTCGACGGCCGATTGAAGTCGAGGGACAGCATCTGTCCGCCGGGCTTCAGCACGCGATGGATCTCTTGGATCGCGAGCGCGAGGTTAGGCACGTTACGCAGGCCGTAGCCAGTCGTCACGATGTCGAACGATCGGTCGGGAAACGGCAGCGCCAGCATGTCGCCGACCACGAACCGCACGGCGAGCGCCTTGTCCGCCCCACCGATCTTCGCGCGCGCCAGCTCGATCATCCGTGCGGTGATGTCGAGGCCGACGACGTTCGCGCCGCGCACGGTCAGCGCAAACGCGATATCCCCGGTGCCCGTGGCGAGGTCGAGCGCGTGCGCGCCGGCGCGGGGTGACGCCAGCTCCACGAGCCGGCGTTTCCATCGCCGATCCTGTCCGTAGGACAGCACGACCGTAATGAAGTCGTAGCGATCGGCAATCGTCGCGAACAGCGTACGCACGTAGCGCCGCTTCCCGTCCGGCGTCGAAATCGAATCGCGCAGGGGCATGCGCGATAATAACGTCTGCATGCTTCCCTCGAGCACCGTCGAGAACTACCTGAAGGCAATCTATCAGGGGCAGTCGGTGCTGCCGCGCGATCAACGGCTGGTGTCGATGGGCCAGGTGGCGACCGCGCTCGGCGTCACGCCCGGCACCGCGACGACGATGGTGAAGGCGCTGTCGGAATCAGGGCTCGCCGAGTACGAGCCGTACAGCGGCGTGCGGCTGACCGCCGCCGGCGAAAAGCTCGCGGGCCTGGTGCTTCGACGTCACCGTCTCGTGGAGCTGTTCCTGGTCAAGGTGATGGGCATGAGCTGGGCCGAAGTGCACGACGAGGCCGAACAACTCGAGCACGTCGTGTCCGAACGGCTGATCGAACGGATCGACGAGATGCTCGGCCGGCCGACGCACGATCCGCACGGCGATCCGATCCCCAACCCGGACGGGGCCATCACGTCGGCCGATCACGACAGCCTGTTGACGTGTCCTGTCGGGACGCCGCTGAAAGTCACCCGGGTGGCCGATCAGGATCCGGCGTTTCTCCGCTTCATCGAAAACAACGATCTCAAGCCGGGCGAGTGCGTCGAAGTCGAGACGCGCGACGCCGCCGCCGATTCGGTGCTGCTGCGCGGAAAGGATCAGCGCCGTATCACGATCGGCGCCCGCGCCGCGTCGAAGCTCCTGGTCGAAACGGTGCATTCGTAGGCGCGGACCCGCCAGTCCGCCCCTCGCTTGATCCTCATCACAGTGATTTCAAGAAGGCGATCAGCATTGCGCGCTGATCGGCGGACAGCGACAGGAATCGGCCTCGAGCCTGCGCCGCTTCGTTGCCGTGGCGGCCGATGGCGTCTTCGATCGTCGCCGCCGTTCCATCGTGCAGGAGCGGCCGCCGCAACCGCAGGCCCCAGAGCGCCGGCGTCCTGAACTCCAGCGGGCTCGCGGCGCCTTGACGGATCCCGTCGCCGGTGCCGACGTCGTGAAGGAGCAGGTCGGAAAAGAGCGCGACCGATTTTCGATTGAAGAGCGGATTCGAGCTCGGGCCCGTCTCCAGCGATGGAACGTGACAGGCCGCGCACCCGGCCGCGCCGAACAGCGCTTCGCCCGCGCGAACCGACTCATCGACGGCGCCGCGCCCGGCCGGCGCGAGGAATTTCATGAACGCTTCGAAGTTGTCGATGCCGCGGCGCCGCGTGCGAGGATCCGCGCGGTCTTCGGGGTCGGGGATGCGATCGCACAGCTTCATCTGCTGGCTCGAGATCCCGAACGCGAGCTCGTCGGGGAACAGATCGTTGGTGATCCCCATCTCGTTCCGGTAGGCGTCGCCGGCAAAGGCGAGCAGCGTCGCTTGCTGAGCTTTCCAGCCGAAACGTCCGACACGCGTGTGGCCGGTCGCGATGTCGGTGATGATCGCGGCCCGCCCGCTGATCCCGTCCCGATCGCGGTCGTCCGCATCGTCGAGCGCCGTCAGTGCCTCGTCCGGAATCGCTTCGACCAGACCGGCGCCGAACAACGGAATCGGCACGCGCCGCGCGATCACATTGGCCTCCGGCGGAATCGTCGGCTGGCACTTGTGAGACGGGATTGAAAAGATCTGAAAGAGCGAACCGGACGTCGGCACCAGCTCGACGAACTCGCCCTGCTCGTCGCGCCGCGCCGCCCTGACTTCGGCAACCACGCCGGCGCCGCCGATCGCCGGTACGCTGTGACAGACGGCGCAGCTCGATCCGTTGAACGCAGGACCGAGTCCGTCTTCGACCGTTTCAACCTCGGTGAAGTCCTCGAGACCCAGCCTGAATTCTTCGAGCTCCGACCCGGTGATGCCCGGCAGCGGATCGCCAGGCAGCGGACGGCCGTTCTGGCCCGCGACGTCGATCCAGAGACACGCGATGAGCGCCAACGTCATCAACCCGATCGCGCGTCCGGCTGATGCCGCTCGTGGTGAGCCCGTCGAACCACGAGCGCTGTGTGAAATCTTCGCTCTCACGAACCTACTCCTCAACGGTCAGCGTGCCGCGCATGAAGTTGTGGCCGGCGCCGCACATCTTCGAGCATTCGAACGTGTAGCGGCCGACCGAGTCGGCGCGAAATACCAGGGTCGCTTCGCCGCGTCCGCGTTTCGGGATGATCGCGTTGAATGGCGAGCCAACGATGTGAAAGCCGTGATTGGTGTCCTCGCTGCGCAGGCGGAGCTCGACGATCGTTCCGCGCTTCACCTTGATGTGCGACGGCGTGAACGTGTACCGCTCCGCGGTGACCCGAACCACGTTTGGTTCCTGAGAGAAGCTCGACGGCGACGCGAGCACGACGAACAGGGTCGCGCAGGCGAGTGATGCTCGGCGGCGAAGTGTCGTCGCCATCAGAACCACCACCCGATGCCGACGTTGAGGCTGTCGACGCTTCGAAACAGCGAGCTGCGGTTGCGGATGATCGAATAGTCGATCTTGAGGACGACGTCGGGATCCGGATAGTACGACCCTCCAATCACCCATGCCGAGCGATCGAACTGCTTCAAGGGGAGCACGCCGGGCGGCATCTTGAATTGCGTGTCGAAGTTCTCGTAGCGAAGGAACGCACCCACGTCGAGGCGAATCCCCGGCAGCGGCCGGATCGAGGGCTCGATGTAAAAGCCGCGCATTTCGCTCGCGATGTTCGGATTGACGCCGGTCGTGAGCTGCAGGAAATCGTTCAGCTCGGCGGCGCCGTCGATGAAGACGTGCGCGAACTCGCCGCGCGCGCCGAACCATCCGGCATGATAGCGGCCGTCGAATTCGAGCAGGCCGACACGCGAATCGGTGCGAGGAAAATTGAAGCTGGTCTTGCCGCGCCAGAAGCTCGCGCCAGCGGTGAGTCCCGGGAAGCCGACGTACTCCAGCCGTCCGGTTCCCGCGACGTTGCGGACGTTCGATTCGAATCCCTTTTGAGTGGCTTCCTGTAATCCCTCTTCGGCGGTGATGCGTGTCGCGTCGAGCGGCGGCATGACGTACGCGCGGTACTGCCAGCCGTTGCCGATCGTCCCGTGAACACCAGCGCCGGCATCGAACCACGTCGTCGGGATGATGAACGTGTCGACGAAGGGCCGCTCGACGCCGAAGAACGACGGCGGCTCATGCCGCTCGTTGATGATTCCGACGGGCGCGAGCAGCATGCCGGCGCGGAAGTTGAGAGCCGGCTTCACCCTGAAATCGAGGTAGGCCTGCTCGAGCTCCACTTCGCCGGAAGGCTCGAGACCGCTGACGAAGGCGTGTTCGAGCTCGAGCTCGCCGACGAATCGGAGTCGATCGGTGAAGCTGTGATTGAAGAGGAGCACGAAGCGATGGAAATCGAGAACGGGATCCTCGTGTTCGGGCTTGTTCAGATGAAAGTCCATGTAGCCCGAGATTGGGCCCGTACGCGAAGCCGTCGCGGTCTCATCGCTTGATACGGGCGGCCCCAGCGAGGGCACTGCCGGCTGGGCAGGCGGATCCTCGCGAGGCGGCAGCGCTGGCGGCGCCACGGGTTCAAGTGGTTTCGGGGCTGCCGCTTCCAGTTCGCGCAGCCTCGATTCGAGCTCCCGCAGACGCCGCTCGAGCTCCTCGATTCGCGCCTGCTCCGAGGTCGCAGCGGTCTGAGCCGCGGGAGGGTCAGCGGTTTGCGCCGACAGGCGCGGCGCGCCAAGAAGCAGGAGCGGGATGCCAACGCTCATCGCCGTCAGCCGTTGTCTCATCGCGTTCATCATTCGTCAAAAGCAAAGTTTTGACTACACGAAAAACGCGATTCTACATCAAGCGGCCGAGCGGGCCCAGATCGAGATTGAGGTCTTCAGGGGTGAGGCCGAATTTGGCGCCGATGTCACGGATGGTGTCTTCGAGCAGCATCAACGCGGTTCCGACGGCTTCCACTTCCTTCCGCGTCAGCGTCTTCTGCTCCATGCGCCGGATTGCCTGACGCTCCATCAGCTTCCGCAGGAACTCGACGATCGTCAGCACGAGCTGCGCGACCGATTTCTGGACGTCTTCGGGTTCGGGATTCCATCGCATCGGCGCGCCGGCGCGGCGGCCGGCGCCTTTCACGGAAGTCCGCTGCTTGCCGACCGCGATGGAGGTGCTCGCCTGCATCCGCCGCTGCAGCGTGCTGCGCAGCTCACGAAGATCCGCGGGCGTGATCGGCGCCGCGGCGACAGGCGTGCGTGCGGCGGCGCGCCGGCGCGGCCGCGATGACTGGCGCTTCTTTTTCACGTCCGATGCTTCGCGCCGCGCGGGCGACGACGCGGCTGACGCTTCGGCTCGTCGAGCGTCGCCGGCAGAAGCCGATCGACGGCGCAAAGCATCGCCGACAACCGGAGGTAGACGAGATCGATGCCGGCGACGCCAAGCGTCAGATCGCCGTCGGCCATGACGCCTCGATTCAGCAATGTGTCGATGACATCGAGCAGCGTCAGGTCCGGCGCGTCGAGCACGATGTCGGCAGTGGATCGATCTCGTTTGGCCATCCTCGTGAACGTCTCAATCCTGCACGAATGTGTAGGGCGGCCACGGACCGGTGAGCGTCAGGTCGTAGCCGTGACGGGACATCGCGCGCGCCTCACGCACGGCCGCCGCTCGGAATCTCTTCAGGCGCGTTCGCGGCACCAGAAACGCGGCGTCGAGGAGAAGCGGCCCGCCCTGCGCCGGCAATTCGCTCGGCAACCGGCGGCGCGCGACCCGCGCGTGAGCCGCGAGTCGATCGTAGACCGTGGCAACCGCTTCACGCGCGTGCTCGGCGAGCTCGATCGACGCATCGTGCTGAGCTTTCTTCCGCGACAGGTAGGCGAGACCTGACGTGCGGGGGCTTCGCCTGCGCGGAGGCGCAGCCGCTTTCACCGCGCGGGCGCGATCGAGCATCACGCGGACGCCCCACTCGTCGTGATTCGCGACGCGCTTGACGAGCGCGTCGATCCTCGACCTGTCGGCGCGGACGTGTTCGATCGCGCGCTCGTCGTTGTTGAAGATGGTCAGCAGCTTCATCGGCAGCACGGCCGACGCACCGACGAACGATTCGACGACCGCCTCGTGGGCCACCGCGGTGCGTGAGACCCATTCGAGATCGGACAAGCCGCGCTCGATCGCGGCCTCGCCGTAGCGCGCGAGCGGCACGTCGGCGGCGGCGAGGTACAAGCCGCGCCCGAGATCGAGGAGCCGGACGCGGCCGGCTCCGGGCAGTCGGGCGGACACACGCGCCAGCCGCGGCGGCCGCGGCGCCGCAATGACGCAGTAGACGTACGTGCCGATCGAAGCCTTCGCCATCAACGGTCAGCGATCACCCATCGATCCGCCCAGAGACCGAGCGCGTGGACGCCGCGCGGCGGCGGCGCCGCCAGCGCGGTCTTGATGATTATGCACTCGCGCGAGCGCTGGCCGCAGCGCCGGCGCAGCGCCCCGAGCGAACGCCGTTCCGCTGCGGCGGTCGCGCGGCATCTCGCGCAGCGGCCCGGCGCGAGCGTCATTGCGTTCACGACGACTGCCGGCGTGGCCAGCCGCAGGCGCCGCAGGCGATCGAGCAGACGTTCGGTTTCGAATCTGGGCACTTCTGCCGCGCGCGTGACCACGAGGAAGCGCGTCTGCGCCGCATCGCGCAGCATCGTCTGGAGCGCGCGGATCGTCTTCGAGACATCGACCAGTTCGGCCGCGAGCTGTCCTGCCCGGACGAGCGACTTGTACTTGAGCAGCATGCGCATCAACACCTGGACCCACGCGCGCGCGTCCTCTGGCATTTCGAGCAGCCGCAAGGCATGGCCGGTCGGCGCGGTGTCGACGATGACGACGTCGAATGGTTCGGTTGGCGAGTCGGCTCCGCGCGGCGATGCGATGAGCCGGACGACTTCGAGCATCCCGAACAACTCGTCGATGCCGGGCGGGGCGAGATCGATCACCTCCGCGGCGCTCCCAGTCGCGCCGGCCATCGACCCGGCGCCGACGGTCGCGGCAATCTCGTCGAACGCCTTTTCGAGATCTGCGCGCCGCGCCGCGAGCGCGCGCGCGGCGTCGAGCTCGCGGACGAACAGGTTCGCGGGACCGCCGCGCAGCGCTCTCGGCGCGTCGCCGATCGTTGTCGCCGCGTCGAGAACGTCCGCGATCGAATGCGCCGGATCGGTCGACAGCAGCAACATGCGCCGTTCCGGATGCGCCCGCGCCAGCCGCACCGCCGCCGCCGCCGAGACCGTCGTCTTGCCGACGCCGCCCTTGCCGCCGACGAACAGCAGCTTCGCTCCGCGGATGACATCGAGTGATTCGGCGCTTGTCGTTCGCTCGTGGTTCGACAAGCTCACCACGAGCGAGGAGCGTGTCCCGGCAAGCTGCAGCCGAGTGGGGACCTGCGTCGTGCTGCGGATCCTGAGCTTGTCGCTGGTGACGACCTGGCTGCCGCTCATCCTGAGCTTGTCGCTGATGACGACTTGGCTGCCGCTCATCCTGAGCTTGTCG
>DAIUKO010000326.1:6992-8791 GCA_036848175.1 Vicinamibacterales bacterium | reverse complement strand
CGCAGTTGAGCGTCTGGATGTTGTAGCCCCAGATCGCCTCGAGGCACATCCGCTGACCGGGCGCGTGCAGGTGCGGCTCGAAGGAAATGATCTTGGTGTGCTGCTGCAGCACCGTGTAGGCGTGGAGCTGCTGGTTCGCCTCCATCGCCTTGATGTCGATGTCGACGCCGTTGCCGAGACCGAAGACGGCGCGCTTATAGGTCGGCTTGTAGTCCTTCGGCATCAGCTTGAAGCCAATCTCCAGATGCGCCCTGGTATCGCGTCCGTTCGCGTGCAGATGCACGGAGTCGGACACGATGCTCGATCCGGCTTTCAGCAGGCGCGCTGACCGTGGATCGAAGAAGTCGGCGTTGCGGCCCACTTCGTGGACGGGCCAGTTGACCGCCTCTTCGTCGGTGAAGATGCTGAGCGGATCCTGCTCGCGATCGGACGCATCCCCTTTGAGCACCTGCGTCCGCCAGATCATGTGGTGGAAGACGAAGCGGCCGCCGACCGTCGCGCGGCCGCTGCCGGCGTGCGAGTCGACGTCGTTGACCTCTTTGATCTCGAGCGCGGCGACATAGCGATCCTCGGTGAGACCGGTCGGGACGCTCGGAATCTCGCCCCACCAGTCGGGCGCGCTGCCCTTCACGAGCATCTCCTCGGTCTTCACGATCAGATCCGGCGTGCCGATCGCCCACGCGCGGCCGTCGGGCCACTGCCTCGGCGGCGGCATGTCGGCCGGATTGCCGCGCGGCGCGCCGTTGTCCGCCCACTTCGCAATCGTCGCGACCTCGTCGTCGCTCAGCGACGGGTCGTTGTGAAACTGCTGAATCCCGATGTTCTTCTCGACGTACCACGGCGGCATGACGCCGGCCCGCGGTCCGACGCCGGTCCGCTGCTTGATGGCGCGCGCCCACGGCCGCACGTCCTCGTAGGTGACGAGCGGCATCGGCGCCACGCCGTCCGGGCGGTGACAGTTCTGGCAGCTGCGCTGCAGAACCGGCGCGATGTCTTTCGTGAACGTCGGCTCGGCCGGGACGCCAGCCGCCTGCGCGGTACCCGCCGCGATCACGAAGCCGCAGACGACGAAGAACGATCGATTCATTTGGTGCTCCCTGTGGCGGATTTCTCGAACCAGGCGCTGCCGTAGTTGACGAACGGCCCGCCGTCGGTCGACACCGTCACCGTGTTGCGATAGCGAAGCGGCGCCGTCAGGCGCAGCGCGTTCTTGATGCGGATCGTCTTGCCCTTCAGGGTGAACGGCGATCCGTCGTAATAGAGATTGAAGTAGCCGCCGAGATCGCCGCCGACCGACGCAATCTGCTGATACAAGTAGCCGCGGCTGTCGGTAATCGAGCGCGCCGCGGTCCTGCCTTCCTTGCGGTACGCGATCGACTCCTTGATCGTGATCGGACCACCGGGTCCGGTCGCCGTCGTCACCGCTTCGAAAAACGGACCGTCGACGTGCTTGTAGACAATCGAACCTTTAATCGTGCCGGCCGGACCGAGAACGCCGTCGGGCGCGTCCCATTCGAACGTCCATTTGCCGGTGAAGTAGCCGTCGAAATCGAAGAGCGGCACTTCGTCGGTGACCCTCGTGGGCCGCCCGAGGTCCGGGATCTGGCTTTTCGGCAGCTGCGGTTTGTCCTGCGGGACTTCCGGCGGCTGCGGGACGGCTCGAAGGCCGTCCCCTGCGACAGCCACGAATATCAACGCGGCTGCGGTCAGGATCCACCTGGATTGCATGAGTGGAAAGCGTAGCGCGGCCTCGACCGGATCGTCAACGAACTCTCAAACGGATGACACAGAGGACACAG
>DAIUKO010000326.1:0-6892 GCA_036848175.1 Vicinamibacterales bacterium | reverse complement strand
CTTCCCATTGGATCGACGGGCGGTCGCGAGCCTCGCGGAGCTGTTCGGGATCGGCGTTGCGAAGTGGATCGGATCCCCGTAGACTCGGCGCGATCATGGTGATTTTCTACGTGGTTTTCGCGCTCGCTCTCCAGGTGTCGTCGCAGGATCATCCCGGTCAGTACAGCGCGATGGATATCGAGGCGGGATCGCGCCTCTATGCCGGCCAGTGCGCCCTCTGTCACGGTCCGAACGGCGACCTCGTCGCGACCGTCGATCTTCGCCGCGGGCAATTCAAGAAGGCGGTCACCGACGAGGACCTTGGCCGCGTGATTCGAACCGGTCTGCCAGACGCGGGCATGCCGTCGTTCGCACTGCAGCCGTCGGAGCTGAACGGCCTCGTCGCGTTCATCCGGGCAGGATTCGACCTCAGCGCGACGGCGGTGAAGGTCGGCGATCCGCAGCGCGGCCAGGCGCTCTTCGACGGGAAGGGCGGCTGCGGCAGCTGTCATCGCGTGAACGGCAAGGGACCGCGCGTCGCGCCGGACCTGAGCGACATCGGGGCGATTCGATCGCCGGCGGCGCTGCAACGATCGCTCGTCGATCCGACGAGCGCCATGCTGCCGATCAACCGCCCGGTACGTGCGGTCACCCGTGACGGCAGGACGTACCGAGGCCGCCGCCTGAACGAGGACACCTACAGCGTTCAATTGATCGACGAACGGGAGCAGCTGGTGTCGTTGATGAAAGCCGATCTCCGTGAGTACGAGATCGCCACGAAATCACCGATGCCGCCGTTCGCGAAGACGTTCAACGGCGACGAGCTCGCGGATCTGGTCGGATACCTCCTCACATTGAAGGGGCAGTGATGAAGAAACTGGGGGACTTTTTTTCACTGGCCGCAGGCGCTGCTGTCCTGGTGACTGTCGCTGCGCTCACATCGTTTCACGTTGACGCGCAGGTTACGTCCGATCGCCTGTTGCGCGCCGCTTCCGAGCCGCGCAACTGGCTGACCTACTCCGGCTCGTACATGAGCCAGCGCTACAGCCCGCTCGATCAGATCACGCCGGCCAACGTGAAGGACCTCGAACAGAAGTGGGTGCTGCAGACGCAGGTCATCGGCGCGTGGCAGGCGACGCCGCTCGTCGTCGACGGCATCATGTACGTGACGCAGCGCCCGAACGACGTTGTCGCGCTCGACGCCAAGACCGGGCGCGTCTTCTGGATCTATCGCCACACGCCGTCGCCGGATCAGCGCGTCTGCTGCGGATCGAACAATCGTGGGCTCGCGATCCTCGGCGACACGCTCTTCATGGGAACCCTCGACGCGCGGCTGATCGCCATCGATGCAAAAGGCGGACGTGCGATCTGGAACGTTCCGGTCGCGGAAGCCAGGCTTGGGTACTCCGTGACGCACGCGCCGCTCGTCGTGAAGGACAAGGTGATCGTCGGCGTCGGCGGCGGCGAGTTCGGCATCCGCGGATTCATCGCCGCGTTCGACGCGAAGACCGGAAAGGAAGTGTGGCGCTTCAAGACGATTCCCGAGCCAGGCGAACCGGGTCACGAGACGTGGAAAAACGATGGATGGAAGAATGGCGGCGGTTCCATCTGGGTGACCGGTTCCTACGATCCGGAGTTCAACCTCACCTACTGGGGCATCGGCAATCCCGGACCCGACTGGAACAACGAGCAACGGCCCGGCGACAACCTCTACACCGACTCGGTGGTCGCGCTCGACGCCGATACCGGCAAACTCCGCTGGCATTTCCAGTTCACGCCGAACGATCCGTACGACTACGACTCGGTGCAGGTGCCGGTGCTCGTCGACATGAACTGGCGCGGCCCTGGAAACAATCTCGCGAAGCTGCTGGTGTGGGCCAATCGCAACGGCTTCTTCTACGCGCTCGATCGCGCCACCGGGCGATTCCTTTCGGGCAACCCGTTCGTCAAAGTGAATTGGGCCAGCGCGCTCGACGAGCGCGGCCGGCCGATTCAAACGCCGCAGCCCGCTGGATCGCCGACGTGGCCCGGCAACCAGGGTGGCACCAACTGGTACTCACCTTCGTACAGTCCGCGCACACAACTCTTCTACGTGTCGGCGTGGGAAGGCTACGCGACGATCTATCGCAAGGAAACGTCGGTCTATCAGCCGGGCAGGAATTTCTCCGGCGGCGGCTTCACGGTGTTGACGCCGGTGCCGGGGGCGCCGGCGATCGGCGTCGGACGTCGCAGCCCGATCAACAACTGGACCGACGCCGTCGGACATGGGTCGGTTCTCGCCATCGACCCTCGCTCGGGTGAAACGAAGTGGAAGTTCGAGCAGTTCGACGTGTCCGACAGCGGCATCCTCACCACCGGCTCGGATCTGCTGTTCACCGGCGGACGCGAAGGGTTCTTCCACGCACTCGACGCGCGTACGGGAACGCTGTTATGGAAGGCGAGTCTCGGCGGTCAGATCGCGAATGGTCCGATCAGCTACGAAGTGGATGGCAAGCAGTACGTCGCCATCATCGCCGGACACTCGCTTGTGTCGTTCGCGCTGAGAAACTGATGGGCTGGGCGGGCGTGACGATCAACGACGGGCAATCGAACCACGGACGATGGAGCGTTTCACGGCAGTCCTCACGGTCGAGTCCGTCGAGCCTCAGTTCAGGACCAGCGTGATTTCCTCGCCAACCGCAGGTGTCATCTCATCGATCCCATCGACCGCCATCGCATACGTCACGACCGGAATACAGGAGGTCGCGCTGTCCAACTTGAGCATCGACAGGACGTGACAGGCTTCCGGGTCGTCGAGACCCAGGCACAACACGACGAGGGTAGGCACGACTCGTTTGACAGCCGAGTAGGCGCGCGCCGTCGATTCGACGATGACGACGTCATAGCTCCCGGTATTCGCAACCGTCTCCAGGACGCGTTGATGCGGATTGTTGCCGACGATCATGACCTTCCGCAGTGAGCGTCCGGTCTCAACGGCGTGGTGAGTGTCGCTGTGCGTCATCATGCCCATACGTGTAGGCAAGGTTGGTGCCGTCCGCAGTGTGAGGAATTCCCTGTGATTGCGCGAGCTTGCCCCTGGCCCGTGGCCAGAAATCGCCAAACTGTACGTGACTGAACATCTTGGTGGATCGGGTAGCTTGGTCCCACGCTGCCCGCTACCGAAGCGCCGCCGGCCAGGCCCCTTCGGACATCGCAACCGGCGCCAGCTTCGCGGGATCGATCGCGACGTGCTTGATGCGTTGGCGCTTCCACGTGTACGTGATGTGCACGAGGCCGTCGCCGGTTTGAATGACCGCCGGATAGGAGTACTCGCCGGGTTCGCGTTCGAGAACGAGCGCGGCGTCCCACCGCTTTCCGTCGCGGGAGACCGCCACATTCAACGGCGTGCGACCGCTGGTCGTGTGGTTGTAGACGACCAGGTGGCGGCCGTCGCGAAGCGTCACGGCGTCGATGCCGGCGTTCGGATTCGGCAGACCGGTCAGCGCAACGGCGGTCCATGTCCGGCCGCGATCGGCCGACCACGTCTCGAAAATTCGCTGCGATCGTGTGCGGCCGATCGCCTGCAGGCGACCGTCGGCATGAACCAGGATAGCCGGCTGGATCGCGTCGATGGCGGGGCCGTCCGCTGATGCCGGAGGCGCAATCGCCGTCCACGTCCGCCCGTCGTCGGCGCTGCGCTCGAAGTGCACGCGCCAGGCGCTCGGACGCTCCGGCGATTCCGTACTGCTCCCGCCGATGATCGTCCCGTCCACGAGCCGGATCGGTTTGTTCTTGATCGGCCCGAGAATCCCGTCCGCCAAACGCTTTCCCTCCGACCACGTTCGTCCGCCATCGTGCGACGTCCGAACCATCCCCCACCATCGCTGCGGACTCGGACCGACTTTATAGAAGAGCGATAACGCTCCGCCGGGCGCGGCGTACAGAACCGGATTCCAGCACGGATATCGCGATCCGTCTGATTGAACGCCGTTGGCGACCTCCGTCGGCTCGGTCCACTTCTTCTCCAGGTGCCGCGACAGCCAGATGCCGACATCGTCGGCGCCTTCGCGCGTGCCGCCAAACCACGCGGCGACGACGGACTCGTGCGGCGGTCGTTTCAGGGCCGGCAAATCGCTGCGCGTTTCGACGATCGTCGACGCGTGCGCGCTCGCGAAGGGCGCCGACTCGAAGACGAATTCCGACGTGGCGATCGCCGGCGATTGGTCTGCAGACGGCCGCGCCATGACGACGAGTGTCACGGCCGCCAGCACGAAACGTGTTCGCCGCGACATGAATCCTCCTATCGCACGACGACGTCGAACTCGACTTTCAGCTCGTCTTTCACTTTCACGGTCCCGCCGCCGATGCTGATCGGTTCAATTCCGAAGTCACGCTGCTTCAACGCGACCGTGCCGCGATAGTGTCCGTCCCTGCTGGCGACCGCGAACGTGATCGGACGCGTCTTGCCGTGAATGGTCACCTCGCCGGTGACTGTCCATCGATCCGGGCCGGCTGCCTCGATCGACGTTGACTTGAAGGCAATTTCGGAATACCTGGCGGTGTCGAGCACTTCCGGACCGAGCATCCGCGTTTGCACCTCGGCGCGCTTGTCGGCCGACAGTTTCGGATCGAGAACAACGAGCTTTCCTGCTTCGACGCGGACGTCGACCGCGAGCGGTGCATCGGTGGAGATCGATCCGGCGGCGATCGGCGCGCGGATGACGTGGTCGTCGGCGAACGCCGAGAACACGCCGGATTTGTAGACGAAGACCGTCAACGTCGAACGCTGCGGGTCGATCGCACGCGGTTCGGCGCGCGACGGCGCCGCCATTACCGTCAACGCAAGCGCGAACGCCGCGGTGCGGGACATGGATACGAACAGCATGCGAAACGCTCGCGATGCTAGCATGACCATGGCCACTGTGCCTTGCGAGAACCCATACGATGCCGAAGCCGCTGCCGCCGACGACGATCGAAGCGCTCAATCCACCCGCCAAGAACTACACGTTCTTCGAGGACGTCGCGAATCATCCGTTTCAGCCGAACGACACCGCGCTGAATCTCCGCAATGCGTGGTGGCTGATGGATGCGGCGCTCCTCTCGTACTCGAGCTTTGCCGACATCGAGAAGAACTTCGCGGCCGCCGGCATGGGCGCCACGATCAAGACTTTCGACGGCCATCCGAGCACGCAGGCCTATGTCGCCTCGACCGCTGAATGGATCGTACTCGCGTTCCGCGGGACGCAGGTCGACGTCTTCTGGTCGTCGGTGATCGACTGGGGCGTGGATGCGCAGTTCTTTCCGGTCCTCGACAGCCACTTCAACCTCGTCCACGCGGGATTTCTCGCGGCAACCCGCGAGGTGTGGAAAGACGTCGCAATCTACGTCGCCGATCTCCAGGCGCAGCAGGCGCGACCGTTCTGGATCGTCGGCCACAGCCTGGGCGCGGCGCTGGCGACGATCGCGGCGAACCTCTGCAGCGACCAGTCGAATCAACTCGGCCTCAAAGGCCTGTACACGTTTGGATCGCCGCGCGTCGGCGATGCGGCGTTCGGCGCGCGCATTCCATGCTCGGTGCGGCGCTTTCGCAACAACAGCGATCTGGTCACGCACGTGCCGCTCGGCCTCGTCTTCCGCCACGTCGGCGAGCTCGAGCTCATCGACGCTGCCGGTCACGCGCATCTCGGGATGCGTGGCACGGACAAGCTGTTTCTCGAAACGATGACCGTCCATCTGTCGCCGGCCGAGGCGCACACGATGTCGCGGCTGCTGCAGATGTCGGGCGGCGGCACGCCGCTGCCCGGCTTCCTCGCCGATCACGCGCCGATCAACTACGCGATTCGAATCTGGAATTGTTACGAGACCGGGCTCGTGAGCGCTTCGGGCGCCTTCAAAGTTTGAAGCCCGACGCGGCGGGAGTCTTCGGCCGACGCGATCAGCGCTGTGCGATGGCCGCTGACGCGACGGCCAGGCAGCCCGTCATCACCTCGAGGCCTTCGTCGAGCTCGTCGTCGGAGATTGTCAGCGGCGTCAGGAACCGGACGACGTTGCCGAACGTGCCGGCCGCGATCAAGAGCACGCCGCGTTCGCACGCCAGCCGGATGACGTCGTCGGTCTCGTGCTTGGCGGGCTCGCGCGTATCCCGATTGCGCACGAGCTCGACGCCGACCATCGCACCGCGGCGCCGGACGTCGCCGACGATCGCGAACTGCTGCGCCCATGCGCGGGCCCGCGCTTCGATGCGGACGCCGATGGCTTCGCTGCGCCGCAGCAGATCGCCCCGCTCGAACTCGTCGAGCACGGCATGGGCGGCCGCACACGCGACCGGATTGCCGCCGTAGGTGCCGCCGAGTCCGCCGACGCCAGGACTGTCCATCAACTCCGCACGGCCGACGACCGCCGCGAGCGGAAGCCCGGCCGCGAGCGACTTCGCAGTGACGAGGAGATCCGGCTCGACACCGTCGTGCTCGCACGCGAACATCCGGCCGGTGCGTCCGAATCCGGTCTGGATTTCATCGGCGACGAGCAGAATCCCGTGCTCGCGGCAGAGCGCCGCGATCTCGCGGAGGTAGCCGAGCGGCGGAACCACGAAGCCGCCCTCCCCGAGCACCGGCTCGATGACCGCGGCGGCGATCGTCTGCGGATCCATGTGCCGCTTGAAATGATCCTCGATGGCCGAGACGCAGGCGATCGTGCAGTCGGGAAACGATCGGGCATACGCGCAGCGATAACAGTAGGCGTAGGGCACGCGGAGGACGTCGCCGATGTAAGGGCCGAAGCCGAGCTTATACGGCGCGACCTTGCTCGTGAGCGACAGCGTGAGCAGGGTTCGTCCGTGAAAGCCGTCCTCGAAGCAGAGGATGCCCGGCCGCCCGGTGGCGTGCCGCGCGATCTTCACCGCGTTCTCGATCGCCTCGGCGCCGCTGTTGACGAA
>DAIUKO010000325.1:0-8806 GCA_036848175.1 Vicinamibacterales bacterium | reverse complement strand
ACGTCAACGCCGTGAACCGCTACGGCGTGCCGCCGCTGTCGCTGGCGTGCTCGACCGGCAGCGGCGCCATCGCGAAGGTGTTGCTGGAGGGCGGCGCCGATGCGAACGCCACGATGAAGAGCGGGGAGACCGTTCTCATGATGGCGGCACGATTCGGAAATCTCGCGGCGCTGAACGCGCTCCTGGCGCGCGGCGCCAGACCCGACGCGCGTGAGCGACGCGGGCAGACCGCCCTGATGTGGGCCGCCGCCGAGGGACACGCCGCTGTCGTCCGCGCACTGATCGACGCCGGAGCTGACATCGACACGACGCTCGATTCCGGATTCACAGCGTTCTTCTTTGCCGTGCGCGAGGGGCACATCGACGTGGTGCGCGCGTTTCTCGACGCGGGCGTCGATGTGACCGCGACGACCGAGCGCCGCGAGCGCGGGCCCGGAAGCCCCGCCCTGTACAAGCCGGTCGGTAAGGGCACGAGCCCGTTGCTGCTCGCGGTGCAGAACGGTCACTTCGAGCTCGCGATCGCGCTGGTCGACGCGGGCGCCGATCCAAACGATCAGCGGACAGGATTCACGCCGCTGCACACGCTCACCTGGGTACGAAAGCCGGATTCCAGCGACGTCAGCGAGCCTCCGCCGATCGGGTCTGGACGGATCACGAGCCTTCAATTCGTGCGCGAGATCGTCAAGCGGGGCGCGAACGTCAATCTGCGCCTCGACAAAGGCGCGCCGAAAGTCCCCAACACGTCCTCGCGCATCGGCAGTGAGGGGGCGACGCCATTCCTCTTCGCCGCAGATCGGTCGGACGTGCCGTTGATGCGCCTGCTCGTGGAGTTGGGCGCGGATCCGCTGCTGCCAAACTTCAACAACACGACGCCGCTGATGGTTGCGGCCGGCCTCGAAACCACCGAGCCGCTCGAAGAAGCCGGCGAGGAACCCGAAGCGGTGGAAGCGGTGAAGATGCTGCTCGACCTCGGCGCGGACGTCAATGCCGTGGACAACAACGGCGACACCGCGATGCACGGCGCCGCGTACAACAACTACCCGCTTGTCGTGAAACTGCTGGCAGACAATGGCGCCGATCCGCAGATCTGGAGTCAACCCAACAAACAAGGCATCACGCCGCTGTTCGCGGCCGAAGGCCATATCGGGCGGCTCCCGAGGCCGGACCCACCGACGATCGAGGCGGTGACTCGTCTCATGCTGGCGGCGGGCCTTTCGACCGAGGGCAAGCGGCCGACGGTCGTGGATATCTACGAGAAGCCGGCCGCGCCACCGCAGAAGCCGGTCAAGCGCGACAAGCCCTAGACCTGGCCGGACCTGTCGTTTCGATGCGGGATGCGACTGCGTTCAGTCTGCTTTCCAATCTGTCGCCACGTCCAGGTCTTTGCGCGAGATATCGTCGACGGTCAACGTTGCTGGCGGCAATTTGCCTTCGGTCCACAGATACGCGGACAGTAAGCGTTCGGCCTGCCCCCTCCAGAACGCGCCGCCGGGTTCCAATCGACGTCGCGTCAGCCGCTCGACGCGCGACACGGCTTCAGGGTCGATCGCCACGGTCACAGTGGCTTCCGAACCGTCCTTGAAATGCTTCACGCGAAAGATGTGTTGCGATGTGGAAAGATCCCGCGGTTCCGCGGGTGGAATGATTTGAAAACCATTCAGCGTCAGGATTTGGATGTCAGGCTTGGCGGCTGATCCGGCGGCCGGCGCCGGTCGCGTCTGGCGCGCACTCGACAGCGCGGCCGCGACGGCGCCACGCAGCATCTCCGGCGTCATCGGCTTGCGGAGAAAATCCATCGCGCCGAGCTTCATCGCGTCCACGGCGAGCTCGACGGATGCGAAGGCGGTGACCATCACGACGCGCGCGTCGGCCGCGCGCGTCCTGATTCGGCGCAAGGTCTCGAGACCGTCGATGCCGGGCATCTTCTGATCGAGCACGACCACGTCGTGGGCGCGGCCGTCGCCAAGCCGTGTCAGCCCGTCTTCGCCGCTGCCCGCCTCGTCTACGTCGTATCCTGACGCTTCGAGCGTCAGGCGCATCATCTGCCGGATGTGCGGCTCGTCGTCGATGATCAGAACCTTCATGACTGCGTCCCTTCCGCAACCGGTACCGTGAACGTGAACGCCGATCCCCTGCCGACTTCCGACTGCACGCTGAGCTCGCCGCCATGCGCTTCCACGATCCGGCGGCAAATCGTCAGACCCAGCCCCGCGCCGCCCCCGGTGCCGTCAGGCACCTGCACGAACGGCTCGAAGATCTTCGCGAGGTAGTCGCGCGGAATCCCGACGCCGGTGTCGGTGACCGAGATTGCGACGGCACCGGCGCGCGGCGCCGCCGAGACCGTGATGGTGCCGCCTTGCGGCGTCGCACGCGCGGCGTTGGTGACGAGGTTGCCGATGACCCGTTCGATCTGTGCGCGATCGACGAATACCGGCGGGAGATCGGGTGCAACGTCGACGTTCAGTGCCACGCCTTTCGCCTCGACCTGCAGCCGAAGGCCTTCGACCGTGTCACGCACCAGCGGCGCCGCGCGCACCGGAGTGCGCACCGGCGTCACTTCGCCCGATTCGAGCTTCGACAGATCGAGCAGCTCGCGCATCAGGCGATCGAGTCGCGCCGTATCGTCGCGACACACCTGCAGGATGTCTTTCTGTTTCTCGGTGAGCGTGCTCGACGCGTCTTCGAGCAGCAGGTGGATGCCCATCTGGACGCTGGTCAGCGGCGTGCGCAGCTCATGCGACGCGTCGGCGATGAACTCGGACTTGAGACGGCTGATCTCCGCCAGGTGCGTGATGTCCTCGAGCAGCGTGACGGCGCCTACGAGCCGCCCATCGGCGTCCCGCATCGGCGTCGATCGCACGCGGAACGCACGGCGCGCGCCGCCGACGGACCAGGGGACCACCGCCGCCGGACTCTCGGACGCCACGGGGCTGCCGGAGCGAAGGACGTCGGCGACGGCGTGCGCAATGCGGCTGTCCCTGGTGATTTCGTCGATCGGATGGCCGATCACATCCGCTCGTGCGCCGAACAATCGTTCGGCGGCGGCGTTGATGCGCGTCAAACACCGATCGCTGTCAGTGACGAGCACCGGATCGTACAAAGAGTCGATCGCCGCTTCCGTCGTCTGCTGTGCCACAACCAGTTTTCCGAGGTCGGATCGCCTCAGCTCCCGGATCCGCTCCGCCATCCGATTGAAGCCGACGGCCAGCGTGCCGATCTCGTCGGCCGAGCCAACGGGAACGGTCGCTTCGAGATCGCCGCCGGCCATGCGCGTCGTCGCATCGGTCAGTTGACGCACAGGACCGAGAATCGCGTTGGACAAGCCGATCTCGACGGCAATACCCGCCGCCATGAGTGCGAGGGCGAGCGCGAGGGTCACGAAGAACCAGCGCCGCGCGATGCGTGAGGCTTCATCCGCCTTGCGGCGCATCGCTTCCTGATTCAGGCGGAGGAGGCCGTCGCATTCGGCACGGACCGCGTTGAACTGCGGTTCCAGCGATTGGAAGTACAGCGAAGTGCGATCGCCCGAGGCTGCCAGAAACGCGTCGAAGCGGCGGTAGTACTCGTCGCGGCTGTCCCGAATGGCGCGAATCGTGTCCGATTCGCCACGCTCGGTGATATTCCCCGCCGCCTTGTCGAATGCCGCATTGAATCGGTCACGATGTTGGGCGGTTTGTTGCCGTGCGCGATCGTTCTGTCCAAGCAGGTCGAACAGCGCGGCGGAGTCCTGTCGCTCCAGGCTCTCCTTCATGTCCTGGGCGGCAACGACCGAGTCGTAATTCTCCGCGATGATGCGGCCGGACACGGCGCTCATCTGACTGAGCGTCCGCGCACTCCACGTGCCGAGCACACCGATCGCGAGAACGAACCCGGCATACCCGACCACTAGCTTGGTGCGGAGCTTCATCTCGCGTCACCCATCGAGCACGTCGTCCTCGGCCTCGGCATCGTCGCGAACGGGGACGATCTGGACCGTGGCGTTGCGGACGTCGCGGAGGAAGCGGTCGACGATCGACCCATGCAGGAGGAGATCCCAGCGCGAGCGCGCCGACTGGCCAAAAATCACGTGCGTGATCCCTTCCCGCCTGGCAAACTCCACCAGCGCGTCGGCCACACGCGAGCCTTTGAGCTTCACGACGTTCGCGCCCAGCTGCTTCGCAAAGCGGATGTTGTCGCTCAGCGCGACGTGGTCCTGCGGCTTGATCCGGCCGGGCTCTTCCTTCGGCGTCTCGACATACACGGCGTACCAGTCGGTCGCCAGCCGCCCCGCCATTCGCGAGCCGGCGCGCAGCAGCGTCCGAGCGCTTCCGCGTGACGCCATCGCGACCATCACCTTGTCGGGAATGACCGGACGCTCGAGGCCTTCGCGAGCCCGGTACGCCAGGGCCTTGCCCGCCTGGTCGGTTGCGAGCTGCCGAAGGGCGAGCTCGCGCAATGCGGTGAGATTGCCTTTGCGAAAAAAATTGCTGAGCGCCTGCTCGATCTTCGCGGCATCGTAGATTTTTCCCTGCCGCAGCCGCTGTCGGAGAGTTTCGACGGACACGTCTACGTTCACGACCTCATCGGCGCGCTTCAGGACCCAGTCAGGAAGGGTCTCGCGGACGCGCACACCGGTCGTCGAGGCAATGGCGTCGTTCAACGATTCGATGTGCTGGATGTTGACGGCCGAGATGACGTTGATCCCGGCATCGAGCAGTGCGAGCACATCCTCGTACCGCTTTGGGTGAGCCGATCCGGGCGCGTTCGTGTGCGCGAGCTCGTCGACGACGGCCACCTGCGGACGCCGTGCTTTCACGGCGGCCAGGTCCATCTCCGTCAGCGTCACGCCGCGGTACTCGATCTCGCGCAGCGGCACGCGCTCCAAATCTCCGATCCGCGCCAGCGTGTCGGCTCGGCCGTGCGCCTCGATGAAGCCGATGACGACGTCGAGCCCCTGACGCTTCAGCTCGTGCGCGTCCTCGAGCATCTGATACGTCTTACCGACGCCTGGCGCGGCGCCGATGTACAGACGAAACCGCGCGCGCCCTTCTTCCTTGACGCGCGCCAGCATCGACTCCGCGGAGGACGGCGGCGTCTGGGCCATGCCTGGCGCTATCGCTTCATCGGATGCGCGTCATCCAACGCCAGATTCAGTTCGAGGACGTTCACGACCGGCTCGCCGAGGAATCCGAGCTGGCGTCCCAGCGTGTGAGCGTCCACGAGGCTTTTGATCTCCGATTCGGGCACACCACGTTCCCGCGCCACGCGCGGCACCTGGAACGCCGCGTTGGCCGGCGAGATGTGCGGATCGAGACCCGACGCCGACGCCGTCACGAGATCGACCGGCACCGAGGCGGCCGGGTTCTCTTTCTTCGCGGTATCAACGGCGGCCTTCACCGCGTCGATCAGCTTCTTGTTCGTCGGCCCGAGGTTCGTCCCGCCGGAGTTCGCAGCATCGTAACCGCTGCCCGCGGCCGACGGACGGGAACGGAAGTAGCCGGGTGACGAGAACGCCTGTCCGATGATCCGCGAGCCGACGATCTTGCCGTTCCGTTCGATCAGCTGGCCATTCGCCTTGTCGGGAAACAACACCTGCGCGAGGCCGGTCACGACGAGCGGATAGGCTACGCCAAGGAGCAGTGTCGTGACGATCGTCATCAGGACGGCGGTGACGAGGTTCTTCGTGATGTTCATAGTATTCGTTCGGCCGAAGCCTTCGCCCGGTCGTTCTTTCTACGCGAGACGCAGCGCCGTGATGACGACGTCGATGATTTTGATCCCGATGAACGGCACGACAATGCCGCCCGCGCCGTAGATCAAAAGGTTGCGGCGCAGCAGCGCCTCGGCGCTCATGGCTCGGTAGTGGATGCCCCGCAGCGCCAGCGGCACCAGCGCGACGATGATCAGCGCGTTGAAGATGACCGCGGACAGAATCGCCGACTGCGGCGTCTTCAGCCCCATCACGTTCAGCGTCATCAGGACCGGGAACGCGGCGGCGAACATCGCCGGGATGATCGCGAAGTACTTCGCCACGTCGTTCGCGATCGAGAACGTCGTGAGTGCCCCGCGCGTCATCAGCAATTGCTTGCCGATCTCGACGATGTCGAGCAGTTTGGTGGGGCTCGAGTCGAGATCCACCATGTTGCCGGCCTCCTTTGCCGCCTGCGTGCCCGTGTTCATCGCCACGCCCACGTCGGCCTGCGCGAGCGCCGGCGCGTCGTTGGTGCCGTCGCCGGTCATCGCGACCAGCTTCCCTTCCTTCTGTTCCTTCTTGATCAACGCCATCTTGTCTTCCGGCGTCGCCTCCGCGAGGAAGTCGTCCACCCCCGCCTCGTTCGCGATCGACGCGGCAGTCAGCGGGTTGTCGCCCGTGATCATGACGGTCTTGATCCCCATTGCGCGCAGCTGCGTGAAGCGGTCGCGGATGCCGCCCTTGACGATGTCCTTCAAGTGGATGACGCCGAGCGAGCGGCCCCGATCGGCGACGACGAGCGGGGTGCCGCCGGCCCGCGAGATGCGGTCCACGATGGCTCGCAGCTCCGGTACGGCGGAACCGCCGCTGGCGGTGACGTACCGCTCGATCGCATCCGCGGCGCCCTTGCGAACCTGCCGGCCATCGAGGTCGACGCCCGACATCCGCGTCTGCGCCGTGAAGGGCACGAAGACGGCGTTGTACGCGGCGAGCTCGCGCCCGCGAAGTCCGTAGCGCTCCTTGGCCAGGATGACGATCGAGCGCCCTTCGGGCGTCTCGTCGGCGAGCGACGAGAGCTGCGCCGCGTCGGCGATCTCCTGTTCGGTGACCCCCGGCAGCGGCAGGAACTCGGTCGCCTGCCGGTTACCGAGCGTGATGGTGCCGGTCTTGTCGAGCAGCAGCGTGTGCACGTCGCCGGCGGCCTCGACGGCGCGGCCCGACATCGCGAGCACATTCCGCTGCACCAGCCGATCCATGCCGGCGATGCCGATGGCCGAGAGCAGCCCGCCGATGGTCGTCGGAATCAGGCAGACCAGCAGCGAGACGAGCACGAACACCGATTGCGGCGCACCCGAGTAGATCGCAAATGGCTGCAGCGTCACGACGGCCAGGAGAAAGATGATCGTCAGGCCGGCAAGCAGGATGTTCAAGGCGATCTCGTTCGGCGTCTTTTGACGCTCGGCGCCCTCCACGAGCGCGATCATCCGATCGATGAACGTGTGGCCCGGATCTGCGGTGATTCGAATCTTGATCCAGTCCGACAGCACGCGCGTGCCGCCGGTGACGGCCGTTCGATCGCCGCCCGACTCGCGAATGACGGGCGCCGATTCGCCGGTGATCGCCGATTCGTCAACCGAGGCAACGCCCTCGATGATTTCGCCGTCGGACGGGATGAATTCTCCGGCCTTCACCATCACGACGTCGTCCTTGCGAAGCGCCGTGGCGGGGACGGTCTCAGTCCGCCCACCGGAGAGGATCCGGTTGGCGGTCGTCTCCGTCCGCGCCTTCCGCAGCGTGTCGGCCTGCGCCTTCCCACGGCCTTCCGCCATCGCCTCCGCAAAGTTGGCGAACAGCACGGTCAGCCACAGCCAGAACGTGATCTGCAGCTCGAAGCCCAGCCCGGGGCGCCGCGCGGCCGCGTCGAGCACCAGCCGCACGGTCGTCAACACGCTGCCGACTTCGACGACGAACATCACCGGATTCTTGGCCATCGTCCGCGGATGCAGTTTGACGATCGCGTCGACGATCGCCGTGCGGACGATCGCCGCATCCCAGATCGATTTGGCTTTTGTGTGTGGCTGCGTAGACATCAGAACACCTGCCCCTGCGCCATCAGCAGATGCTCGACGATCGGGCCGAGGCTGAGGGCGGGGAAAAACGTCAGCGCGCCGACAATGAGGATCACGCCGACGAGCAGCGCCGAAAACAGCGGCGTCGTCACCGGGAACGTGCCGGGCGAGGGTGGCACACGCTTCTTGCGTCCGAGGCTGCCTGCGATGGCGAGCATCGGAATGATCATGAAGAACCGGCCGATGAGCGTCGCGAACCCGATGGTGACGTTGTACCAGCGAGTGTTCGCGCTCAGTCCCCCGAACGCGGAGCCGTTGTTGCCGGTGCCCGACGTGAAGGCGTACAGAATCTCGGACAGGCCATGCGGTCCAGGGTTCAGAATGCTCGACGTGCCGAAGTCCGGCGACACGACCGAGATGGCTGTCAGCACCAGAATCGTCAGCGGAAACACGAGGACGACGAGCATCGCCATCTGCACGTCGTACGCCTGGACCTTCTTTCCGAGATATTCCGGCGTCCGACCGACCATCAGGCCCGCGATGAAGACGGACAGGATGATGAAGACCAGAATCCCGTACATGCCGGCGCCGACGCCGCCGAAGATCACCTCGCCAAGCATGATGTTGGTCAGCGGGACGAGCCCGCCGAGCGGCGTGAACGAGTCGTGCCAGCTGTTGATGGCGCCGCAGCTCGCATCCGTCGTCACCGTGGCAAAGAGCGCCGAGTTGGCGATGCCGAACCGGCACTCCTTCCCTTCCATGTTCCCGCCGTACGACGTGTCGCTGACCGTTTGATCGGCGCCGACCGAGGCAAGAATCGGATTGCCTCGGGCTTCGGACCAGTAGGCGGTGGTCACGCCGGCGAGGAACAGAAACGCCATCGCGCCCCAGACGGCCCAGCCGTGTTTGCGCGCGCCGGTCATCTGTCCGAGCGTGTAGGTCAGACCCGCCGAGATCGCGAAGATGCAGACCATCTCGAAGAAGTTCGAGAGCGGCGTCGGGTTCTCGAACGGATGCGCGCTGTTGGCGTTGAAGAAACCACCGCCGTTGGTGCCGAACTCCTTGA
>DAIUKO010000324.1:0-8901 GCA_036848175.1 Vicinamibacterales bacterium | reverse complement strand
ACTTCGGCAAGCTCGAGGTCGCCTGGCGGTTCAAGACCGACAACCTCGGCACGCGTCCCGAGTTCAAACTCGAAGGGACGCCGCTCGCCATCAACGGCGTGCTCTACACGACGGCGGGCACGCGGCGATCGGTGGTCGCGCTCGACGGCAAGACCGGCGAGTTGATCTGGGCGCACAGCTATCGTGAAGGGAATCGGGCGGCGATTGCGCCGCGTCAGTTGTCCGGCCGCGGCGTGTCGTACTGGACCGACGGCAAAGGCGACGAACGCATCCTCTACGTGACGACCGGCTATCGCCTGATTGCGCTCAACGCGAAGAACGGCGCGATGATCCCGTCGTTCGGCGAGAACGGCGTCATCGATCTGAAGAAGGGCGCGGTCACCGGCAAGGGGCAGCAGATCGATCTCGAGACCGGTGAGATCGGTCTCCACGCGACGCCCGCAGTCGTGAAGGACGTCGTCATCGTCGGGTCGTCGTTCAAGGAAGGCATGACGGTCGTCACGCACAACAACACCAAGGGACTGGTGCGCGCGTTCGACGTGAAGAGCGGGAAGCTGCTCTGGACGTTCAATACGATTCCTCGTCCCGGCGACTACGGCAACGACACGTGGGAGAACGAGTCGTGGGCGATCAACGGCAACACCGGCGTGTGGACGCAGATCACGGTCGATGAAGAAGCCGGCCTCGTCTACCTGCCGGTGGAAACGCCGACGTCGGACTTTTATGGCGGCCATCGTCCCGGCAACAACCTGTACGGCGAATCGCTGGTGTGCGTGGATTTGAAGAACGGCCAGCGCAAGTGGCACTTCCAGTTCATCCACCACGGCATCTGGGATCACGACATGTCATCGGCGGCGATGCTGACCGACGTCAACAAGGACGGCAAGATCATCAAGGCGGTCGCGGTGCCGAGCAAGCAGGGCTACGTGTACTCGTTCAACCGGCTTACCGGCGAACCGTTGTGGCCGATCGTCGAGACGCCGGTGCCGGCGAGCGACGTGCCGGGCGAGAAGGCGTCGCCCACCCAGCCGATTCCGATGGATGCGCACGGCAAGCCGTTCGCGTACGCGCGGCCGTTCGTCAACGTGCCCGACGACATCATCGACTTCACCCCGGAACTGCGCGCCGAAGCGCTCGAGAACCTGAAGCGGTATCGTCACGAGAACTCGCCGTACGTCCCGCTGGTCCTCGGCGACGTCAACGGCAAGTACCTCGGCACGCTCAACATTGGCAACACCGCCGGCGGCACGAACTGGCCCGGCGGCGGCCTCGATCCCGAGACGCACATCTTCTACTCGCAGGCGAGCATGTCGTCGGTCACGACCGGGTCGCTGGTCGAGCCGCCCCCGGATTTCAAAACCGACATCCGCTACGTCGCCGGCGTGAAGGGCCGTGAGTTCCGCGTGCTCGATGGTCCCGGCTTCGGCAGCGCGGCCGATGCGCCGCAGCGCGGCGGCGCGGGCCGGGGCGTCGCGCCCGCGGAAGGTGGACGCGGCGGCCGCGGCGGCAGCGCGCCGGGTGCGCCAGGTGCGCCGGGCGCTCCGGGTGGAGGCGGCGGGGGATTCGGTGGACCGGGACCGCAGGGCCTTTCCGTCGTCAAGCCACCGTACGGGGTCATCGCCGCGGTCAATCTCGACAAGGGCGAGCTGATGTGGCAGACGCCGCACGGCGACACGCCGGACGTCGTTCGCAATCACGCGGCGCTGAAAGGTCTGAATATCCCGAAGACCGGACAGACCGGCAGCGTCGGCATCGTCGTGACCAAGACGCTCATCATCGCCGGCGATCCACAGGTGACGACGACGCCGGATCATCCGAGAGGGGCGATGCTGCGCGCGTATGACAAGACGACGGGGAAGGAAGTCGGCGCCGTGTGGATGCCGGCGCAGCAGAGCGGCTCGCCGATGACGTACAAGGGCCAGGACGGCCGCCAGTACATCGTCGTCGCGATCAGCGGCGGGAATTACTCAGGGGAGTACGTGGCGTTCGCGCTGCCGCAGTCCGAGACGCGGACTTCGCAGTAGCGCAGTCGGGGTTCGGGATTCGGGATTCGGGATTTGATGTCCCTCCCGAATCCCTTCGATCAAATCCCTAATCCCGAATCCCAAATCCCGACACGCACTGATCACCGAGACGCCAGGGCACGCCGCGCCTCGCGCACCTCAGCCACATCAGCGTCGGCTGCGTCGTAGTTCGCAAGAAACTCGCGATACCGAGTACGCGCGGCATCGATCTCACGCAGGGCTGCGTGCGCCCGCGCCAGGCCCAGCACCGACAGGGACCGATTCGGATTCCGTCGCAAGGCCTGCTCGAACGGTTGAATCGCCTCGCGCGGGCGCGCGAGTTCGAGCAGGACTTCACCGAGCAGCTCGGGCGCCGGCTTGAGCGGTTCCGGAAGACCGAGCGGCGGCGGCAGCGCCAACTCGGCGTCACGCGCTGCGCGCAGAATCTCGAGGGCGCGATCGGCGCGTCCGGCGGCCAGCTCGATCAGACCCTCAACCTCACGTTCCATGACGGCGATCGCAGGACGCAGGTCGCCCTCGTGCTCCGAGGTCTTTCGGGCTGCGAGCGTCTGCCGCACGCGATCGGCCGTGTTCAACTGGCGCGTGCGCGCCGCGCTCATGCCAATCGCAAACAGATCGTTGACGTTGGCGAAGTTCGATTCGCGCGCCATCAGATCCCAGCGCCGCGTCTCGACGACAAATCGCGCGCGCATCGACGAGAGATCGCTCAAGAGTCCCACCTGGCCCGTCACCTTGACCACCGGTTCGAGCTCGCCGAGCGTCGCCTGCGCGTCACGATACCGGCCACGCTGCAGGAGCGAGTACTGAAGCCATGACAATGCGTGGTAGTTGCGCACCGCCGGAGGGAGGTTCCTCCGTGCGATCCAGGCCTGTGAGGCGTCGAACGCGGCGCGATCCGCGGTGGCAGCGTCGCGCCACATGCCGAGCTGAAAAAAAATGTGCGAGGGCATGTGCCGGGCATGGCTAGAATCGGGCGCGAGCCTGGTGAGGGTCTGCGCCGCCGCGAGCCCGAGCCGCGCATGCTCGGGATCGTCGTAGTTGTGCAGCAGATAGTGGAGCGCCCCCGGGTGTTCGGGATGCACCTTCAACACGGCGCCGAGGATGTCGCCGACGCGCGCCTGCACGTCGCTCCCGGCCAACCCCTGCGTGCGGCCCTCGTGCGCGTCGTCGTGACCGATCAGTCCTCGCGACATCGTCCCGAGCAGCGCGAGCGCGTAGAGCGCGGCGACGTCGGGGTTGCCGATGTCCTGCGCATGCAGGCGTCCCATGGCGTCCGCGTACTGGCGATGCCGCGTCGTGGCGTCGCCAGCTCCGAAGAGGACGTCGACGGCGGCGATCAATCCCTTGTCGGTCGCGGTCGCCGCTTTCGCGACGCGCTCGGATGGAGATGGCGCGAGACGCGCGAGCACCTGGCGAGCGGCGGCGATGTCCTCCTTGCGCCAAAGTGTCTGGTAATAGGTCATTGCCTCGCCCCAGTACGCCATCGCGAATCCGGGATCGATGCGCTGCGCCCGCACAAACGCGTCGTTGGCGTCTTCGTATTCGAATAAATGGAGCGCGGTCAGGCCGCGCGCATAAGAGAGTCGTACATCCGGCGGCTGCGCGATCGTGCGAACGGACGCCGCCCACCAGAGCAGACACGCGGCGGCGACTCCGATTTTGCGGATACACGGTCGTTTTTTCGTCATCGATGCGTCATTAATGTGAACAACCTCAGCCGAATCAGTCTAGGATAGCGCCCATCCGAGGAGGACTCTCACATGCCGAGACGGGTCATCAGCAGTATCCTCTCCACGCTTTTCCTGGCATGCGCGGTGTCGGTACACGCGCAGCAGTTCACTGGTGGTGTTCGCGGCGCGGTGCGCGATGCCAACGGCGTCATCCCCGGCGTGACGGTTACGCTCACCAACGAAGCCACGAGCATCTCGCGCGAAACGGTCACCAATGACGTCGGCCAGTACAACTTTCCGGCGGTGCCGCCCGGCACCTATACGCTGTCCACGAAACTCACGGGCTACAAGACCTACGAAAGCAAGGGGTTGACCGTCGGCACGCAGCAGTTCCTCACGATGGACGTGACGCTCGAAGTCGGCGCGCTCGAGGAAAACATCACCGTCACCGGGCAGACGCCGCTCATCGACACGGCGTCGGCGTCAACAGGCGGCGTGCTCGATCGTCAGGCGCTCGAATCGCTGCCGGCGCCGGGACGCAACGCCTTCCTGATCGGGGTCACGGTGCCGACCGTGATGCCCAACGGCGATCCGCAATTCAATCGTCAGCAGGATCAGAGCAACGCGTCGTTGGTGTCGATTGGCGGCGGCGGCATCCGCGCGAACAACTACATTGTCGACGGCGTGCCGATCACCGAGCTGCGCGGCCGTGCGGTCGCGAATCCGACCATCGAGGCGCTCGAAGACGTCAAGGTGCAAGTCCACACCTACGACGCCGAGATGGGGCGCACCGGCGGCGGTGTGTTCAACGTGACGGCGCGCTCGGGCGCCAACCAGTTCCACGGCAGCGGCTTCTACCAGACGCGGCCGGTGTGGGGCCAGTCCGAAAACTTCTTCAACGAGGTCGCGGGTCTCACGAAGGAAGAAACGGGCCTCGCCGATGCGTATTATCGGCTGTACGGCGGCGGTGTCGGCGGTCCCGTCGTGAAGAACCGGACGTTCTTCTGGGTCTCCACCGAAGGGTACCGCTCGGGCACGACGCGCAACATCAACGAGATCTGGCCGACGGCGAACCAGCGCAATGGCGATTTCTCGCGCACGAGGTCAGGCGGCGCGCCGGTCGTGCTCTACAACCCGTGGTGCCGCGGTTTGACCGCCGCCTCGGCGAGATGCCCCGCGACGGGAACCGGATCGATTGCGACCGGCGGGCTTTTCACCAACGCGATCATTCCGTTGACGCATCCGGCGGTGAGCCAGGTCGGACTCAACGTCCTCAAGCTGTGGCCGACGGAAACGATCCAAGGGGCGATGGCGCAGAACGAAGACGGCAACACCAACGCCAACGGCACCGCGTTCGTCGTCGACAAGGCGCAGATGTACACGTTCAAGGGCGAGCACAAGTTCAGCGACAACTGGTCGTTGAGTGGTTTCTATCTCTACAACAAGACCGACGAGCCGGGCAGCACGGTCATGAAAGCCGACAAGCTGTTCATGGCGGATCAGTCGCAGTGGTTCGGACCGCTTCGACGCCGGCCGCACGTGCTCGTGTTCAACAACACGAACATCCTGAACGACACGACGGTGCTCACGCTGCGCTACGGATGGACGACGTGGCAGGATTCGTGCGACGCCCAGCCGTTTTCAGCAGGACAGCAGTCGCTCGGTTTTGCCTCGTCGTACGTCAACGCGCTGCCGCCGGGTGGCGCGAACACCTTTCCGTCGCTTGCCTTCCAGCAGGTCGAAAGCGTCGGTGGCTGGGCGCCTGGCCCGGTTCGCTGGAAAGGACCGTACGCGATCAACGGCGCGCTGACCAAGCTGGTGGGTAACCACAGCTTCAAGTTTGGCGCCGACCTGCGCCGTCTGGGTGTTTCGCTCGCCACCGTCACCACCGGCGACAACTCGCTCGGCGGCAACTTCAATTTCGACGCGGCCTTCACCAGCCGCAACGGCGCCGGCGGCCACGAGCTCGCCAGCCTGCTGCTCGGCCTCCCTTCCACCGGAAAAGCCCCGTTCAACAACGGCGAGGGCGAATGGTACACGCGGTACTGGGGCGGATACGTGCAGGACGACTGGCGCATGACGCCCAAGCTGACGCTGAACTACGGGCTGCGTCTCGAGCACGAGGACGGCCTGCGAGAAGTCGAGAATCGCCAGACAGTCGGGTTCGATCAAAACGCGATCAATCCGATCGATGGGCTCGTGCCGAAGAACGGGACGCTGCTACAGGGCAGGACGCTGCGCGGCGGTCTCCTCTACGCGGGCGTCAACGGCGCGAACGACTATCAGGGCAATCCGAAGACGATCAAGCCGGCTCCTCGTGTCGGCGCGACTTACGCGATCGACACGAATACGGTACTGCGCGGCGGTTACGGTCTGTATTGGGCGCCCTGGAACTATCCCAGCGCCGGCACCGGATACACGTCAACAGGCTTCTCGCGGTCGACCTCGCTCGTTCAATCGACGGCAGAGAGCTCGGTGCCGATCACGGTCCTGGACAATCCGTTTCCGGCGGGCCTTCAGGCGCCCATCGGCAGCTCGCAGGGACTGCTGACCGGCGTCGGCAGTCGCATCGATTTCGTCGATCAGGACAAGGGATCGCCCCACGTGCAGCAGTACTCGGCCGACATCCAGCGGCAGCTTCCCGGCGCGATGGCGATCACCATCGGCTACGTCGGCGCGACTGGTCGCGACATCGGATACGGCGGCGTGACCGACGCGCTCGTCAACATCAACCAGATCGACCCGGCGGTGGCGCGGCAGCTGTTCCCGCTCGGCAGCGGCTGGGACGCGGCGAGGCTGCGCGAACAGATCGCCAACCCGTTCTTCGGCATCGCCCAGGCCGGCGAGCTCGGCTCGACACCGACGATCGCGCGCGGTCAACTGCTGAGACCGTTCCCGGAGTTCGGCGACGTGATGATGCACCAGAAGACCGTGGGATCGAAGCGGCAGTACAACGCCGTCGATGTGATCCTCGACAAGCGCGTCGGCGGCACCAACCGGTGGGGCGGCCGCTACAGCTACACGTTCAGCCAAATGAAAGACAACCAGTTCGGCGAGAGCAGCAATTACGGCAGCCGCACATCGACGGCGCAGAACAACTACGACCTCCAGGCCGAGTACGGGATCAGCAACTTCGACTCGCCGCATCGCATCGTTCTCGCGCCAATCGTTCAGCTGCCGAATCCGGCGCGGTCGAGCGGCGTGAAATACGCGATACTCGGCGGCTGGAATGCGTCGGCGGTCGTCGAGCTGGTGAGCGGACCTCCACTCAACGCGGTGCTGAGCGGGTCGACGTCGGACGCGAACCTCGGTCTGTTCGGCGGCCGCCAGCGGCCCAATCTCGTCGGCGATCCGAACACGTCGGGCAGCGACGAAGATCGCGCCGCGTCCGATGCGCATCCCAGCGCTCGGTGGTTCAACTCCGCGGCGTACGCAAATCCGGGCGTGGGCCAGTACGGCAACGCGCCGCGCACCAATGGCGATGCGCGGTGGCAGTTCCGCAAGAACATCGATTTCGTGTTGACGAAATCGGCAACGTTCGCCAGCAACCAGAGTGGCGAGATCCGCTTCGAGATTCTCAACCTGACGAACACGCCGAAATTCGGCAACTTCGGCGGCATCAATCAGTCAGATCTGTCGAGCTTCGGCCGCGTCGACGTCCAGGCCGGCTTCATGCGGATCTGGCAATTGAGCTTCCGTTACAAGTTCTGACGCGTTCGTGTGCGCCGGGCCTTTCGGGCCCGGCCGTACAATGCATGCGCTCAAGGGACGGCCGCCTGGCCGTCCCTTATCTTTTTGGCGAGGACTCGATACAATGGAGAGCCCGTCTGTCTTGAATTTCCACGGTGAGGTGACATGAAAGTTCAGATCGCCGCTGTCGTATTGATTCCGCTGGTCACGCTCGTCGGGCTCCGGACGACCGTTCACGCGCAGCCGCCGACCAAGTCGGTGTGGGAAGGCGTGTACACGGAAGACCAAGCCAAACGCGGCGGGCCGATGTACTCCGAGTTTTGTGCGTCGTGCCATGGTCCCGAGCTCATGGGCGGAGAGATGGCGCCGCCGCTTGCGACCGGCGATTTTCTGTCCGGATGGGACGGCCTCACGCTCGGCGATCTCTTCGAGCGCATACGCATTTCGATGCCGCAGAACGCGCCGGGCAGCTTGAGCGGGCAGCAGAACGCCGACATCCTCGCGTTCATCCTCGGCGCGAACAAGTTCCCGGCTGGCGCCGCCGAACTCTCGAATCAGGCCATGATTCTCAAGACAATCAAGTTCGAGGCGAAAAAGCCCGGTCACAACTGAAGCCGCCGCCAGCGGCGAGACAATCGCACCCCAAAAATATGGAGCGGCTGCCCGGCCGCTCCATTTCCTTGGCCTTTGCTGGCCCGCTTCGACACTCCCGACGCACTGCGCAGTTGCAACCGATCGTCTACCACCCTAGAATCCCGCGACATACCTTCCAATTCGGGTCCTTTTACTCGGAGGCGAGACGATGAAGATGCGGGCTGCGCTCATAGGAGCGTTCCTGACTGTAGCGGCCTCAGGCACTCTGTTCGGACAGGGGTTCCAGGGAGGATTACGCGGATCAATCAAGGACGCCGGCGGTGTCGTGCCTGGTGTGGAAGTTACACTGACAAACGAGCAGACAAACACGTCGCGGACCACGGTGACCAACGAGCGTGGTGAATACGCCTTCGCGAACGTCGACCCCGGCTCCTACGCCGTCAAGGCGACGCTCACGGGCTACAAGACCATCGATCGCCGCGGTATTCCCATCGGCACACAGCAGTTCCTTACGCTCGACCTGACGATGGAGGTTGGCGCGCTCACGGAGAACATCACGGTGACGGGGCAGTCGCCGCTGATCGAGACGTCGAACGCATCCACTGGTACCGTCCTCGACTCGCAGGCGCTCCAGACATTGCCGTCGCCGGGGCGTGCGGCATTTCTCATCGGCACCACCGTTCCGACTGTCATTCCTACCGGCGACACGCAATTCAACCGTCAGCAGGATCAGACCAACGCGTCTCTGCTTTCGCTCGGCGGTGGCACGCGGAGGGGGAACAACTACACGCTCGACGGCGTGCCGATCACCGACCTGCGCAATCGCGCGACGGCGAATCCCTCGATTGAGTCGCTCGAGGACATGAAAGTGCAGGTGCACACCTACGACGCGGAGATGGGCCGCACCGGCGGCGGCGTGTTCA
>DAIUKO010000323.1:0-8952 GCA_036848175.1 Vicinamibacterales bacterium | reverse complement strand
CGTTCGGCGTGCCCTGGCGCGCGGACGACATCAATCTAAAGCTCAGGACCATAACAGACGACGAGGACCGCGAGCTGACGGCGGCTTTCAGACGGCTACCGGGCACCTCGACTCGCGCGATCAAAGGTCACGTATTCGGCTTGCATCTGGAGCCGAGCGAGCGGGAGCAGCTCATCGCATTCCTGCGAACCCTATGACGTGGCACGGTCTGACCGCGAGTCTGACCCGAGTCTGACCACGGTCTGACCGCGGTCAGACCGCGGTCAGACCGCGAGGGCTGGGTTGGGGCTATTTCTTCAGATCGGGAAGATCGGGAGCGAGACGGCCGCAGTCCGACATCGATTTCCCGTAGAACGGATTGCGAATCGCGTCGCCGGTCTGCAGCCAATACTTCTGCACCATCGGGCAGTAGGCGATCTTGACCTCAGCGCCGATCGATGAGCCCGAGTCCTTCGCGTAGATCATGACGGCGTCGCCGAGGCTGGCGAACGCCGCGCGCGCTGTTTTCAGGTCGGCGGCGCGTTCCAATTCGCCGGCCGCGGTCTGCATCGGCGCGCCCTGCGCGCCGAGCTTCGCGGCTTGGGCGGCGATGCTGTGCGCGTCGGCCCCGACGCCATCGAGACCGTCGAGGTTCAACGCCTTCTGAATTCGCAGATAGGGACCGACGATCGAGGTCAGATCGGTCGCCGCCGGAACGGCGGCGGCTGCCGCGGCCGCGAGCGGCTTCGCCGCGTCGTTGGCGCCACGACTCTGCCTGTCGATGTAGTCGATCAACAGCGACGCATCCGCCGCGTTCAGATCGAGGCGCGGCATCACGACTTCGCGGTACTTCGCGCGCAGCGACAGAGCGATCGGATCGCCGTCGGCGCGCACCCTGTCCGGCATGGTGATGAAGCGCGTCAGCCACTCGCGTTCGCGCCGGGCCGACACGCCGAGCAGATCCGGACCGAGCTTGTCGCCGCGGCCGATGCTATGGCAGGCGGCGCAATGGTTCGCGAACGTATACTCGCCCGGATCGAACTTCACAATCGGCGTCACCTCGGCGTACGACTTCAACCCCTCGTTCGTCGTCTTCTGCCAACTGCTCATCCAGTCGCGGATCGTCCTGGCGAGAAAATTCGGATTGTCGGTCGCGGAGTTGCGCATCCATTGCCCGGTCGCTTCGTTCCCGACCAGGAGGTAGGGCTGATGGCCATCGGCATTCGCGGGATCGGGCGGCGAATACAATCCCATCTTCCGGCTGATCAGCTCGATGTCACTCTGCTTGCCGGTGAGGAACAGCCAGCCGGGACCGGCGTGATACTTCTCCGCATACTGCTTCAGGACCGATGGCGTGTCGTGCTCGGGATCGATGGTGATCGAGTAGAAGAAGATATCCTTCCCCATGTGGTCGGCGAGGACCCGCTGCACCTGCGCCATGCGCGCGGTCTCGAGCGGGCACGCGTACTGACATGTGGTGTAGATCAAATTGATCGCGACAATCTTTCCCTTCAGCAGATCGTCGTAGAAGCGCACGTCGACGCCGTCCTGCGTCGTCAACGTGACGTTGGGAAAACGGGCGGCGCCGGCTGAGTCGTTGGCCTTCACCCGGCTGGATCCGGCCACGATGCACAGCAGCGACGCCGCCAAGACCGTGACGGCGGGCGCGAACGCCCGCCGTCTCGTCCATCGCCTCACGTGTCCTGCTTTGACGCTCAATCCGATCGCTCCCTAGAGCGCCGTGGAAAGAACGTCGTCTGCGGGCTTGAACGTGACACCTTGCGGCGACGGAATCGGCGTCGGCAGCGGACTCAAGTACGGTGCGGCCCCCTGATTGATTTCCCATCTCAGGAGCATCGCGTTGTCCTCGTGCGTCGTGTTGTGGCAATGCTCCATGAACATCCCGCCCCAGTCGCGGAATTGCATCGTGATCGTGACGGTGCCCTTCGGGGTCAGGCGATACACGTCCTTGCGCCCGCGCTCGGCCTGCCGCACGTTGTTGATGCTGCCGTTTCGAGCGAGGATCTGACCTTCCTCGAAGTGAATGTGAATCGGGTGATCCCATCCGCCGCCATCGTTCACCAAATGCCAGATCTCGCGCGTGCCAAACTGCGGCGCGGCCGACAGTCGACCGAAGTCCGCGGCCAGCGTGATCCCACCGTCCGTCTTGATGCCCCACTGACCGATCGCCGACGTGATCGGATCGGACGTCGTCTGGATCGCATCGCGACCGAACACGAAGGTCCGCTCCCGGCTGACGGGAATGCTCGAGAGATCCGGATTGGGAATCAGCGTGGCCGGAACCTGGCTCAAGTCCTCCTGCGTGGCGTTTCGCGCGACGATGAACTGCAGGAATCGTCCGACGCACGGATCAGGTGAGTTGCCAGAGAGTGCCTCCGCCATGGTCAGGTCCGTGATCGGCTTCCTGCCGTTCAGGGCTGCGTTTTCCGGATCCGCATGCTCGGCCAGGTTGACCAGATGGAGCCGGTCGCCGATCCCGTACTGCGAAAAGTCGATGACGATGTCGTAGCGTTCGGCGATGCCTTGTTCATCGAGCTCCGACAGAATCACCGGGTTCGGCAGGAGGTTGCCGTCGTTCGCGATCTGCGTGATCAGCTGCGGCGTGCCGCGGTCGCTGAGGCTCTGCACCGGACCTTCGAGCGCGACCTTGAAGAAGCGCGCGACGCTGGCGTTCAGGATGCGGAACCGATACTTCCGACGCTCCACTTCGAAGTACGGATTGGCGGCCAGGTTCACCGTCATGACGTCGCCCAGGAACCCGCTGAAGTTCATGATGTCGAACGTCAGTTGTCCGTCTTGATCGAACGCCTTGTCGGCGAGCATCAGGTTCACGTCGTACTGCAGGTTGCCCCAACCGCGGCCGCCGGGGGCGTCCGAGTGTCCGCTGGGCAGCCGAAGGTTGACCGAACCGCGAGTGCCGTCCGGGAACGGGAGATCCTCGAAGATGTCCTCGGCGCCGCGATCCAGGCCGCTGTAGATGTTGAACATCGCGGCGTTGCCCTTGTACACGTTCTGCGAGGTGAAGCTGAACATGTGATCGTGGAACCAGTGCGTGCTCATCGTCTCGCACCAGTCGCCCTTCACGTAATTCAGGCCGCCGGCGTCGGTCGGCGAGCTGGCTCGCGGATCGGTGGCCAGCGTGTTCACCGAGTAGTGGCCCGCGAGCACGACCGGCCAGTGATAGTCGTAGAACTGACCCGGAAAGAAGAACGCGCCGGTGAACCCGTCGTTCTCCGCGCCGTGATGGCCGTTGTGCTCGTGCGTCGAGATCGTGTGAATTCCAAACCCGCCGTTCTGTCTGACGTCGGGCGGCAGCCCGTTGTGATGCCGGAACAGGATCGGGTCGCCGTAGCGTCCCTGCACGAGCTTTGGCGGAATCGTGCCGTTGAACGTCCACACCGAGGTCGGATTCTGGATGGGCAGATCCGGATGGAACCGCAGCGGCATCCCTTGACTCGCGTCGATGTTCGAGTTGTAGATCGAGTCGACCATCGGGTTGTAGCCGTAGTTGGTCCTCGCCGGCGCCTGCGTCGCCTGGAGGCAGACGGTCGGATAGAACTCAGAGAAGCGCTGGTGCGCCCAGACCGGACCCGGCGGACGACCTTCAATGGGACCGGTGTCGCCCGGGTTGCCCAGCGGCGCGTCCAGGAGCCTCTGCGTCGTATTGGCTTGCGCCGTCGGCGCCGGCGTCAGACACGACACGTCCTCACGCCGCAGGACGTCGAAGCGCGGCATCGGCTGCGTGAACGGCTTCGCGCCAAACATCGGACTGCGCGGCAGCGAGATGGTCTGCGCGTACGCGGTCGATGCGAACGGATGGAGCCCGCCGATCCGCGCCAGCATCCCGGCGCCAGTGAACAGGCCCATCTTGATCAGGTCGCGGCGCGAAACGCGTCCCCAAGTCAGCTCTCTGACAATCTCCGCGCGGTTCTTCCTCGCGTGTTCGGCGTCCCTGATCTGCGCCTTCGACGCGTTCCACGGCAAGTAGATGCGGCTCATCGGGTTCTCCTCACAACGTGTTGGTTACTGCTCGCGTTCGTTCTCGTGGTCACCGTGCACCGCTCTCTACTGCGACGAGCCGTTCATGTCGGCGACGATTTCCGCGGCGCTCAGCGCCCGGTTGTAGACCTTGACTTCGTCGATCAGTCCTGCGAAGAACTCACCGGCGAACGACGCGTTGCCGCCGATGCGCAGCGGCTGATTGCCGACGGCCATGCTGCCGGTCTGCGCGTGCGAGCCGGCGAGCACGCCATTCACGTAGAGGCGCTGCACTGAGCCGTCGTAGGTCACGGCCAGGTGCGTCCAGTCAGTCGTCGAGATCCGGGCCGTGCCGCGGACCGCTTGATCGACTCCGCCGATGCGCCCGTATCCAGCCGGCGCATTGAACCCGCCGGCGAGCGGCGCGCCGTCGTGCGCGTAGAGTCCGTAGGACATCAGGTTGGCGCCGGCTTCCTTGATAATCACCGACTCCCATCCATCGATCGCCGACGGCTTGACCCACGCCTCGAGCGTCATGCCGCTGGTCAAATCGAGCGGTGTTCCGGCCGCGCCGTCGGTGACGGTGACCCAATCGCTGACGCCGTTGAACTGCAGCGCGCTGCCGAACTTTCCGGGAACGCGGACCGCACCGGTGATGACGCCGTTGCGCGCGCTCGAAGATGCGTCGATCGCTGTCGTCCCGCCGGCCTCATCGAAGCCGAGCGACAGCACCAGTCCTCCGCCAGGCGGTGGCGGCGGCGGCGGTGGTGGCGGCGGCGGCGGCGGCGGTGGTGGCGGCGGCGGAGCCGCACCCATGTCGGCGGCGATTTCTGCGGCCGAGAGTGCGCGGTTGTAGATCTTCACTTCGTCGATGAGTCCCTTGAAGAACTCACCAGCGAAGGAGGCGTCGCCACCGATGCGCAGCGGCTGATCGCCGGCGACCATACTGCCGGTCTGCGCATGCGTCCCGGCGAGCACGCCGTTGACGTAGAGACGCTGCGCCGATCCGTCGTAGGTCATGGCGAGATGCGTCCAGTCGGTCGTCGAGATCCGGCTGGTGCCGCGCACCGCCTGATCGACCGAGCCGATGCGGCCGTACCCGGCCGGCGCGTTGAAGCCGCCGGCGAGCGGCGCGCCGTCGTGCGCGTAGAGCGCATACGACAGGTTGTTGGCGCCGCGCTCCTTGACCATCACCGCTTCCCAGCCGTCGATCGCCGTCGGCTTGACCCACGCTTCGAGCGTCATGCCGTTGGTCAGATCGAGGTTCGATCCGGTGGTGTCGTTGACAGTGACCCAGTCGTCGATGCCGTCGAACTGCAGCGCGCGTCCGACTTTGCCCGCGACGCGAACTGCGCCAGTGATGATTCCAGTGCGGCCGCTCGGCGACGAATCGCCGGCCGGCTGACCATCGGCTTCATCGAAGCCCATCGCCAGCACGAGCCCCGACGAAGGCGGCGGCGGCGGTGGCGGCGGTGGCGGCGGCGGCGCGTTCGACACGTTGACGCTCACGTTGGCGGATGTCGTCGCGTTGCCCGCAGCGTCTCGCGCGACCGCGTGGAGCAGGTGAGTCCCGTCGGCGACGAGCGTCGTGTTCCAGGTCCGCTCGTAGGGCGCCGCGGTCACTTCGGCCCCGATCGGCGTGGTGCCGTCGAAGAGCGAGACGCCGACGACGCCGATGTTGTCGGAGGCCGACGCGCGGACGACCACGTTGGCGCCCGAGACCGTCGCGCCGCCGGTCGGCGCGGAAATACTGACAGTGGGCGCAATCGCGTCGCGCGTCACACCGATCGTGACGATGCCGATCGTCGTCTCATTCGCGGGGTTGCCCATTCGATACGTGAACACGTCCGTGCCGACGAACCCCGGCGCAGGCGTGTACGTGTACGGACCCGAGCCGGCGATCGAGCCGCCGTTCGCGCTCGTCGGCCCGACGCTTCGCACCGTGAGCGACACCCCGGTATCGTTGGCGAGCAGCGTGGCGGCAGTGAATGTCACCGGGACACCGGCCGTGCTGCCGAGCGAGTCGTTGCCGGCTCGCGGCCACGTGTCGCTGCCTGGCGCCGGCGGCGCCGTACATGCCGGGCCGGACGGTACCGTCTGCGCCCGCACCCCTCCCGGAGCCAGCAGCGCTCCGACGAGCAGCGCGGAGGCCAGCGCGGCCATCCAGCGAACAGGAGATTGATTGGGACGACGGTTCAAAGACATTCTCCGCTCCTCGCGCTGATTCACCGCGGCCTCGCGACGGGAATCACGACTGCATCGGCACCTGCGCCGCGCAGCCTTCTCGTCGTCGTACGTTTTCGGAAATGGTTTTCTGAAAGTGAAAGCCTTGGCGCGTAGGGTAAAGCTGCGTCAGCCGCAGCTGAATAGCTCGTTAGGGGGGGATCGGTGCTCACTGGTGTCGGTTTCGGCTGACGGTTGGTCATGGCGCTAGTTCTTTTCCGAGCGGACGTCGGACAAACGAACAGGCTGCGACGTGAAGTCCACGAGCTCGATGACGTGCGTCTTCGCGTTGAACGTGACCTTGTCGGCGTGCGCGAGCTTGCCGACGCCCGTGCCGTCGGCAGCGATGCGGATCTCGAGCAGCGAGAACTCCGGCTGCCACGACTTGAAGTCGCGACCCGACTCGCCGAAGCCGAGATGCTGATCGGCGACGACGACGATCTGCCGGCCGGTCGGGGTCTCGGTCTGCTGCGCGTATTTCAGGTTCCGCACGCGGCGAAGATGGGCGCGTGCGCCCAGGGCCTCTGCGCCGGGGAGTTGCACGACGCCATTGCGGTGAAACACCTTGCCCAGCCCGACGAGCAAGGCTTGCAGATCGTTCGCGCCGAGCTCGCGCCAGAGCGTCTCGCGTTCCGCATCGGTCGACCATCGCTCGATGGTGATGTCGATGCGGCCGCCGGCGACGGCGCCGTCGTTCGGCGCGCTCACCGCCGTGGCGACGAGTTGCTCCTCGAACGTCCTGCTCTTGGTGGGATTGGCCGCATCGGTGCGCGGCGTCAACGCGAGGCATACGGCGGCTGATACGAGAGCCGCCGCGATCGATCGAAGACTTGCAAACGTCATGGCTGTGACCTCTCTGGTTTCACGGTTTCACGACGAATCGGCCCGTCACGCTCGGTCGAGCGGCGTCGCCGTCGTCGATGCAATCGATGTGAAAAATTCCGGACTGCGTCGGCGTGACGTCGAAGGTGACCGCGCCGCCGGCAGGAATGCGCGCGTCGAGCGGAAGTCCATCGACGTGACACGCGTGACTGCTTTCAGCCGACGTCATCTGCAGTCGGATGCGCTCGCCGACCTGCATGGCGATCTGGTCGGGTGTCATCGCGGATCGCGAGAGCGTGACCGCGATCGTTCGGCTCGAATGCGCCACCGCCGGCACCATCGCCACCATCGATGGCAGTGTCAGCAGCAGCGTCGCCAGAAGACGATTCCTCATGGTTGGCTCCGGAAGATTTGAGGATGTAAGGATTTGAGGATGTGAGGATCTATTTGAGGATCTATCTATTGTTGCGGTGCTTCATCGGGGGTTCGGCACCGGAAAATAGATCCTCAAATCAGATAGATCCTCACATCCTCAAATCCTCACATCCTCAAATCCTCAAATCCTCAAATCCTCAAATCCTCAAATCCTCAAATCGGGGAAGACGGGGCGGACGCGGTCCGCCCCGTCTCGACCGAACGGCTCACCAGCCGTTAGGGTGTGCCCGCCGTGCCGGCGTCCGCAGCAATCTCAGCCGCCGTCAATGCGCGGTTGTAGACGCGCACTTCGTCGATGAGTCCGCGGAAGAACTCGCCGCCGAACGATTGGTTGCCGCCGATGCGCAGCGGTTGCGTGCCCACGGTGATCGGACCGGTCTGCACGCGGTTCGCGACCTCGACGCCGTTGACGTAGATCCGCTGTCTGGCGCCGTCGTAGGTCACGGCGAGATGCGACCAGACGCCCAGCGGCAGCGCTGTGGTGCCGCGGATCGCCTGATCGATGCTGCCGTTGCGCTGATAGCCGGCGGGAACTGCCAGGCCGCCGGGCTGGGGTGCGCCGTCATTGGCATAGAGGCCGTAGGACAACGCGTTCGGCCCACGCTCCTTCAACATGACGGTGTTCCAGCCGCTCAACGACGACGGGTTGACCCACGCTTCGAGGGTCATACCGGTGTTGAGATCCAGCGCACCGCTGTCGAGGACGGTGACCGTGTCGCTCGTGCCGTTGAACGACAAGGCGTTGCCCACCCGGCCCGGCACGTGTACCGCGCCGCTGATCGCGCCGTTGGTCCCGCTCGCCGACGAGTCGATCGCCGTCGTGCCGCTGGCCTCGTCGAACCCGAGCGACAGCACGAGGCCGGTCGTCGAGGGCGGCGGTGGTGGCGGCGGTGGCGGTGGCGGTGGTGGCGGCGGTGGTGGCGTAGTCGTAGTGCCGCTGTCGCTGACGCTCACCTCGAGTGAGATTTCCGCCGCGGTCAATGCACGGTTGTAGACCCGGACATCGTCGATGAGCCCCTGATAGAACTCGTTGGCGAAGATCAGGTCGCCACCGATACGCAGCGGATCGTTGCTGGTCACGATCGCGCCGGTCTGTGGACGGGAGCTGACCAGGTTGCCGTTGATGTACAGCTTCTGGGTCGCGCCGTCGTAGGTCGTCGCGACGTGCGTCCAGACACCGTTGGTCAACGAAGCCGTCCCGCGGATGGCCCGATCCGCCGTGCCGACGCGAACGTAGCCGGCCGGGAACGGAGTGCCACCGCCGAGCGGCGCGCCGTCGTTCGCGTAGAGCGCGTACGACAGGCCACCGGGCGAACGCTCCTTGATGACGATCGGATCCCACCCGTTCAACGTCGTCGGATTCACCCACGCTTCGAGGGTCATCCCGGTCGTCAAATCGAGCGGTGTTCCCACCGCGCCGTCCGGCACCGTCACCAGGTTGTTCGTTCCGTTGAACGACAACGCGGTGCCGAGCTTGCCGGCGACGCGCGTCAC
>DAIUKO010000322.1:0-9045 GCA_036848175.1 Vicinamibacterales bacterium | reverse complement strand
ACGCCGAGCAGCGCGTTGGCGCCGAGGCGGCTCTTCGTCGGCGTGCCGTCGAGCGCGATCATCGCGGCGTCGAGCCCGCGCTGCGTCAGCTCACGGCCCTCGATCGCTCTCGCGATCTCGCCGTTGACGTTCGCCACCGCCCGGCGAACGCCTTTCCCGCCATAGCGGGACGCGTCGCCGTCGCGCAGCTCGAGCGCTTCGCGCTCGCCGGTCGATGCGCCCGACGGCACCGCCGCGCGGCCAAGCGCGCCGCCATCGAGGGTCACATCGACTTCCACGGTCGGATTGCCGCGGGAATCCACAATCTCGCGGCCATGCACGTGTGCGATTCTCATTTACCCTCCGTCACCGCGGCGATCGGCCTCCGCCTCGAATTTGAGTGCGTCCTCGCTGAGCGGACCGATCAGCGGCTCGTCATCGGTCGTCACGACAACGACGCCGGAATCAGTCACCGTGTGACGCCGGCGATCTTCCTCTTCGTTGAAGCCGATGAGCGCGCCGCGCGGTATGAGTACGTCTCGATCGATGATCGCACGTCTGATGCGCGCGTGCCGGCCGACGCGCACGCCCGGCATGAGGATGCACTGTTCAATGTTACAGAAGCTGTGGACGCGCACGTTCGGACAGAGCACGCTGCCCAGAACCGTGCTGCCCGACACGATGCAGCCCGGCGAAATGACGGAATCGAGCGCCTGCCCGCACCGCTTGCCGGCCTCGGCAAAGACGAATTTCGCCGGAGGCGCCTGCGGCTGATAGGTGCGCAGCGGCCATTCCGGATCGTAGAGGTTGAAGTCCGGGTTCACGTGACAGAGGTCCATGTTGGCGTCGAAGTAGGCGTCGAGCGTGCCGATGTCGCGCCAGTACTTCGATGCCTTCTTGTTCTCGTCGTAGAACCGGTACGAATACACCGCCGTCTGGTGAATCAACGCCGGGATGATGTCCTTGCCGAAATCGTGCGTCGTCGGCTGCGTGGCGTCGGCTTCGAGCGCGTGCACGAGGACGTCGGTGTCGAAGATGTACACCCCCATCGAGGCGAGCGCGAAGTCGTGCGAGCCGGGAATCGACGCCGGCTGCTTCGGCTTTTCCTGGAATCCGGTCACCCGTTCCGTCTCGTCGATCGCGATCACGCCGAAGCGGTGCGCGTCGCTCAACGGCACTTCGATCGTCGCCAGCGTGACCGACGCGTTGCGCTGCTGATGCAGGCGCAGCATCCTCGCGTAGTCCATCTTGTAGACGTGATCGCCCGAGAGCACGATCAGGAAGCGCGGGTTCTCGCGCATGATCGAATAGAGGTTCTGATACACGGCGTCGGCGGTGCCCTGATACCAGTGTTCGCTCACGCGCTTTTGCGGCGGCAGGATTTCCACGAACTCGCCGAGCTCCTCCGACACGATCGACCAACCCATACGGATGTGCCGATTGAGCGACAGCGATTTGTACTGCGTTGCGATGAAGATGCGGCGCAGCCCCGAGTTGATGCAGTTGCTGAGCGCGAAATCGATGATGCGATACGGTCCGCCGAAATAGACCGCAGGTTTGGCGCGCTCCTTGGTCAGCGGATAGAGCCGCTCGCCGGCGCCGCCCGCGAGGACGATGACGATGCTGTCGTCGAGCAAGGCCATCCCGCCTTCAGCTTTTTCGCAAGACGACGCGCGCCGGCGCGCCGTCGGATCCGACGACGGACAGCGGCAGGCAGAACAGGTCGTACACGCCGGGATCGACGTCGCGAAGATTCAGTCCCTCGATGACGATCGTGCCGCCGCCGAGCAGGATGTGATGGGCCGGCGCACCGGGGCGCTTGTACTCCTCCACCGACAGGTAGTCGACGCCTAGCACTTTGATGCCGTGATCGACGAGATGCCGCGCCCCCGACTCCGTTACACCAACGTAATCCGCGTGGAATTCGGGCGATGCCCAGAGTCGAGAGTTCATCGTTTTGATCAGGACGCGGACGTCCTCGGAGAGGTCGAAACGCGCGAGATCGTCGGCGGTTATCCCTTTTCGCGACGTGACTTCGATGACGCGAGCGCGGCCCATGAGCATCTCGAGCGGGATGGCCTCGGTGCCAGGTGCCTCGTCGAAGAAGTGGCGCGGCGCGTCGACGTGCGTGCCCGCGTGCGCGCTCATGTGCAGAGTCGAAACATTCGAGCTGTCGCCGCGGCGGATCCGCTTGATCGCCTCGAGGCTGAACGGGGTATTACCGGGGTACAGGGGAACGTTGGCGTCGAGAGGGACAGTAACGTCGATTAGCTTCATAGGCGGGCCGAACGATGGAATATAGCACAGCGCTATCGGCCTGAAGTTCTGGCGGCAGAAGGGTTTGACTTGCTCGCGAAGGGACGCCTAGAATTGGCTGTTCGGCTGAAGCTTCACACTGTTTTTGGAGATGGTTCTTATGATGCTGTGTCGTCGGCCAGTTGCGATCGTGCTCACTATTGCGCTTGCGTGCACCGTGAGCGTGCTCGCCCAACAGGCACAACCACCACAACAGAAAGACAAGAAACAGGAAGAAGCGCAGAAAAAAGAGATCCAGGGGATCGTCAGCACCGTCGACGCCGTTGCTGCCGGCCAGGCTGCGCCCAACGATTTCGCGCTCGCGTGGGTGCGCGAGGATGTGTTGAAGGCGCAAGGCAACAAGGAGTACGTGCCGTTCACGGTGTCGCTCGATCCGGCGAAAGCGCCTGGCGGTACCGTCGCGTTCTACTGGCGCGTCGTTTCCAAGTCGGCGGCGGCGGCGGCGCCTGAAGCCGCGCCGGCTGGTCAGAAGAAGGACGACAAAAAGGACAAGGACAAGAAGAAGACCGAGTTCGCGTACGAAGACATCAGCTTCGTTCCAGTGAGCGGCACCGCTCCTGCGCGCATCTCGCGTTCATTCACCGTACCGGCCGGTGAGTACGATGTGTTCATCGTCGCGAAGGAGCCGTCGCCGGAGAAGCCGCCGAAGAACGTGCCGCCGCCGAAGATGTCGGTGTTGAAGCAGAGCGTCACCGTTCCGGATTACTGGAACGGCGAGCTGAACACGAGCACGGTCATCATCGCGCAGCGGATCGATCCGCTGCCCGCGCCGCTCACGCCGCAGCAGCAGGCCGATCGTCCGTACGCGATGGGCTCGATGGAGATCGTTCCGGCGCTCGACACGAAGTTCACGAAGAAGTCCGAGCTGTCCACCTTCATGTTGATCTACAACCCGAAGACGGACACGAACAACAAGCCGGACGTGGTCATCGAGTACAACTTCTGCCAGTCCGCCGCCGGCAGCGAGCCGAAATCGGGCGAACCGTGCAAGGCCGGCGAGAAGTTCTTCAACAAGACCAATCCGCAGAATCTCAACGCGCAGACGCTGCCGCCGCAGTTCGATCTCGCCGCCGGTCATCAGCTGCAGAGCGGGCAGGCGGTGCCGCTCGCGTCCTTCCCCGAGGGGCAGTATCGGCTGGAGATCAAGGTTACCGACAAGATCGCGAACAAGACGCTGGTTCGCGAAGTGCCGTTCACAGTCAGTCCGTCGTAGGTTTCGGCGAGCGCCGGGCATGGCCCCGGGAGCAGACATGACAGGGCATTCCAGGAAGATCGCGGTTCGAGCGGTCGGCGTTCTGTTACTCCTGTGTGTCTCTGCGGGCGTGCGCGCACAAAATGGGCCTCAGATTCAGGCGGTGACGCATCTCGCGTCGCTCGCGCCTGGTGCCATTCAGGGCGTCGTTCAGGACGAAAAAGGATTGCCGGTGGCCGGCGCCATGGTGTCGGCGCTCGGCATCTCGAGCGCCTTTGCGGTCACCGATCGCGGCGGCCGCTTCGAGCTGCGGACGTTGTCGCCGGGGCCGTACCTGCTGCGCGCGCACCTCACCGGCTTCGTCGCCTCGCGCGGCCAGCTCGTGGATGTTCGTCCCAGCGCGCTCGTGTCCTCGTCGATTGCAATCCGGCGCATCGCGGTTTTACCGCCGGCGTACCCCGTGCTCGCCGCCGGCATCGGCGGCGGCGCGGCCGAACCAGCGGCAGAGCCCACTGACGACGGTGGGAGCACGACGACGATCGACGACGATCACGGTGAAGTGGCGTGGCGGCTTCGCCACGCGCGGCGCGGCATTCTGAAAGAGGTCACCGTACCCGACGAGATCATCGCCGGCGACACACCGCCCAACGAGCACGTGTTCGGCGATCCGGGCTTCTTCGGGCGCAGCGCTTCCGTCGCGCGATCGACCGTGACGAATCTCTTCGGCGCAACGCCGTTCTCCGGCCAACTGAATCTCCTGACCACCGGATCGTTCGACACGCCGCAGCAGCTGTTCACCACGAACAACTTCGAACGCAGTGTGGCGTATCTCGCGGTCGGCGCGCCGGTCGGGGAGCACGCCGACTGGACCGCCCGCGCGGCGCTCACCCAGGGCGACATCGCCTCGTGGATCGTTGCCGGCGAGTACACGACCCGCGCGCCGGCGCGGCATCGCTACGATCTTGGTTTGACGTACAGCACGCAGCGCTACGACGGCGGAAATTTCGCGGCACTGCGCGGGGTCACCGACGGCAGCCGCAATGCCGGCGCGATCTACGGATTCGACACCTTCTCGATCACGCCGCGCATCACGCTCACCTACGGCAGCCGATACGCGCGCTACGACTACCTCGACGATCGCAGCCTGCTCAGCCCGCGCGTGTCGCTCACCGTGCAGCCGGCCGAACACTTCCGCGTCAGCACCATGATCTCGCACCGTGAAGTGGCGCCTGGCGCCGAGGAGTTCCTGCCGCGGATCGACGGCATCTGGCTGCCGCCGCAACGGACGTTCTCCTCGCTGATCAACGGACGGCCGCTCGAAGCCGAGCGCAACAACCACGTCGAAGTGGAGATGGAGCGCGACCTCGCGTCGTCGACGCTGTCGATTCGCGCATTCCGTCAGCACGTCAGCGATCAGCTGACGACGTTGTTCGGCGTGGACATGCCCGGCGCGCCGGCTGCCCACGTCGGCCACTACTTCGTGCACAGCAGCGGCGATATCGAGGCGTCCGGTCTCAGCGCCGGCCTGCGAACCGTCATCGCCAGCCGCGTCCACGGCGCCATCGAGTACTCGTTGACGCGCGCGCAATGGGACCCGTCCCCCGACGTGGCCTACATGCTGGTCTTGGCGCCCTCCGCGGTTCGCACCGGCTCGGAACACATTCACGACGTCTCGGCGTCGATTGAAACGTCGGTTCCTGAAACATCGACGCACGTGCTCCTCCTCTATCGCATCAGCAACGGGTTCGCGCACCCAGGTACCGCGGTCCGCCCTGGCGGCGCGTTCGTTCCCGCGATTGAGCCTCCGGAGCTCGACGCGCGGTTCGACGTCCAGGTGCGCCAGTCGTTGCCGTTCATGGACTTCAGTTCGGCCAAGTGGGAGATGCTCGTCGCGGTTCGGAATTTCTTCCGCGATGCCGCCGCCGATCAATCGATCTACGACGAGTTGCTCGTCGTCCGGCCGCCGAAGCGCATCGTCGGCGGACTCACGCTCAAGTTCTGACGATCGGCTAGTCCGCCTGACCTCGCTTCCCAGCTTCCGAAGCGATCCATAATCTTGAAAGCGCTCTCCGCTTGATTGGAGCGCGTGCCGTTTCCTCGGAGGTCGAACTGCTAAAACGTTAGAGTTTTCAATAAGTTAGTCATGGATTCCACACGGTCTGCAGGGTATGAGCTTTGCTACCTCGACGGCCGGCAAAGTGTCGCCGGTGCGATACCGCTCCATGAACCAATGACTGATCCCCTGGTGCCGAACGCGGCGTCGACGGAGAGTCGATGGCTCCCGTGGGGCCGATCTGCGTTCGCGCTGACCATCGCCGCAATCCTGCTCGCGCTCGGCGTCGCCAATATCGCGACGCGCGCGCGCTGGCATGAGGTCGAGGACGGCGTGTTGTGGGGGGCGCGCGCCGAAGGGGTGACGGCGCTCGAAATCGCGCGCGGATCGGCCGCGGCGGCGGCGGGGATCCATCGCGGCGACGTGTTGATTGCGGTGAACGGGTCGCCGATCGAAACCCCCGCCGACGTCGTCGAGTTCCAGCATCGCGGTCACGAGGGGACGCGTCTCGCGTACACGCTGCTGCGCCTGGGAACGCAGCAGGCCATCGAAGTCTCGCTGGCGCCGACGCCGCGCGCGACCTCGATGTATTTCGTCCTCGCCGCCGTCGGCCTCTTCACGCTCATCGTCGGCGCATCGGTGCGTCTGCGGCGGCCGCGCGATCAGGCGACGCTGCATTTCTTCTGGCTCTGCATCGCGTTCTTCGGCGCGTTCACCTTCTCGTTCAACGGTCCCTTCGATCGACTCGACTGGATCTTCTACTGGGGCGACGTCGTGGCGATGGCGCTCCTGCCGCCGCTGCTGCTGCACTTCACGATCGTGTTTCCCGAGCGGCCGGCGCCGCGGTTCACCGACGACACCCGTCGAACCGACTGGCTGATGCCGCTGATTTACGTGCCGGCGCTGCTGCTCGGCGCGGGTCGCGTGTTCGCGGTGGCGCGCGGATCGTCGCACGGAGAGCTGCTGTCGAGCGCGATCAACGTGCTCGATCGCGCCGAACAGCTGTATCTCTTCTTGTGTGCGGTCGCGGCGCTGGGCGTCTTCGCGCGCGCCTTCCAGGACATCACCGCGGTCACGGCGCGCCGACAGCTCCGCTGGATCGCGTGGGGAACGGCGCTCGGCGCCGGACCCTTTGCCTTCTTCTACGCGTTGCCGTGGGCGCTCGGCGTCGATCCGCCGCTCGCGCTGCAATTGACGGCGATTCCACTCGGCCTGGTGCCGCTGACCTTCGCATCGGCGATCGTGCGCTATCGCCTTCGCGACGTCGAGGTGATCGTCAAGCGCGGGCTCGCCTACACGGCGTTTCTCGCTGCCAGCGTCGCGCTCTACTTTGCGATGCTGAAGCTGACGGCGTTCCTCGTCGGCAACGACGCCGATCAGCACAACTGGATCATCGCGCTGCTGGCGACGATAGTCGTGGTGCTGCTGGCGCAGCCGGTGAAAGACGCGGTCCAGAACGCGCTCGATCGCGTGTTCTACCGGGATCGATACGACTACCGGCGTGCGCTCGTCGCGTTCGCGCGCGACTTGAACAGCGACCTCGACGTCGTGCGCCTGAGTCGGCGGCTGGTCGCGCGTATCGTCGAGACGCTGGTCATCGATCGCATGGCCTTGATGCTGTCCGACGAGCGATCGAGCGACTTCACGTCGATCGGCGACTACGGGTTCGTCCAGCGCGTCCCGCGGCTGTCGCGCGGCTCGTCGTTGTTGCCGCGCCTCGACGCCGGCTACACCGTCGCGCTCGACGATCCGATCGCGGCGGCCCGCTTCGTCGCCGAGGAAGTCGAGTTCTGGCGCGACGCCGGCGCCTATTACTTCGTGCCCTGCGTGTTCGAAGGGCGCGCGATCGCCGTGCTCGCGCTCGGCCGGAAAGAAACCGACGAGCCGTTCAACAGCGAAGATCTGGCGCTGCTGACCGCCGTCGCCGGCCAGGTCGCGACGGCGATCGAGAACGGACGGCTCTATCGCGAGCTGCGTCTGAAGGCCGAAGAGCTCGGCCGGATGCGCGAATTCAACGAGAACATTCTCGAATCGCTCGACGACGGGCTCGTCGTCTTCGACGTCGACGAGCGCATCGTCCGGTGGAATCGCGCGCTCGAGAGCTTCTACGGCCTCGGCCAGGACGTGGCGATCGGCCGCAAGCTCGCCGAGGTGTTCGACGTCCCGTTCATCGATGCCTTGCGCGCGGCGCGCCATGACCATCCCTACGGCGCCACGCTCTACCGCGTTCCGCTCACCTCACGTCAGCGGCGCGAGGCGGCGGCGCCGGGCGCGGGCGACGAGCACGTGAAGCTCCTGGTCAACGCCACCGAGGTGCCGCTGCAGAATCCGGCCGGCGATTCGTCGGTGGTCGTCGGACACATCCTGCTGCTCGAAGACATCACCGATCGCGTGCGCCTCGAAGAGCAGCTGCAGATTTCCGAGAAGATGGCGTCGATCGGTCTGCTCGCGGCCGGCGTCGCCCATGAGGTCAACACGCCGCTGACCGGCATTTCCAGCTTCACGCAGATGCTGCTCGACGGCGCGGACCCGAACGATCCGCGGACGGTCCTGCTCGAGAAGATCGAGCGGCAGACGTTCCGGGCGGCGAAGATCGTCAACGGTCTGCTCAACCTGTCGCGCCCCGGCACCGCGTCGAACGAGAGGGTCGAGGTCGACGTGAACGCGGTGATCACCGACGTCTTCGCGCTGCTGGAGCACCAGTTCACGGTCGCCAAGATCAAGGTCCGCCGCGAGCTCGTGGCGGCGCCGCTTCGCGTGCTCGGCATCGAACACCAGCTGCAGCAGGTCTTCCTGAATCTGTTCCTCAACGCGCGCGACGCGATGCCGCGCGGCGGATGGCTTTCGGTCACGACCCGCATCGACAGCGATCGCGTGGTTGCGGAGATCGCCGATACGGGCTCGGGCATTCCCGCCGAGCAGCTCGCACGCATCTACGACCCGTTCTTCACGACCAAGGCGATCGGCCGCGGCACCGGCCTCGGCCTGTCGATCAGCTACGGCATCGTGCGCGAGCACGATGGCACGATCAACTGCGACAGCGCAGTCGGACAGGGGACACGCTTCACGCTGGTACTGCCGCTCGCGACGGCCGGCGTGCGCTCGGCAACGCGGTAGCGTCCGGCGCCGGATCCGGACTCCATGACGCCTATGGCTACATCACGCAACGGCACGATCCTCGTCGTCGACGACGAGGAAATCATGCGCGAAATTCTCGAGACATTGTTGACGCGCGAGGGTTACGACGTCCGGCTGGCGGCATCGGGCGCGGAAGGCCTGGAGCTGGCGCGGGCGCTGCCGTTCGACGCCGCCATCGTCGACATCATGATGCCCGGCATCAACGGCATCGAGACGCTCGACGAGCTGCGGCGCATCGACGAGGACCTCGCGGTCGTCATCCTCACCGCCTACGCGTCGGTCGAAAGCGCCATCTCGGCGATGAAGGCGGGGGCGTTCGACTACATCACCAAGCCGTTCAAGAACGACGAAGTGCTGGTCGTCGTCC
>DAIUKO010000321.1:7470-9055 GCA_036848175.1 Vicinamibacterales bacterium | reverse complement strand
CGCGCGAGCTGAACATCGACAAGCTGCCGGAGAGCAGCCGCAACTGGATCAACGAGAAGCTGATCTACACGCACGGCTACGGTGTGACCATGAATCCGGTGAACGGCTTCACACCGGAAGGACTCCCGGCGCTCATCCTGAGCGACATGCCGGTGCGGAGCACGCATCCGGCCATCACCGTGACCCGACCGGAGATCTATTTCGGCGAGCTCACCAACACCGACGTGTACGTGAAGACGCGGCAGAAGGAGTTCAACTATCCGCAGGGCGAGACCAACAGCCTGACGTCGTACGAAGGCACGGGCGGCATCGTTCTCGGCGGATTCTTCCGCCGCCTGCTCATCGCCATCGATCGCGGCGATCTCGCCAAGCTTCCCTTCAGCGACGACGTGATGCCCGACAGCCGGCTGCTGATGCGCCGCAACGTGCGCGATCGCGTACAGGCACTGGCGCCGTTCCTCACCTTCGATCCCGACCCGTACATCATCGTCGGCGACGATGGCCGGCTGTCGTGGATGATGGACGCATTCACGACGTCGGACGCCTTTCCCTACGCGCGCCACTATCGATTCGGCCGCGAGCGCGTCAACTACATCCGCAACAGCGTGAAGGCGATCGTCGACGCCTATGACGGCACGACGACGTTCTACGTCTACGACGCGGAGGATCCGATCATCGCGGCATATCGCGCGATCTTCCCGAGCCTGTTCAAGGACGCGAGCGCGATGCCGCCGGCGATGCGCGCGCACGTGCGCTACCCCGAGCTGCTCCTCGAGGTGCAGGCGATGGTCTACGGCCTCTATCACATGACCACGCCGGAGGTGTTCTACAACCGCGAGGACCTGTGGACCGTCGCCAGCGAGGTTCGTCTGAACGATCGGCGCGAACAGGCGCAGCAGGCGATGGAACCGAACTTCGTCGTGATGACGCTGCCTGAGGAAAGCGCGGTCGAGTTCGTGGAGATCCTGCCGTTCACCCCCGCCAACCGCAACAACCTGATCGGGTGGATTGGCGGACGCAGCGACGAGCCGCACTACGGCACCGCGGTCGTCTACGACTTCCCGAAGAACCGCCTCGTCGACGGCCCGCTCCAGGTCGAAGCGCGCATCGACCAGAATCCGCAGCTTTCGAGTACGCTCTCGCTGTGGAACCAGCAGGGTTCGCACGTCCGCCGCGGTGCGCTCATCGTCATCCCGATCGATCGTACGCTGCTCTACGCCGAGCCAATCTATCTCCAGGCCGAACGCAGTCCGATGCCGGAGCTCCGCATCGTCGTGCTCGCCACCCAGGAACGACTCGCCTACGGACCGACGTTCGAAGCGGCGCTGGCCGCGCTCTTCGGTCAGGCGCCATCCACGTTGTCCACGAGTGGCCCGACACCATCACCGGTCCCACCGTCGACGCCGGCCGAGCGGAGTACCGGCACGCCGGCACAACCCGCGGCTCCAGCCGCGACCGACACCACTGCGCTGATCGCCGAAGCCGCGCGCGATCTCGCGGACTATCAGCGGCTGACGGCCGAGGGCAAGCTGGGTGAGGCGGGGCAGAAGCTCGAACACCTGAAGCGTGTGCTCGAACAACTCGC
>DAIUKO010000321.1:0-7370 GCA_036848175.1 Vicinamibacterales bacterium | reverse complement strand
CCCGCTGCGCGAACGTGATCACGTACCCGTCGGGATCCACGATCGCGAACTCGCGCATCCCATAGAACTGCGTCACGAGCGGCATCGTGACCGTCACCTTCGGCTTGATGCGATCGTGGAACGCGTCGATCGTGCCGGAGCCTTCGAGCTCGATGAACATCGTGCCGGTAGCGCCGATCGGTTTGCCGGCGAAAGCGGTGTACTCCTTGACGGCCGTCGCCGCGTCGTTGAAGAAAATCTCGACCGGGCCGCTGGTCACCGCCGCGAACACGAACGGCGACTGCTCCGGCACGTGCATGCCGCGCTCGAAGCCGAGGACGTCCACGTAAAACGACACGCTGCGCTCGACGTTGCCGACCAGGAGATTGGGCGTGAGCTTGCTGAATTGAGGCATCGCACACCTTCCGCGTGTGCTCGCTATGCCTCCATCTGCGAGCTCCGCGAGTGAAAGCCGCAGGTACGGTTCCCTGATTGACTGAAGCGCAGGAACCAGCGAGGTACAGCGGTCAGCGTATCACGGCTGCCCGTTTTTTGTTCTCGTCCGATTGGCGTGGCATAGTAGCCGGGAGGAGGCGTTCTGGAAATGTCGATGAAGTACTGCTGCGTGAGAGTTTCTCTTCAGGCGCTGTTGTCGATGACCCTGTTGGCTGTGATTCCCGCGGCTCAGACCACGACGCTGAAAGCGATTCCCGCTCCGCCCGACGTCGCCGCGCCGCCGGCCGACGCGACGAAAACGGCATCCGGTCTCGCGACGAAAGTCATCGCGCCGGGCTCGGGCAAAGACCATCCCGCAAAGGACGATCTCGTCACCGTCCAGTACACCGGCTGGAAGACGGATGGGACGATGTTCGATAGCTCGGTCTCGCGCGGCAAACCGGCCGTGTTTCCAGTCGCCAGGGTCATCCCCGGATTCAGCGAAGGCATTCAGTTGATGGTGCCCGGCGAGAAGCGGCGCCTGTGGATTCCCGAATCGCTCGCCTACAAAGGCGCGCGCGAACCGAAAGGCATGCTCGTGTTCGACGTCGAGCTGATCGACATGCCAAACCGGCCGCCGGCCGACGTGAAAGGACCGCCAGCGGATGCGAAGCGCACGGCCAGCGGACTCTCGTACAAAGTCCTGAAGCCTGGCATCAACGCACGGCGGCCGACCGCCAACAGCACCGTGACGGTTCACTACACGGGCTGGACGACCGACGGCAAGATGTTCGACAGCTCCGTCGTGCGAGGAGAGCCGACCACGTTTCCGCTCAACGGTGTCATCAAGGGGTGGACCGAAGGACTGCAGTTGATGGCGGTCGGTGAGAAGACGCGCTTCTGGATTCCGCAGGAGCTGGCTTACAAAGGCGAGAGCGCGCCGTACGGCACGCTCGTGTTCGACGTGGAGCTGATCAAGTTCGAATAGGGCGGCGCTTCGCGCCTGTGGGCTCGCTCGCTTCGCTCGCTCGTGGGCAGCAGGGCCACGAACGGAGGCTGAGTGGCGGGACCGATCCTAGCGTCCCGTCCTTCCCGCCGTTCCAGCCCATCCAGCCGCGCCCGCCCGTCCAGCCTGTCCTGCCCGTTCCGAAATCCGCTTGATTGCCCGCTGGAATCGATCGGTCAAGGCGCGGCGCTCGTGATCCGGCATGACGCCGATGCGCGAAAAATTCTGCTGCGCCTGACGCACTTCTTCCGCAGCGGCGCGCATCCGGCTGTCCTCGTCCGCTTTGCCGCCGATCGTGTTCGCGGCCAGCGCTTCCTTCAGCATCGCCGCGAGGCGGGTCGTGGGTGACACCGCCCCGTCGCCGGCGATCGCAGGGCCCGCCAGCGACGTGGCCAGGTCCTCCATCCGCTTGACGATCGTTTCCATGCGTTTGCGGTTGGCGTCGGGATCGAGATCGGTGCCGCTGAACGCCGCCGGCCACCGCGCCACGACGCTCTTGAAGGCGGCCGCGAAACGCTCGTCGAGTACCGCCGCGCGCTCGCGATCGACGCCGCGCGCGGCGAGCTCGGACTGCCAGCGTCCGCGCAGGCTGCGGACCTTCGCCAGCAGATCGGCGGGCGCTTCCGTGGACGGATCGGCGGCCAGCGCCTCGAGCTCGGCGACGATCGCTTCGCGCGCCGCGACCCGTTCGCCGCGGGCGATATCGTGGCGCTGCGCGTAGCGGCTGAAGAAATGATCGCAGGCGCCGCGGAACCGCTGCCAGATCGCCTCCGACCGCGTCTTCTTCACCGGCCCGATCGTCTTCCACTCGTTCTGCAGATGCTTGATCTCGGCGGCCGCAGCCTCCCAGTCGGTCGACTCGGCCAGCGCTTCGGCTTTCACACACAGCGCATCTTTCTTCGCCAGGTTCTCCGCCCACATCGCCTTGCGCTGCGCGAGATCGGCGTGCCGGCGCGTGAAGAAGCGATCGCACGCCGAGCGGAAGCGTTCCCAGATCGTTTTCTCCTGACCGCGCGTGACCGGACCAATCGTCTTCCAGTCGGCCTGCAGCTTCTTGATCTCGTCGGCCGTCTGGATCCAGTTGGTCGATCCGGACAGCGCCTCGGCGCGCTCGCAGAGCGCGATCTTCCTGGCGAGATTTTCGGCGCGGACCCCCGCCTGGGCGGCGAAGTGCGCTTCGCAGCGCGTCCACACTTCGTCGTGTGCGGTCTTGAATCGCCGCCACAACGCCTCGCCCTGCGCGCGCGGCACGTCGGCGGCCTGACGCCACTGCTGCTGCAGATCGCGCACGTGGCGCGCGATGTCCTCCGGATCCTCGAGCGCCTTGAGGCCTTCCATCTTTTCGCAGAGCTGTTCCTGGATGCCGACGTTCGCCCAGCGCTGCCAGTCGGCGACGTCGCGCAGCTCCTGCACTTTCGGCATCAGCGCCGACTGCACCGCCTTCAGCCGCTTGACGACCTCTTCGTAATCGCGCTTGGACGGCAGCGGCGGCACCGAGCCGAGCGTGGTGCGCACGTCGCGGAGCGCGCGCTCGCCGGCTTTGAGCGTCAGCTCGGGCCGCGCCGCCAGCGCTTCGATGCGCGCGAGCATCTGCTGCAGGCGCGTCAGCGCGTCGCGCCGCGCGCGCTGATCCTCTTCGTGCGCCGCGGCATCTCGCGCCGTGAACGCCGCGTCCGCCGCGGCAAACCGCGATTGGAGATCCGGATCGACAGCCATCCCGGCGCTCACGTCCTTCCACTCGCGCCGCGCCACACCGAGACGGCGGCGTGCGGCAGGCAGATCGGCATCGGCCGCGGCCGCTTCCACGTCGGCGATCAGTTCCGTCAAGCGTGCCTGACGCCGCTCGGCCTCGCGGTGGGCCGCTTCTGCAGCGGCTTCGACGCGCGCTCGCTCCGCCGCCTCCGCGTCGGCGCGACGCTCGGCGGCGGCCTCTTCCTCGGCGCGAAGGCGCCGGGCCTCCTCCTCGCGTGCGCGTTCGGCGGCCGCCTGGCGATCGCGTTCTTCCTGCGCCGCCCGCTCGATCGCCTCGGGATCCGCTGGCGCCGGTTGCGCCGCGGCCTGCGCTTCGGTCTCGGCGCCGGCGGCGGCCGCCGCCGCCGCGTCGCGCGCCAGGCGATCGTCCATCTCGCGCACGATCGCGCGCGCGCGTTTCGACGCGCTCTTGTTCTTCGCGCGCGCCGCAATCTGTTCGAGCTCGTCGCGATCGCTGATCCGCTCGACCGCGGCCACCGTCGGATCCTTGAATTCGCTGTTGAGGGCGACGGCGAGAATTTCGTGATGATCCTGCAGCGTCTCGAAGGCGGCGCGGCGCACCCCCTCGTGCTCCGCGTGCCGCGCGATCGAGCCGATCGTGTGCGCGTCGGTGACGCGTGCCAGCGCGCGAAGCGCCGTCAGCTCGCGCGGCGCGCTCTTGGCGATCGCCGACAGCGTCTTGACGTCGGACAGCGCGTCGAGCGCCTCGACCGCGGCCAGGCTCTCGGCCTCGCCCAGCCCCTCGAACGATTCGAGCGCGAGATCGCGCAGCATCGTCATCGCCTGCGTGCGAACGCTCTCGTCGGCGTCGTCCTTCGCGACGGCCGCGAGCGCAGACACGTCCATCAGCTTCGCCACGGCAGCGCGGCGGACGCGCGCGTCGGGATCCTCGCGCGCAATTTCAGCCAGCAGCTCGCGTTCGTCGATCGGAATCTCGTGGACGAACGCCAGCCGGACCGCCGGGTCGGAATGTTTCTGACGAGGCTGAGTACGGAATCTGTCGAGCAGTGCCATAGGCGCTCCAGCCTGACGCGCGGTGCATCAGCTTGTGAGTTGGGTCACCCCAAGTTCTTTCAGCCTCGCCACAATGGCGGAGCCGTGCGAGGCGGCGTGAACCTGTCTGTCAATCGCAAGAATGCGGCCGTCGGCGCCGATGTAAAACGTCCACCGCGAGGCGAAACCGCTCCGCGATAAGACGCCGTACGCCCGCGCCACGTCCCGCGACGGATCGCTCAGGATCGGATACGTGAGCCCCAGCGACGCGGCGAATCGTGCGTTCACGTCCGGCGAGTCAACGCTCGCGGCAAACATCTGAACGTCGAACTTGTGTATGGCCTCGCCGCTCGTCCCGAGCGACTTGCATTCCGCGGTTCACCCGCCCGTGAATGCTTTCGGAAACCATGCAATCACGACGGCGCGCCCGGCGAAATCGCTGAGCCGATACGTGCGGCCGTCCGAACCCTGCAACGTGAAGTCGGGCGCGACGTCTCCCGGCGCGAGCTCAACTGCTGATGCCATCCGCCGCGTAATCAGATTCGTGACGCCAATAACAAGGGCTGCCACTGTCGCAAGGAACGATCGGAGCCGAAACAACATTCAAGGGATTCGTGTCATTCTAGTGAGGGCTCCCCAGCTCGGACGCGTCCTGCGTCCATCTTTTTTTGGTATGAGGCACACTTCTCCAATTCTGCGGATCGCGATCCTGGGCGGCTGCCTGTTTTCGATGGCTTCCTGTGACAAATTAGGCCTTGGCGGAGACAAAAGTCCGACAGCGCCCAGTGGTCCGCCTGCCGCAGGGTCGACGGTCGTTTACGCCGCGATGGGCGCCAGCGACGCGAATGGCGTCGGATCGAGCGTCGTGTGCGCGCCATTTGTCGATTGTCCTAACGGCATGGGTTACGTCCCGGTTACCGCGCGGACGCTGACGACGCAGGGATACACGGTCCGGCTGACCAATCTCGGCATTGCCACCTCGGTCATCAGCGCGGGCTTCGCGCAGCTCGGCGCCAACTACGGCCGGACGATCGTGGGCAACTTCATCGAGCAGGAGATGCCGTTCGTGCCGCAGAACGCGACGCTCGTCACCATCTTCGCGGGCAGCAACGAGGTCAACACGATCACCGCGGCGCTGGGCGGCGGCGCGGGCGGATCGGATCCGAATGGTTTCATCGACAATCAGGTGGCCGCGTTCGGCACCGATTACAACACGCTCATGACTGGCGTGCGTGCCCGCGCGGGACAAGCGCGCTTCGTCATTCTTAATGTCCCGAACCTGGCCGGCCTGCCGTTCCTCGCCCGCGCGCCGCTGGCGCAGCGGCAGGCAGCACAGCGCGCCGCGGCCGGAATGACGCGAAATGTCGTCAATCCGCTCGCGTCGAACGGCATCGCGATCGTCGATCTGATGTGCGATTCGCGCAGCTATCAGGCATCGATCTACTCGGGCGACGGCTTTCATCCCAACGACTCGGGCTACGCCTTCATCGCATCGGAGATCGTGAAGGCGATCACCCAACCCAGCTACCCGAGGCCCCAAGCCAGCTGCGCCGCCATGACGCTGGTGCCGTGATCTTCGCGGACGCGGTCGAGCAGCTCGAAACCGCGTTCACCCGCGAGCTGCCCGGCGAAGCGGCGCAGGACACGTTGGCGCCCATCCCCCGCCGCGAATGGCCGGCTGGTTTCAATCCGGCCCGAATCCGCAGCGCCGCCGGACTCTTGCTGCTCTATCCCATCGACAACGACGCGCACATCGTGTTGACGGTCCGCGCCGACACGCTCGGCCGGCACAGTGGTCAGGTCTCGCTGCCGGGCGGCGTCGTCGATCCTGGAGAGACGTTCGAACAGGCGGCGCTCCGCGAAGCGCACGAAGAGATTGCGCTGCCGCTCGACGGCGTCCGCGTCATCGGCGCGCTGACACCGCTCGACATTCCCGTCAGCGGATTCCGTCTCCATCCGATCGTGGCAACCCGCTCGACGCGGCCGCCGCTGCGGCCGGCGGACGGCGAGGTCGCGCGCATCATCGAGCCCGCCCTGGATGAATTGCTCGATGCGAGGTGCGTGCGTTCGACCGAACGCACGCGCGACGGCCGAACGCTCACGATTCCCGCCTTCCACGTTCGCGACGACGAGATCTGGGGCGCGACGGCGATGGTTCTCGCCGAATTCCTCACGCTGCTGGGGTGGCGGGCACAGAAAGGTGTCTGATCCGCATTTCGTGCGCGTTAGGCACGATTTTTCGATCGGCACTCACGTTTAGTCGCCATTTCGACGCGCCAAGTGCCCGCTATCTTGCCGCTCGTGCACACAATCAGCGATAATGCGATTTTCTACATGACCGGACTATGATGCGCATTCGGTCGTGCTGACGAAAAGGGGGCGACGTCATGGGGTCTGCAGTGTTGAGTGAGGCGATCAGCGCGATTCGCGACTGGTCAGTGACCGACGCGAAAGAGAGACGCACACCAAAGACAGCCGAGGCATTCGGCAGTCTCGTCTTCAACGACGAAGTGCAGCAGGCCCGCCTCCCCAAGCCCGTGTACCACGCCCTGCGCCGAACGATGACGCACGCGGTACCGCTCGATCTCTCGGCCGCCGACGCCATCGCCGCGGCGATGAGGGACTGGGCCGTCGAACACGGCGCGACGCACTACACGCACTGGTTTCAGCCGCTCACCGGGATCACCGCCGAGAAACACGATTCGTTTCTGCAGCCGACGAGCGACGGCAAAGCGGTGCTGGAATTCTCGGGCAAGGAATTGATCCGCGGCGAACCGGACGCCTCGAGCTTCCCGTCGGGCGGCATGCGATCCACGTTCGAAGCGCGCGGCTACACGGCGTGGGATCCGACGAGCCCGCCATGGCTGCTCTACAGCGGCGGCTCGGTGACGCTCGTGATTCCGACCGCGTTCGTGAGCTGGACCGGTGAAGCGCTCGACAAGAAGACGCCCCTGCTTCGCTCGATGGAAGCGCTGTCGAAGCAGGCGGTCCGCGTCCTCAAGCTGTTCGGCTCCACCGCCGAGCGCGTCGTCACGACGTGCGGACCGGAGCAGGAATACTTTCTGATCGACCGCTACTTCTATCTGTCGCGGCCGGATCTGATCAACGCGGGACGGACGCTGTTCGGCGCCAAACCGCCGAAGGGTCAGGAGCTCGAGGATCAGTACTTCGGCGCTATTGCCGATCGCGTGATGGCGTTCATGTC
>DAIUKO010000320.1:0-9102 GCA_036848175.1 Vicinamibacterales bacterium | reverse complement strand
CCGGAGCGTTGCTGGCGAATCATCGTCCCATCCGCTCCATGCGCGCGTAGAGCGACAAGACCGGGTGGTGCGAGTTCTCCAGCGCCGCGAGAATCTCGCGCCGATCGTCGCCCTGCGCCATCTCCAGCAGCCGCGTCAGGAACGCGAACCACAACGATCGGCGATCGCGATCCGGATCGGATTCGCGCAGGAACTCGACCAACGACTTCAGCGCTGCACTCCGCACGCTGCTCGGCGGCGTCAGCTCGATGACGCCGGTAAAGAGAAACGACTTCTGAAAGAAGTAATCGCGCTCGAACCGCTCGCTCCGGCCGGTCCACCGCGCGAGATCGCTGAAAAACCGCTCCGCCTGTTCGCGCCACGCTTTCGTTCGCCGGATCCGGATCGACAGCGGGTTCTGGCCGCGCCCTCGCAGATCGAGCGCGTCTTCGTGCAGATTCCACGCTTCCGGCGTCTTCCAGTACAGATCGATCCTGGCCGTCCCCAGCATCCGCGACGGCTGCACGCCGTTCGGATCCATCAGGTCGACGAGCTTCGCCGCGCCGAGCCGGCCGACCACCGCGTTGTACGCCGCCGGCGCCATCGACTCGGTTTCGCTGTCGCTGCACCGCGGCTCCTTCAACCGCGCGAGCAGATACTCGCGCAGCGAGTCGAGCAGAAAGAAATTGAGCACGCCGATGTCGCGATACGCCTTCTGCAGATCGGCGACGCGCGAGATGATCTCGAGATTCGAGGCCGAGAAGCCGCGCGGATCGGATGCGCTGAACTCGAGGACGTTGTGGAAGACGCCTTCGAGGTAGGTGGCCTCGGCGGCGGTCGGACGAAAGCGCTGGAGCGCGCGCGCCACGGCCGGCATCTCGCTCGGCAGATGCGCTCGCCACAGATACAGCTGCAGGAATCGCAGCGCCTCTCCGCGATCGGCGAACGATCGGCGGGCGAGGAAGCTCAGTGCCGTGTAGTAGTCGTCGACCGATGCGACGAGCGGATCCTCGCACGCGCCGGGCGCGAGGTTGAGATCGATCCACTCGAAGCGGTCGCGCCCCCGTACCGGATCGGTCACTGCCATGGTCTGCGCGATGCGCACCTGCAGCGACAGCCGGTTCAATGCGGTCGACGACGCGAAGAGATCGGCGCCCTGGCGGCTGTCCGGCGGAACGCCGGGCGGCGACCATCGCCGGTACGGCTCCTCCACGCCGTAGCTCCGCTCGAACGCCTGATCGAGCAGCTCGAGCCGCCACGCCGGATCGGTGATTCTCGACGAACCCGCAAGACGGATGAGTGCGTCGGTCGCGAAATCGGGCGCGACGAGATCCGTGTCGGCGACGAGAGCGCCGATGACGGCGTCGCGCGCCGGCCGATCGTTCGCGCCGAGCGCGACGATCGCCGCGGCGGCCATCATCGCGCACCCGATCGCGCGGCGCGTCACGGAGTTGCTTCGGCGCCCAAGCATGAGCCCCGATTTTACTTGCGGAAGACCTCGTAGGGATCGATCGGTTTGCCCTGCCACCAGTTGCGTCTTTCGTCGAGCCGGAAGACGCCGAAATGGAGATGCGGCGTGTTCGGCGGTGCGTTCCCGGACGTCCCGACGTAGCCGATGATGTCCCCTTTCGACACCGTTTCGCCGTCGTGCAGGCCGTCCGCGTAGCGCTCGAGGTGGGCGTAGTAGTACTCGAATTGGCCGGCCGGATCGATTTGATAGATCGTGTTTCCACCCAGCTTGCTGACGAAGAGCTTCGCGATGGTGCCGTCGGTGACCGCGTGAACCGGTGTGTTGCGCGGTGCGAGGATGTCGACCGCTTCGTGCGGCCGGTTGCCGCGCCGCTCTTCGAATCCGCCTCTCCAGTTCGCAACGTCGCTGCCGTCGATCGGCACGCGCAGATTCCTTGCCGCGCCCGTCGTCGCGACGACGCGCTCGGCGCCGATCGAGGGCGCCCGGGCGGTTTTGGCGTCGGCCGCGTCGACGTTCGGTCGCGTATCGGCGATGACCGGCTTGGGACGATCGTCGCCGTCCAACTGCGCTTCGATGGGCACGACCGGCTTCGGCGGGCCGTACGACGACAACACCCACATCGCGAGCGCGCCGGCACAGAAGGCGACGAACAGCGCCGAGAGCGGAACCTTGCGGGGCGCCGGCTTCCTCGCCATGATCGTCAGCGGAACTTCACCGCGGTGCCGGGCTTGACCAGCGCCGCGACCCGCGCGGCGTCCCAGTTCGTGAGCCGCACGCAGCCATGCGACTGCGTGAGTCCGACGGTTCCGGGCTCCGGCGTGCCGTGCAGCCCGTAGTGATCGAGATTCAAATCAATCCACACGACGCCGACCGGATTGTTCGGTCCCGGTTTGATCGTCGCCTTGGTGTCCTTCGCCTTCGCATCCCAGAACAGCGCCGGGTTGTAGTGAAAGGGTGGATTCCACTGCAGGCCGGTGACTTTCCAATCGCCGATCGGCAGCGGATCGTGCGTGCTGCCCGTCGTCACCGGTGCGTAGAGGACGAGCGTGCCGTCGCCGCGCCTCGCACGGAGCGCCGACTCGTCGCGCGAGACTTCGATCGCGATGTCGCCGGCCTTGGCGTCGTTCGGCGGCGGCTTGGCGCCGGCATCGAACGGCTCGACGCCCGGAACCTTGATCGATTGGCCCGCGGCGATCGGGACGCCGGGATTCAACTTCTGAAGCAGCGACGGCGCGGCGTGGAAGCGTTCGGCGAGCTCTTCGAGCGGCGTTCGATAGGCGAGCGCCGGCAATGTTGCCTGGTCGGGCAGCTCTTTCGGAATCTGCGGCTCGAACGGTCCCTGAACGTCGGCGTCGGTAATCGTGTAGGTCGCGATCGGCGGAGTGCCGCTGTCGCCGCCGAGCGCCTTCCATGTCTCGCAGTCAGGTTCGCCGGTCGCGGCGATCTGTCGCGCCGATCGCATCGCCGCCAGCGCGCGCGAGAAATTCCTGGTCGCCGTGCCGTCAATCTGTCCCGGCGAGAATCCCTGACGATCGAGCAGCACGGCGAACGACACGAGATCGCCGCACGGCAACGGCGCCGGTGCGGGCGTCTTCTTGACCGGTGTCGCGCGTTTCGTCCCTCGCCGCTGTTGCGCGGCATCTGCCTGCAGAGCCAGCGCCGCGACAAGCGCAACAATTAACGGAAGAGTTCGGACCCGCATATCCAGGCGGGTCAGCTGCACGATATGTGCCTAGTGTGTCGCCGGAATTGGCTTCAGGTCGCGCGCCTTTTGATGCGATCTGACCCAGTCCTGGATCTGCGCCATGTAGGTGTACACGACTGGTGTCAGGTAGAGCGTGACCAACTGCGAGAACAGCAGACCGCCGACGACGACGAGGCCGAGCGGCTGCCGCGCTTCGCCGCCGGCGCCGTAGCCGAGGGCGATCGGCACGGCGCCGAGCATCGCTGCCATCGTCGTCATCATGATCGGCCGGAAGCGGATCAAGCAGCCCTGATAGATCGCTTTCGCCGGCGTCATGCCGGTGCGCTCCGCGTCGAGCGCGAAGTCGATCTGCATGATCGCGTTTTTCTCGACGATGCCGATCAACATGATCATGCCGACGAATGCGTAGATGTTCAGATCCATGCCGAAGACGATGAGTGTCAAGAGCGCGCCGAAGCCGGCGGAAGGAAGGCCGGAGAGAATCGTCAGGGGATGGATGTAGCTCTCGTAGAGGATGCCGAGCACGATGTAGACGACCATGATGGCGATCACGAGCAGCACGGCGAGATTTCCCAGCGAGCTCTGAAAGGCTTTGGCCGCGCCTTCGAACTGCCCGCTGACCCCTTCCGGCACCGTCTGTTCCGCGATCTCGCGCACCTTGGTCAGCACGCCGCCGAGCGATGCGCCTGGTTTCAATCCGAAGGACACCGTCACCGCGGGCAGCTGCCCCTTGTGGCTCACCGTCTGCGGGCCGATGACCTGCGAAGTATGCGCGAGCGTGTCGAGCGGGATGACGGGTCCGGTCGCCGCTTTGAAGTAGAGGAGCGACAGTGCCGACGGATCCGCCTGGAACTGCGGCGCGAGCTCGAGCAGCACTTTGTACTCGTTCACCGGCGCGTAGATCGTCGACACCCAGCGGGGACCGTAGGCGTCGTAGAAGGCGTTCTCGATCTGATTGGCGGTGACGCCGAGCGCCGCCGCCTTGTCGCGATCGATCTGCACGTTGACCTGCGGGCTGGCGACTTCGAGATCGCTGGTCAGATCCTCGATCCCTTCAACGGCCGAGAGGTTCTTCACCAGCTGCCGCGAGGTTTCGTACAGCGCTTCACGATCCGGCGACTGCATGGAGTACTGGTAGAGACTCTTGCTGACCTCGCCGCCGATGCGTACCGTCGGCGGATTCTGCAGGTAGACCTGCATGCCGGCGACGCCGGCGAGTTGCGGCCGCAGCTTGGCGATGATGTCGTTCGCCAGCTCGCGCCGCTCGTCGCGCGGTTTGAGGTGCACGACGATCTGTCCCAGGTTGGGACCGCCGAGCGTGTTGGCGGCCTGACCGCCGATGGTCGAGACGAGGCCCTCGACATTCGGATCCTGGCTGATGATCTCCGCGACCTGCGCCTGATACTTGACGAGTTGATCGTAGGCCGTGCCCTGCGCCGCCTCGGTCGTGACGGAAATCTGATCCGTGTCCTGATCGGGAATGAATCCCTTCGGCACCACGATGAAGAGCGCCACGGTACCGAGAAGGACCAGCACGAACGCCGCCATCGTCGCCGGCCGATGCTCGAGGACAACCCGCAGCGTGCGGTCGTAGGCGTCGAGCATCGATTGGAACGCACGCTCGGTGACCTCTCCGAACCTCGCTCCGATCCCCTGCCCCTGTCCCGCCCCTCCCGCCGCGTGTTTGTGTTTGTGCGGCTTCTTCAGAAATCGACTGCAGAGCATCGGCGTCAGCGTCACCGACACGACGCCTGAAATCAGGATCGCGACGCAGATCGTCACTGAAAACTCGCGGAACAGCCGGCCGAGGACGCCGCCCATGAAGAGCACAGGGATGAACACCGCCGCGAGCGACAGCGTCATCGAAACAATCGTGAAGCCGATCTCGCGCGAGCCGACGAGCGACGCCTCGAGCGGCGCTTCGCCCAACTCGACGTGCCGGTAGATGTTCTCGAGCATCACGATCGCGTCGTCGACGACGAAGCCGACCGACAGGATGAGGGCCATCATCGACAGGTTGTCGAGGCTGTAGCCGAGCAGGTACATCACCGCGAACGTGCCGATGATCGAGAACGGCAGCGCCAGGCTCGGGATCACCGTCGCCCACACATTCCGAAGGAACACGAAGATGACCATGATCACGAGCGCCAGCGTCAGGAGCATCGTGAACTGGACGTCGCGGTACGACTCGCGAATGGTGTCGGAGCGGTCGTACAACACGTCCATGTGCACGCTCGTCGGCAGCTCGAGCCTGAATTGCGGCAGCAGCGCCTTGACGGCATCGGCGACCGCGATCGTGTTCGTTCCAGGCTGGCGCTGGATGCCGAGCGTGATCGCCCGCTGCGACGTGCCTTTGCTGTAGAACCAGGAGGCGGTTCGCTGATCCTCGACGCCGTCGACGACCGTGCCGAGCTCGCGCAGACGCACCGGCGCGCCGTTGCGGTAGCTCACGACCATGTTCTTGTACTCGTCGGCGTTCATCAGCTGACCGGTCGCCTGCAGCGTGAAAGCCCTGTGCGGGCCGACGATCGATCCCGTGGGGGTGTTGACGTTCCACGCGCGCAGCGAGGTTTCCACCTCGTTGATCCCGATCTGCCGCGCCGCGAGCGCGTGCGGATCCAGCTGCGCGTGGACGGCGTACTTCTGGCTGCCGAGCACCTGCACCTGCGCGACGCCGCTGACCATCGAGATGCGCTGCGCGATGCGCGTCTCGGCGTACTCGTCGAGCGTCCACGGCGGCACCGTCGTCGAGGTGATCACGAGGTAGAGGATCGGCTGATCCGCCGGGTTCACCTTCGTGAAGGTCGGCGGCGTCGGCATGCCCTGGGGCAGCAGACGCGCCGCTTGCGTGATCGCCGCCTGCACGTCGACCGCGGCGCCGTCGAGGCTGCGGTTGAGATCGAATTCGAGCGTGATCTGCGTCGAGCCGAGCGAGTTCACCGACGTCATCGACTCGAGGCCGGCGATCATCGAGAACTGGTTCTCGAGCGGCGTCGCCACCGACGAGCCCATCGTCTCCGGGCTCGCGCCCGGGAGCTGCGCGGTGACGAGCAGCGTCGGGAAGTCCACGTTCGGCAGATCGCTCACCGGCAGCGATCGATATGCCACCATGCCGAACAACGCGATCGCCGCCATGAGCAGGCTGGTCGCAATCGGTCGCTTGATGAATCCTTCAGAGATGTTCATGCTGTCGCCGGTCTCGTCACCGGAATCTTGCGGGTTTTGAACATCGTCGCCATGTAGGTGTAGACGACGGGGGTCAGGTAGAGCGTGATCAACTGCGACACGATCAGTCCGCCGACGACGGCGAGGCCGAGCGGCCGGCGCGCTTCACCGCCGGCGCCGTAGCCGAGCGCGATCGGCGCCGCGCCGAACAGCGCCGCCATCGTCGTCATCATGATCGGGCGGAACCGGATGATGCAGCCGTTGTAGATGGCCTCCGCCGGTGCCTTCCCATGGGTGCGCTCGGCGTCGAGCGCGAAGTCGATCTGCATGATCGCGTTCTTCTTCACGATGCCGATCAACATCACGAGGCCGACGAACGAATAGATGTTGAGCTCGTTGCCGAAGAGGTACAGGGTGACGAGTGCGCCCAGACCCGCCGAGGGGAGCCCCGAGAGAATCGTGATCGGATGGATGTAGCTCTCGTACAACGCGCCGAGCACGATGTAGACGACGCCGATGGCGATGAAGAGGAGCAGCCCGAGGTTCGTCATCGACTGCTGAAACACCTTCGCCGAGCCCTCGAAGCTCGTCGTGATGGTCGGCGGCAGCAGACGATCCGCGACCTGCTTGACGTGGGCGGTCGCCGCGCCCAGCGAGACGCCGGGTCTGAGACCGAACGACACCGACACCGACGGCAGCTGGCCCGAGTGATTGATCGACTGCGGACCAACCGTCTCCTTGAACTGCACGACCGACTCGAGCGGCACGAGCACGCCCGCCGGTGTCCGGAACGCGACCTTCTCGAGCGAATCGGCGGCGCCCTGATATTTCGGATCGAGCTCGATGAGCACGCGGTACTGCGCGGTGTTGCCGTAGATGGTCGACGACCACTTCGGGCCGAGCGCGTCGTAGAGGGAGTTCTGGATGATCGTGGCGTTGAGGCCCACGGCGGCGGCCTTGTCGCGATCGATGACCAGATTGATGCGCGGGCTCTTCATCTCCATGTCCGTGGAGACGTCCTGCACTTCCGGCACCTGCGCGGTGATCGCCTGTTCGAGCTGGGGCGCCCACGCGTACAGGTCCTCGGTGTTCATCGCCTGCATCATGATGCTGTAGTTCTGATTGCCCATCCGGCCGCCGATCTGCAGCGACGGCGGCAGGCCGATGAATCCACGGAACCCGGGGAAGCGCAGCAGCAGCGGCCGCATCTGCTGCGCGATTTGCTGCGCAGTCAGCGCGCGGTCGGCACGCGGCAGCAGCTGCACCATCATTCGGCCGTTGTTCGCGCCGCCACCGCCGCCGCCGCCTCCGCCTCCAGGTCCGCCGCCGACGCTGGCCATGAAGGAATCGACGTTCGGGTTCTTGATGACGATGTCAGCGACCTGCTGCGTCCACTTGGACATGTCGTAGAACGACGTGCCCTGCGCCGCCTGCAGGTTGACGAACATCGAGTCGCGATCCTCGTCGGGGATGAATCCGGTCGGGACGATGTTGTACATCTTCACCGTCGCCGCCGCGACGGCGAAGAACACGACCAGCATCGCCAGCCGATGGCGCAGCACCAGCCGCAGGCTCCAGTCGTAGCCGGCGAGCAGCGCATCGAAGGCGCGATCCATCAGGCCGGCGAAACCTCTCTTGCTGTGGACGACGCGCAGGAAGCGGCTGCACAGCATCGGCGTCAGCGTGATCGAGACGACGCCCGAGATGAGGATCGCCGTCGTGATGGTGACCGCGAACTCGCGGAACAGGCGGCCGAGGATGCCGCTCATGAACAGAATCGGAATGAAGACCGCGGCGAGCGACGTGGTCATCGTGAGAATCGTGAACCCGATCTCCTTCGATCCCTTCAGCGCCGCTTCGAACGGACCCTCGCCCGCCTCCAGGTGGCGCACGATGTTCTCGAGCATCACGATCGCGTCGTCGACGACGAAGCCGATGGAGAGGATGAGCGCCATCATCGACAGGTTGTTGAGGCTGAAGTTCAGCACTTGCATGACGGCGAAGGTGCCGAGGATGGAGAAGGGGAGCGCCAGCGCCGGGATCAGGGTCGCCGATCCGTTGTGCAGGAAGAGATAGATCACCCCGACGACGAGCACCAGCGTCACCAGCATCGTCAGCTGGATGTCCGAGAACGCTTTGCGGATCGTGCGCGACCGATCCTGCCGCGGCGTCAGGTGCGCGGACGGCGGCAGCTGTTTCTCGAACGTCGGCAGCAGCGTGCGGACGGCGTCGGCAACGGCGATGGTGTTGGTGCCCGGCTGCCGCATCACCTGCAGCATGATCGAGCGCTGGATGCGCGGCTTGCCGTCGGGATCCTTGGTGTAGAACCAGTTGCCGTTGAAGACGTTCTCGACGCTGTCGACGACGTTCGCCACTTGCTCGAGCCGGACCGGCGCGCCCTTGCGGTAGGTCACGACCACCGGCTTGAACGCGTCGGCGTTCATCAGCTGGCCCTCGGCCTTGATGTTGTAGGTCGAGTTGGGACCGAACAGCTGACCGGTTGGCAGATTCACGTTCCAGTTGGTGAGCGCCTGATCGACCTCATTGATGCCGATGCGCTCGGCGTGCAGCTTCTCCGGATCGAGCTGGACGCGGACCGCGTACTTCGCGGCGCCCATCACCTGCACCTGCGACACGCCGTTCACCATCGACAGGCGCGGCGCGATCATCGTCTCGGCGTAGTCGTCGAGCACCGGCAGCGGCAGCGTGTTCGAGGTCAGGTTGATGGTGATGATCGGCTGATCGTTCGGGTTGTTCTTCCGGAACGACGGCGCCGACGGCA
>DAIUKO010000319.1:7583-9121 GCA_036848175.1 Vicinamibacterales bacterium | reverse complement strand
CATGAGCGCAGCGCTCGTCCTTCGACGGGCTCAGGACGAGCGGTGATGGAGACGCGACACTCCGCTAGTCCTGCCAGACCCGCTTGACCTGAACATTGAAAACATTCTCCGACGTCGTGAACGGTTCGTCGGTGGTATTGCGCGAACGGTTTCTAATGTAGACGGCGGCAAACCGCCACGCCGTGTTGCGCCGGAAGCCGACGCCTCCGCGGATGCGCTGGCGGTTCGCGAATCGTTCCGCTTGATCGGACACCGGAATGAACCACTCCCAGTCGGCAAAAAGGTGGACGGTGCCATCCTCGGCGAGTGTCGGTCGATTGATTGGGAACAGCAGCTCCAGACGATTGCGAAAGCGCGCAGTTGAGTCGGTTGGATGATCGTCCGAATAGAAGAACGTCCGCGCCTCCACGCGCACGAGATCGCGAATCACGAGACGCCGCTTTGGCCGTCGCTCTTTGAGAAAGAGGTGCTGCTGCCGCGAGAAGAGGTGGAAGCGCAGGCCCGCGCGCGGCGTCAGCTCGAACGTGTTCACATCGTCGGTCTGCTTCGTCAGACCGGTGGTCAGCTCGGCGACGAGATCGACCTTGTCGGACACCGCGTATTCGATCGACGGCGTTGTGTCGAGGTTGGACCAGCCGGGTTGATCCGGCGGCGCGGAGATCAGCACCTTCGGCTCGAAGTCCAGCTCGTAAGTGACGCTCGGACTCGTCACCCAATCGAGCGTGATGTTCGACCACAGTTGCGTCGTGGTCTGCGCCGCGCCCGGCCGCGATGCCAGGAGAGTGGCGAGGATCGCTCCACGGATCGATCGCGACAGCCGCATCGGGCGAATCTTACTTGAGACGTTTGCGTGCGTTTTGGCATTCCGCGCGGCTCCACCGGTTCGTCGCAGTCGGTCGGGTGTATTCTTCTCCGATATGAACTATCTCGCTGCCGTGTCGTCAATGGTGCTGCTCGCGCTGTCGGTCGCCGGCGCCGCCAAGCCGACGTTCACGCATACGTGGAAGGCGCCCGGTGCCGCGGGCGTGGGCTACGCTGGAAAGAAAGTCGTCGGTCTCGTCGTGAGCGACGACATGTCGCTGCGCACGAGTGCGGAAGAAGCGCTCGCGCGCGAGCTGACGACGAAGGGCGTTCAGGGCGTCGCGGCCTACCGCGTCATTCCGCGCGAAGAGATCCGCGACGCCAACGCCGCCAAGGGATGGTTCGAACGGGCCGGCGCTGCCGCCGTCGTCCTGATGCGGCTCGTCGATCTCACGAAAGAGACGATGCCGTCCGTCATGGTCTGGCAGAGCGGGACGTACTACGGCTCGTTGTGGTCGTACTATCCGTATGCGTGGGGAGCGTCATTCGACATCACGCCGGCGCGGACCGACGTCAAGGTCGTCGTGGAGACGCTCGTGTTCGACGTCGCTGGCAGCAAGCTGCTCTGGGCAGGCACGAGCGAAACCACCAATCCGGAGAACGCGCAGACGCTCGTCAAGAGCCTCGTGAACGGCGCCGCCGATCAGATGAAGAAGGATGGATTGATGCGGAAATGA
>DAIUKO010000319.1:5103-7483 GCA_036848175.1 Vicinamibacterales bacterium | reverse complement strand
TCGTGGTCTCGTGTTACTTCCCGAACTTGAGCGTCCCGCGTGACGACGAGAGCTGAAGCGACGTAGCGGTCACCGTCACGACGTTCTCACCATCCAGCAGGCGCACGTACTCATCGTCGAACGGCGCAGTCGACGCGCAGTACGCCTTCGTGATCGCAACCGGACCGAGCGTCATCGTGCTGCCGTTGGTCGTGTATCCTCCAAAGCCCCTGTTGCAATCCGCACGCAGCGCGAGGCGCGCGCCGCCGTCCACGAATTCAATGGTGAAGAGATCCGGATTCTTGACGTTGACAACCGTCGAATCGGATCGCGTGAGCGACTGAAGTTTCCACGTGCCAGTGGCGATTGGCGGGGGGGCAACGGCGGCTGCGGTATTCGGAGTCGATGGCCCTGCCACGGTTTCGGCACATGCCGAGATCGCGACGGCGGCGGCGAGCGCCGACACACCGAACACAAAACGAGCGTACTTCCTCACTACCAACATCTTGCCTCACTTGCCTGTGCGGGATTGGTCAAATCGCGCGGTCTCAGGGTACGACGAGGGGTCGACCGGCGACGGACTACAGCAAGCGATATGCCCAGTGGTTTGCGGCAGTTAACCCCGTCTCTGTCCTCGTGCGAGCGCAGAGCCCGTCATCCGTTGTCACTGCCCTGAGACGATCCGCGCGTCGATCGACTGTCGGAATCGTCAGGTCCGCCCTCGCGCTTTCGCCCGCTGCTCCTGCTGTTCGACGAGCATCGTGTAGGCGAGATAGTACTTGTAGATGTTCGAGACGTACTGCACGGTCTCGCGACCGATGCTCTCGCCCGCCAGCAGCTCGACGTTGTTGAACCACTTGTTCGGATCCAGGCCGCGCTTCTTCGCGCGTTCGCGCAGGCCTCTGATCCGACCGGGGCCGGCATTATACGACGCGAACGTGAACAGCCCCTTGTCCAGCCTGTCCATCGGTTCGTCGGCGTAATAGCGATCCATCATGAAGCGTACGTATTTCACGCCGGCATGCACGTTGGGTTCGAGCTGGTTGATGTCGCCGACCTTCAACTCGGCGCCGGTCGCCGGCATCACCTGCATCACGCCAATCGCGCCGACCGGGCTCTTCCGGTTTTGATCGAGTCCTGACTCCTGATAGCCCTGCGCGGCCATCAGCAGGTAATCGAGATCGTACTGACTGCTGTACTTGCGGATGAAATCGACGGTCTTGCGAAAGCGCGCCCGTTCGGCGGCGGAGGTCGCGCCCTTCGCGTATTTGACATTCTTCAGGTATTTCTGAAACAGCACGTTGCGCATCGTCGATCCTTCCGGATAGCGCGCAATGAAGGCATTCAGCTCCGCCAGCAGCTTCGGGCTGTTCTTGCGCACCATCATCGCCGTCTGACCGTCGGTTCGCACGGCGGCGGTTCGATTGAGGACGATTTTGGGAAAGATCTGCTTCCAGAAGTCGCCAATGTAGTCGTCCACCATCGTCATGGGCACCATTCCGGCGTTGACCATTTCGAGGATGTCTTCGTCGGCGAGCACTTCGGGTGCCGGTCGAATCGTGACCGGCGGCTTGCCGGCGGCGGCGAGTTTCGCGTTGAACTGCTCTAAGTTCTTCGACGAGAAATCCGACGGCCTGAGATACGCCTCCTTGCCGCTCAGGTCATCGATCGAGTGAATCGGCCGAGCGCCAGGTCCTGTGACGATGATCGACGAGATGCCTTTCCTCGTCGGGTTCGAGAAGTCGACCTGCTCGCCGCGCCAGGCCAGGGCCAGCTTGTGCGCGGCGACGACATCGCCGCGTCCTTCCAGCAGCGCGGGAATGAGATCGTCGTTGGCAACCGGCACGAAGACGACGTGCACGCGAAGGTTGCCTCGCTTGAGCTTCTTGTTCAGGTCGTCTTCGAAGAGCTTGAAGGCGTCGACGGCGAGCCCGAGTTGGGTGCCCTTGTCGACGAAGAACGTGGTTTTCGAGTAAGTCGTCAGGACACGGATGCGGCGGCGCTCGATCATGCCGTCGAGATCGCCGGTCCACTTCTGACGCATGAGCGCGTCCTCGGCATCTCGCGCCTCATCCTGGGGATCGATCTCAGCCGCCGGAAGTGCCGGCTTGGCCGGCGGCTGGGCCGACGCCGGCTGCGCGGCAGGCGTCGCCTGAGGACTCGCGACCGAATCGGTCACGCGCGCCGAGGGTTCCTTCTCACAGGCGACGGCGAGTGCGAGCAGCGTCACCGCGAGCGATGCTCGCCGTGCTTTTGAACAAAGTGTCTCGATCATGAAGCTCCGCTGTTATCTGCTGGGGTACAGCTTCGATTTCGAGGAGGATACGGGGCGTACGCGAAGCCGACTATGCAGATTCGGCAGTAGAGGCAGTCTGACCGCGGTCTGACCCGAGTCTGACCG
>DAIUKO010000319.1:0-5003 GCA_036848175.1 Vicinamibacterales bacterium | reverse complement strand
TATGCAGATTCGGCAGTAGAGGCAGTCTGACCGCGGTCTGACCCGAGTCTGACCGTGGTCTGACCGTGGTCTGACCGCGGTCTGACCGCGGTCTGACCGTGGTCTGAGCGCGTTACGGGCAGGTCGTCAGTCGGTTGTTCAAGCCTTCCTGGTCGCGCTGGAATTGTGCGTGGATCGAACCGTTCAGGTAGTCGACGTGGACGATGTACAGCGCGTCGTAGTCGCCGGTCGTCCAGGGCGGAACGACGGCGCCGCCGCCGTAATGATTCATGATGTTCTGCACGACCTTGACGAGATAGGCGTGCTCCCACGAGACGAAGATCGTCGTGTTCGCCTTGTCGACCGTGATCAGCCGGCTCTCGAGTCCGACGACGTCGCTGTAGCCGTAATTCGTATTGACGGAAAGCCCGAACCGGATCGCCGTCGGCTCGATCGTCGCCAGCGGACGAACGTAATAGAAACTGCCCGCGGGATCGGGAATCTTCACCGCGGGATTCGGCACATAGAGGAAGTGAGGTTTTCCGAACTTCGCGTTGAGGACGTCGGGAAGCGCCAGGGCGCGATTGAGTCCCTGACAGGTGAGCTGACCGTATCCGCCGGCCGGTTTCTCGCCGTGGCGGAAGAATACGATCGTCTGTTGCGCGCGTGCGTCGGTCACTCCGACAGCAGACACCAGAAGAGCTGCCAGGATCAGTCGCTGCCACTGCATCATTGAATCTCCCTCAAATAGCCTGTGTGAATGCGCCCAGAGCATTTCTTACACGGAGGACAGCCACGACCTGCGTAAAAAGCCGGCCGCAACCACGACGTGAAATGCTCAGAGCCGCGGGTGCTGCAAGTGGAAGTCCGTTTTCGCCTGGAACGCGTGGGCGAGCAGCAGAATCTCCGGCTCGCCGAAGAGCTTGCCGGTCAGATGCAGTGCCGTCGGGGAACCGTGTGCGAAGCCGTTCGGGATGCTGACGACGGGATGCCCGGTGCGATTCGTGATCGACTGGTTGCTGCCGATGAACAAGTCGAGATCGCCGAACGCCTTGTCGACTTGCTCCATCACGCGCATCCGGAAGCGATTCGCCTGGATGAACTCCACCGCCGGGATGAAATGCCCAGCTCGAATCTCGTCCGGCCGACGGCTTTGCTCGGGCCCCTGTTCCACCTCGCGCAACAGACCGGCTCGCGTCGCATCGGCGAATGCGGCCGAGGTTTCGGCGTAACGGATGAAATCGATGGCCTCGAGGGGAATTTCGGGCAGCGTGAATGGAACGACCGTGACCCCGAGTGAACGGATGACGCGCAGCGCGTTCTCATGATTGCGGCGAGTCTCTTCGTCGGTCGCGTCCTCTGCGGCCGCCCCCATGTAGCCGACTCGCAGCTTCCGAACGTCAGCCGATGCGTCCCAGTTGAACGGCACGTCGAGCAGTGAGTTGTCCTTGCCGTCGGGACCGTAGATCGCATCGAACACCAGGGCGCAGTCCTCGGCGGACCGGCAGATCGGTCCGATCGTGTCCTGCGTCCACGCGAGCGTCATCGCGCCGTGGCGGCTGACGCGGCCGAACGTCGGACGAAGGCCGCTCGCGCCATTTCTCGTCGACGGCGCGATGATCGACCCACCGGTGTCGGTGCCGATTGAAAAGCCGACGAGTCCGGCTGCGGTCGCCGAACCTGGTCCGGCCGACGAACCCGCGGCGTCCTGCTGCGTGTTCCACGGATTTCGCGTGACTCCTCCGAACCATTGCGCGGTCACGGCCAGCGCGCCGGTGGACAGCTTCGCGATCAGGATCGCACCGGCGTTCGTCAACCGGCTGTAGACGGTCGCATCGCTATCGATGACGCGATCTTTGTAGGGTGTCATGCCCCACGTGGTCTTGATGCCGCGGACCGCGAGCAGATCTTTCAGCCCCCACGGGATGCCGTGCAGCGGCCCGCGATACTTCCCCGCCGCAATCTCCTGGTCGGCCTGCCTCGCCTGTCGGAGCGCGAGCTCCTCGGTCAGGTTGACGACGCAGTGAAGCTGCGGATCGAATTTCTTCAAGCGCGCGAGATAGAGCCGCGTGAGATCGCTGGGCGTGACTCTGCGGCTCTCGATGAGCCGGGCCAGGTGCGTCAGCGGCAGAAATGCCAGCTCCTCGTCCGAGCGTGGCGTTGGGACGTCGATCTTCTGCCGGCGCAGCGGCCGCCGCTCGGTTGGCAACTTCTTTCCGGGAGGAACGGGATTGAAGACGAACGCCGGCGGCGTGCTCCCCAGGTCCGCCGATCGCAGGCGCGCGAAACCGGCGGCGTAGCCGCGCGCCCCATTCAGTTTCTCGAGGAGACGCCGCTGTTCATCCGGCGTGAACGAGACGCCGGCGATCCGTTGCGCCGACTGCAGCATCTCGATCGTGATCGTCTCCGCATCCTGTGCGACGGCCGCGAGTGCGCCCGGCAGCAGCGCCGACCCGACGCCGGCCGCCGACAGGCATTCGATGAATCGGCGCCGGTTGATTGCGAGCTGCGGTTCGTCCATCGTCTTCTCCTGCAGGTGCGGAGAAGTCTAGCGGAATCAGCGGAGGACTTTTTGCGGATCAGCGAATGTATCCGAGCGACCGCAGCTGTTCGAGCGTGCCGTTGTCGATCGGCACGGTGCGCTGCTCGATCGTTTCTCCACGCTTGATCGCGTCGGCGAGATGGCGATCGAGCAATCGCGCCATCTTCATGCTTCGCGACGGCTCTGATTTGGCGACGTTCTGTCGCTCCTGCGGGTCTGCGATGAGGTTGTACAGTTCCATGTGGCCGTCCGCGAACTGGATGTATTTCCAGCCGTCCCACCGGAGGGCATACGCGGTGTTGGGTAACTCCGAGAACGCCGGCCCGGATCCGCCGCGCCCGCGCAAGACGTCGACGAACGGCGTGCCGGCCACAGCCGCCGGCACGGGCGCGCCGATCAGAGCGAGCAGCGTCGGATACAGATCCATCAACTGCACCTGCGCGTCGATTCGGCGCCCTTCCACGCCAGGCGCCGCGACCACGAGCGGCACGCGTATCAACTCGTCGTGCAGCGTCCGTCCGTGCTCCCAGCCACCGTGATCCAGGAACTCCTCGCCGTGATCGGCGGTAATGACGACGATCGGCGAACGGAGCGGCCGAAGCTCTGCGAGATCCCGAATCAGCTCGCAAACTGCAATGTCCGCCGCGGCGATCTCTTCGTCGTACCGGCTCAGATACGCGCGCAGGTCCGGAGGCGAGCCCTGGAGCAACCATGATGGCGGCGGCCGGTCCTCTGGAATGGGTTCGGCCTTCCCCTCCGGCCGAAACATGTCGCGTGTCAATGGCGGCGGCGCGTACGGACTGTGCGGCTCCATCAAGTGGAGCCACAGGAACACCGGACGCGCGTCAGCCTGCCGGATGTCGGAGAGCGCCTGATTCGTGACCTGCGTGGCTTGCGCGAAGTCGCCGCCGGGAAAGAACTGGTAGTGATCGAATCCCTGACCGAACCCGAACGACGCGATGAGAAACGGATTGGCTGTATAGCCGTAGGTCTGATACCCCTGGTCATGGAACGCTTCGGCGAGTGTCGTGATCGACGGGGCGAGCACGTCGGTCGCCACCAGCGTGGTGGTCACATGCCCGGTCATCGTTTCGGGAAACGGGATCGTAGTCGTAACGGCTTGATGTGAGGTCGGATAGAGGCCGCTCATCAGCGAGGCGATTGCGGCCTTCGTGTACGGTGCCTGGGTGATCGCGCTCGTGAAGACGGCGGCATGCCGGGCAAATCCGTCGAGCACCGGCGACGTGAGCCTGCCGTACCCGTAGAGGCTAAGGTGATCCGCCCGTAGTGCGTCGACCGTCACGAGAATCACGTCGGGCCGGTCTCTTGGCGGCGCCACGCCGATCGTTGGCCGCGACGTTGTCGGAAGTCCGATCAATGACGCGGCGACGATCGCGATGGACGAGACGACGGCCGATTGTGCAATCCGACGGCGCACTTTGACGATTAGACGTTATTATCGCGCCCATAGCTCGTCGATCGTTCACGACAAATGAGTGACACCTCCGAAATCGCTCCAGGAAGACGACGTCATGGCTTGCAATCGCGACCGGTTCTGTCCGATAGCGGTCAAGCATGGGACTTCAGTCTCGAGCGTGCGCGCCGGATTATGAGCTGGAGGTGAAATTGCCGCCCGGCGCGTCATGGACGCCGGGCGGCGGCTTTGATGGAAGGTTACTGCTGCTTCGGCGGGCAGTCGCCGGTCGCCGGCTGCACGCTTTGAACGCGGAACTCCGGCATCGGCTTGCCGAGCGCACCGGATGTTCCGACCGGTGCCGTCGCAGACGGTGCCGAAGGCGTCGCCGGAACGACGACGCCGACGACCTGCACGCGCTGGCCGGCCCACGAGTTCATGCTCAGACCTGACAAACGATAGTCGGAAGCGATCGCGTTCGGTTGCGCGGCGGCGGCCGAGGCGTTGATACCCGTTGCCGCACCGGCAGCGGCTGTTCCGGGCGTCGTCGCTCCGGTTGCCGCGGCCGGCGGCGTCGCCGCCGCCGGAGGAGTCGTTGGGCTGGCTGGCGGAGTCGCCGGGCTCGCCGGATACGTCGCCGACGGCGGTGTCGAAGGCGCTGGCGTTGCCGGTTGCGCCGAAGACGGGACGATCGCCGCACTCGAGAGGATGAAATCAGTCGGCGACTGATTGAGGCTGCCGACGCAGCCGCTGAGCGTGATCGTTTGCGCGGCGTTCGACGCCGCTGTGGTTTGCGAGGTGGGTTGAGAGACGGCTCCCCCTGGCAGTTGAGCCGATGCTGGCCACGCGCACAACATCGCACCGAGACACACGAGGCTGAGCTTCATATTTACTCCTGTGCAGGTGCCGATGTGCAAGCGCACCGCCATCGCGGTGTGTGGCCGTCCTCTAGTGCTGACGCACTCCCATCCACGCACATGGGTGTAATGCGGGGCGCTGTTGCATGACTTCTGAACGCAGCAGAACACGTCCGCGCGGAAGCCGGGCGCTTTTACATGAGCATGGGAT
>DAIUKO010000318.1:0-9195 GCA_036848175.1 Vicinamibacterales bacterium | reverse complement strand
GCCGTCGAAGCCGATCGATCCGCCGGAGTACGGGCTGACGGCGACGCCGATGCCGCGCGCCTTGTTGCCTTTCTTGTTGCCGCTGCCGTACAGCGCCTTCTTCTCTTCCCACTTGAAGACGTCGCGCCCCTTGTCGAGCGCTTCGCGAACGAAGGCGCTCGTCACGTAGTTCTGACGGCCGTTCGGATTGGTCGGACCGAACGGCGCCTTGCCGGCCGGCGCGTTGATCTTGCGCAGCTCGACTTGATCGACGCCGAGCTTCCTCGCGGCCTTCGTGAGAATCGGCTCCATGATGCCGACGCCCTGCATGCCGCCGGGCGCGCGCTGCGACGTCTTCGGCGGTGTGTTGGTCAACACCGTCAACCCGCGCCACCGCATCGTCTCCGGCTGATAGGCGAGCGAGACGCTCGTGCCGGCCGAGCGAACGTCACCTTGCGCGTCGTACGGACCGTTGTCCTGGACCGCATACATGTCGAGCGCCATGATGCGGCCGTCTTTCCGGAAGCCGATCTTCACGCGCGCGACGATGCCCGGCCGCGCGCGGCCGATGAAGTGCTCTTCCTCGCGGGTGATGCGCATCATCACCGGCGCGTTGGCTTTCTTCGAGAGCAGCGCCGGAATCGCCATGAAGATCGACCCGGGGATCTTGCTGCCGAAGCCGCCGCCGGTGAACTCGCTGATCATCACCACCTGTTCCGGCTTGATGCCGGCCCAGCGGGCGAACGACGCGACGGTCTGCACCGTGCTCTGCGTCGATCCATGGAGGTAACACTTCCCGTTCTGCCAGTAGGCCATCGCCGTCCGGGTTTCGAGCGGTTGGTGGCCGGTGGACTGCGTCATGAAGGTTTCGTCGAGCACCAGATCGGATTTCTTCAGTGCCTCTTCGACGTTGCCGACCTGCCACTCGTCGGTGAACTTGCCGAGCGGCAGCTGACCGTCCTGCGCGTTCCTGAAGTCCTCGTCGGTCCACTTCCACACCTGGATCTGCGGTGCCGGCGGCGCGCCACCACCGCGCGCGCCTCGGCCGGCCTCGCCGCCGCGTGCGGCGGGCGGCGCGGGCGGCGCCGTCGGACGCACCCATACGTTGCCCTGCGTCCGCGCGTTCGGTCCGCCCGGCCGCAGGCTCTCGATCACGTCGACGACGTAGGGAAGCGGTTCGAATTCGATGTCGATCGCTTCGACGGCTTCGGCGGCTTCGAGCTCACTCGTGGCGGCGATCGCGAGAATCGGCTCGCCCTGGTAGAGCGGCTCGTTCGTCAACCCGCGCTCGGCCTGGGCCGTCGATTGGACGTTTTCGCCCAGCGTCGCGCCCGCCTGTGCGCCGGGCATCTCGTCGGCGGTGAGGATCGCCTTCACGCCCGGCATCGACATCGCCTTGCTCGTGTCGAGCCGCTTCACGCGCGCGTGCGGCATCGGGCTCGTGAGCAGCTTGCAGAACAGCATCCCGTCAGCGCGCCAGTCTTCGGCATAACGCGCCTTGCCGGTGACCTTCGCGACGAGATCGGGCGTCGAGTAGTTTTCGCCGACTAGCTTCGTCGCCATGATTTACGCCTTCCTCGCGTATTCCGCGCCGCGCATCAAGGCGGTCAGGATCTTGTCGTAGTCCTGGCACCGGCACAGGTTGCCGGAGATGCCGTGGGCGAATTCCTGTCTGGTCGGATTGGGATTCGTCTTCAGGTAGCCGGTGGCCGCCATGACGAAGCCGGGCATGCAGAACGCGCACTGGAAGCCCTGTTCGTCGACGACGCCCTGCTGCACGGGACTCAGCTTGCCGGTCGCGGGATCGGCGAGGCCTTCGATCGTGACGACCTTTTTCCCGCGCGCGCGATGCGCGAGGTACGAGCAGGAATAGTGCGGCACATCGTCGATGAGGACGGTGCACGCGCCGCATTCCGCGCGGTCGCATCCGATCTTGGTGCCCGTCAGTCCCAGTTTGTAGCGGAGCACCATCGCGAGCGTTTCCTGCGGCATCACATCGATGCGGCGATCCTGCCCGTTCACGTTCAACGTGATCAGGCGTTCCACCGCGCCCGCCGCGGACTGCCCGTGCATCGTCGTCGTCCGGAACAGATATGCGGACGAGGAAGCGACGGTGCCGGCGGCGATGACGCCTTTGATGAAAGACCGTCTCGACACCGATTGCGGGGTTTCTTCCGTCATCTTGTTATCTTCCATTGCTGGATCACCTCGTCGGGCCGCAGCTCGACCGGATGGAGAGGGGATATGTCCGGTAGACGATAATCCGGGACGGACTCAGATTCAACGGTTTCCGATGGGAGTCGAGATGGACCGAAACAACGTCACCAAATGTCTTCGCTGACCTTTCTGGGCGCCGCCGGGACCGTCACCGGCTCCAAACATCTGCTCGAGGTAGACGGCCGCAAGATTCTCGTCGACTGCGGGTTATTCCAGGGACTGAAGGAGCTGCGGGAGCGGAACTGGCAACCGCTGCCCTTCAGGCCGGCGGAGCTGGATGCGGTGATCCTGACCCACGCGCATCTGGATCACTGCGGGTATCTGCCGCGTTTGGTCGCCGGAGGATATCGGGGTCGCATTTTCTGCACACCGGCCACAAAGGAGCTGTGCTCATTAGTGCTCCCCGACTCCGCCCGTCTGCAGGAAGAGGACGCGCGCGACGCCAACCGCTACGGTTACACCAAACATCGCCCCGCGCTGCCGCTCTACACATCGATCGACGCCGCCCGCACGCTGACCCAGCTGCAACCCGTCGGATACGACCGGCCGGTTCCGATCACTACTACAAGCGTCATGTCACTCCCCCCTCGAGTCGCCACCCTGCTCCCCAGCCAAGCCTCCACCCAAGCCTTACTTCAGTCCCCACACCAGTCGGGACTGCAGCCGCACTCTGGTGGGGACCGGCGTGGGGACTCCAGTGAGGCTCGCGACGGTTCCCCGACGGTGGAGTTTGTCAATGCGGGGCACTTGCTGGGGTCGTCGTACGCGAGGGTGCGGGTGAACGGCAAGGTGATTCTGTTCGGCGGTGACCTCGGGCGCTACAACCGGCCGGTGCTGCCGGATCCCTCACCGATCTCAGAAGCCGACTATCTGCTCGTCGAGTCCACGTACGGCGACCGCTCGCACGTGCCGGACGACGAGGGGCAGCGGCTCGCGGAGATCGTCAAGGACACGGCGGCGCGCGGCGGAAAGTTGGTCGTTCCGTCGTTCGCGATCGGACGCGTCGAGGAGGTCCTGTACTGGTTGAAGCGGCTCGAAGACGAACAGCGCATCCCGGTCCTCCCGGTGTACGTCGACAGTCCGATGGCGATTGCCGCGCTGCAGTTCTATTCGGGGCGCCTGAGCGAGCTCGATCCGGAAATTCGCGACACGATGCGGCGCTTGCCCGCCGGCGCCCGTCAGGTGGCGGCGTTCGCGACGACCCGGCTCGTGATGGTGAGCTCGCCGCAGCAATCGGCGGATCTGGTCGCGTCGCACCAGCCGTCGATCGTCATCTCGTCGAGCGGCATGGCGACGGGCGGCCGGGTGCTGCGGCATCTCGCGGCGACGCTGCCGAATCCCAAGAACACGGTGATGTTCGTCGGCTACCAGGCCGAGGGGACGCGCGGCCGCGAACTCGTCGACGGTGCGAGGACGGTCAAGCTGCTGGGTCGAACCGTACCGGTTGCCGCGCGGATCGAAAAAATTGAATCGATGTCGGCGCACGCCGATGCGAGCGAAATCATGCGGTGGCTGTCGGGATTCACGCGCGCGCCGTTGATGACCTATCTGGTGCACGGCGAGCCGGTCGCGCTCGAGGCGCTCGCGTCGCGAATCACGACCGAGAAGCAATGGCCCGTGCAAATTGCCTCGTATCGCGCAAGCGCTCCGCTCGACCTGGGCTAAGGTATCAGCCATGGTTCCCTCGCGTCCTGCGCTCGCTGCGACGGCCTCGCCAACCGACCGCATCTATCTCCTCGAACGCGTCGACGAGGCGGCAGTCGTCCAGGTCTACGCCGACGGATTCAGGAATCTCGCGCTGCGCGAGAAGACGCTGATCTGGCATCTCTACCAGGCGGCGATCGCCGGCCGCGACATCTTTTACGACCAGCGCTACGCACACAACCTGGAGATGCGCGACGTCCTCGAAGCCATTGTCGAGAGCCGCGCGACCATCGACCCCGCGACGCGCGCCGAGATCGAGCGCTATACCAAACTGTTCTGGATCAACACCGGACCGTACAACAACATCACGGCACGAAAGTTCGTGCTGCGCTGCACACCGGAGTCGTTTGCCGAAGCGGCGCACGCCGCGCATGCTGCCGGCGCAGCGTTTCCGCTGCGCAACGGCGAGACGCTGGATCGGTTGCTGACGCGGCTCGAACCGATGTTCTTCGCGCGGTCGTTCGAGCCGACCGTCACGAGCAAGACGCCGCCTGCCGGCGACGACATCCTCACGGCGAGCGCCAACAACCTCCACGTCGGCGTCACGATGCAGGATCTCGACGGCTTCGCGGAGCAGTACTCGCTCAACTCGCGGCTCGTGAAGACCAACGGCACGCTCGTCGAAGAGGTCTACCGGGTCGGCGGCCGCTACAGCGCGTACATCGAGGAGATCGTCCGGCATCTCGAAGCGGCGGTGCCCTACGCGACCGAGTCGATGGCCGATGCGCTCCGCGCGCTCATCACCTTCTATCGCACCGGCGAGACGGCGGATCGCGAGGCCTACGACGTCGCGTGGGTGCGCGACCAGGCGTCGCCGGTCGACACGATCAACGGGTTCGTCGAGGTCTATCTCGACGCGCGCGGCATCAAGGGCGCGTGGGAAGCGATCGTCTGCTACGTGAATCCTGAGAAAACGTCGGAGATCCGCGCGCTGGCGGACCATGCGCAATGGTTCGAGGATCACATGCCCTGGGATCCGCGGTACCGCAAGGCGGGCGTCCGCGGCGTCACCGCGAACGCGATCGAGGTCGTCATCGAAACCGGCGACTCGGGCCCGATCACGCCGGTCGGCATCAATCTGCCGAACGATCAGGCGGTCCGCGAGCGGCACGGCAGCAAGTCGGTCGCGCTGACCAACGTCAACGAGGCGTATGACAAATCGACGCTGCCGGAGTTCCGCACTGAGTTCTCGTGGTCGGCGGAGGAGGCCGACCGGGCGATCAAGTGGAGCGCATCGGCCAGCGAGCTCACGACGAACATGCACGAGGTCATCGGGCACGGATCGGGAAAAGTGTCCGAGCGGCTGAACGGCCGTCCGCAGGCGGCGTTGAAGGAACAGTTCTCGGCGATCGAGGAATCGCGCGCGGATCTCGTCGCGCTGTACTTCATCGCGGATCGCAAGCTGGTCGAGATCGGCCTCGTCGCGGCCGACGATCACGAGACGATCGTGCGCGCGGAGTACGAGAGCTACGCGCGCAACGCGCTCGTGCAGCTTCGCCGGGTTCGCGAGGGCGTGCTGATCGAAGAGGACCACATGCGCAATCGCCAGATGATCGTGCACTGGCTGATGGCGAACTCCTCCGCGATCGACGTGCGGCGGCGCGAGGGGAAGACCTATTACGTCGTGACCGATGTGGCGGCGTTTCGTGAAGGCGTCGGCCGGCTCCTCGCCGACGTGCAGCGGATCAAGGGCGAAGGCGATTACGAGGCGGCGAAGCGGCTCGTCGAGACCTACGGCGTTCATTTCGATCCGGCGCTGAGGGATGAGATCGTCGCGCGCGTCGATCGGCTGAAGCTGCCGTCGTACACCGGATTCGTGATGCCGCGCCTCGAAGCCGTCACCGGGCCGTCAGGCGACATCGTCGACGTCGCGATCTCGTATCCGCGCGATCTGACCGCCCAGATGCTCGAGTACTCCGCCGCGAGCCGCCATCTGCGACAATAACGTCGCGGATGCCAAACCGAGCAACCACGGAGCGCCGAGCGATCGCCGCGAAATCTCTTCTCGGCGTGCTGTGCGTTCTCTGCGCCGGCTTGTGGGTTTCGCCGCGAGCGCTCGCGCAAACCGCCCGGCTCGCGATTCTCCAGGCCGAAGATCGGCGAGCGCCGACCGCGGGCGATCTCGCCACCATCCGCGCCGGGACGCGCAGCGGCGATCCGGAAACGGCGGTGGTCGCCGTGCGCGCGCTCGGACGTCTCGAGCGTCCGGGCCTGGTGCCCGACATTCTGCTGTCGCTCAGGAATCAATTGCCCGAGGTTCGCGCCGAAGCGGCCAATGCGCTCGGCCAGGCGCTCGGCGGGCCGAAACGCGCGGAGATTCCGCCCTCGACGATCGGCCCCGTCATCGAGGCCTTGATCGCGCGGCTCAACGTTGAAGCGGAATCGAGTGTCCGCGGCGCGATCTGCGAGACGCTCGGCCGCCTGCCGTCCACATCCGACCAGGTGCAGCGCGTCGACGAGGTGCTCGTGAACGCGGCCGCGCGCGAATCGGCGATCGACGGCCGGCTGGGGATTGCGGCCGGATTCGAAGCGATGGTGCGTCTGCATCGGCGCGAGCAGCCGCCGAGCGACGAGGCGATTGCGGCGCTGCGATCGATGGTCGCGACGACCCCGGCCAACGGACGCCTGCCGCCGGATCCGTCGCGCGACGTGCGCGTGCGGCGGCTGGCGCTCGAAGCGCTCGTCACGGCCGACGCGGTCAACCCCACCACGCTGGAGCGCGCTGCCGCCGACGCCGATCCACAAGTGCGGCGGCTGGCGATGCGCGGCGCCGCCAATGCGGCCGTGGAGACGCTGACCAAAGGCCTCACCGATCATGCAGCGATGGTGCGCATCGAGGCGCTGCGCGCGATGCGTGCGCGCGGCGCGGATGCAGGCTGCCACGCCGCGGTGCTGGCGACCGGTGACAGTGATGTCCAAGTGGTCCTGGTTGCGCTGGATCAGCTCGCGATATGCGGTGACTCCAACGATGCCGTCGCCGTGCTCGATCGGGTTGTCACCGATCTGAGCGACGCCGGCAAGCCGCGATCGTGGCATCGTGCAGCGCATGCGCTGGTTGCGTTGGCGAGTGCCGCGCCGGCACGCGCCACTGCAGCGCTCGGGCAGTTCACCGGATCGCGTGTGTGGCAATTGCGGATGTACGCGGCGCGCGCGGCATCGACGCTGAAGGACCGAGCGCTCCTCGAGAAGCTGGCCGACGACCAGGACGACAACGTCAGCGAGGCTGCTGTTGAAGGGCTCGCGAAATTCGCCGGCCACGACGCCGACGCGGTGTACGTGCGTCAGCTGACGCGCAAAGGGCATCAGGTGCTGCGCGTCGCCGCGACGGCGCTCGCCGGTACACCGAACCCCGGCGCCGCTGCGCCCCCGCTGAAAGCGGTGTATCAACGCCTCGTCGCCGAGGGCCGCGACAATTCCCACGACGCCCGCGCCGCCCTCGAGAAGACGCTGGAGTCAGTGGGATCCACACTTCAGTCACGCTCGAGTCAGGCTGAAGTCAGGCTGAAGTCAGGCATGAGACAAACGGAGGCAAACTCTGAACTGACGGCGGAGGATTGGCGGCGGCTCGCCGGCGCGCGAGCGCGTGTGACCATGACGGATATCGGGACGTTCGAGATGGTACTGTTCGCGCAGGAAGCGCCGGCGACGGTGCTGCGCTTTGTCCACCTCGCCGAATCGGGCTACTACAACGGCCTCACGTTTCACCGCGTGGTGCCGAATTTCGTCATCCAGGGCGGCAGCCCTGGCGCGAACGAGTACATCGGCGACGCAACGTTCATGCGCGACGAGGTGGGCCGCTGGCCGCACGTGCGCGGCGCCGTCGGCATTTCGACGCGCGGCCGCGACACCGGCGACGCCCAGATTTTCATCGACCTCGTCGACAACCCGCGCCTCAACCATGACTACACGGTCTTCGCGCAAGTCCTCAGCGGCCTCGACGTCATCGATCAGGTCCTCGAAGGAGACGTGATCGAGCGGATCGAAATCGTGACACCGTGACCCACAGCTCTCCACCACAGTGTCCTCCGTGTGCTCAGTGTGGAGCGTTGTCTAGGCGCTGAAAACCTCGTGACATTCTCCGGTAGAGTTCCGTCGCACCTGACGAGAAACCGGCTGACCGAGGCGCTCGAGGCCAGACGCGCGGCAGGCCAACCCATCATCGATCTGACGGTGTCGAATCCGACCCGCGCGGGCTTCGACTATCCAGCAGATCTTCTCGCGCCGCTTTCCGACGCGCGCGCGCTGACCTACGATCCGCAGCCGCTCGGCCTGATGGACGCACGCGGCGCCGTCGCGCGCGAGTACCAGAGGCAGGGTCTCGAAGTCCCGCCGGATCGGATCATTCTCACGGCGAGCACGAGCGAAGCGTATTCTCTGCTGTTCAAGCTGCTCGCCAATCCCGGCGACGAGATTCTCGTCCCTCGTCCGAGCTATCCGCTCTTCGATCACTTGACGGCGCTCGAGGCCGTCGTCACGCGGCCGTTCGATCTCGAGTATCACGGCAGCTGGGCGATCGATTTTGCGAGCGTCGAGCACGCGCTCACGGATCGGACCCGCGCGATCCTTCTCGTCTGCCCGAACAACCCGACCGGATCCTTCGTCACACCCGACGAGCTCGATCGGCTGGGGGGCATCTGCCGGCGGCGCGACGCCGCCAGCGTCGCCGTCATCGCCGACGAAGTGTTCGCCGACTACGAGCTCGAGCCGGGCGCGGCGCGCGCGGCCGGCCGCGTGTCCTCTCGGCACGACGTCCTGTCGTTCGCCCTCGGCGGACTCTCCAAGAGCATCGGGCTGCCCCAAGTCAAGCTCGGATGGATCGCGGTCTCCGGACCGGACGATCTCGTCGCGGCCGCCGTCGATCGACTAGAGTTGATCTGCGACACGTATCTTTCGGTGTCGACGCCGGTGCAGGTGGCTGCGGAAACATTGCTCCATCGCGGAGCGGTCGTGCGCGTGCAAATCGCCGATCGTGTGCGAACCAATTACCGTTGGCTGGCGGAACGCTCCGCGGCCTCGAGTTGTACATGCCGGCGTGCCGGCGGCGGATGGTATGCGGTCCTCCAGGTCCCGACGATCGAACCGGAAGAGGATCTGGTTGTCCGGCTCCTGACCAGGGATGGCGTGCTGGCGCATCCCGGATACTTTTTCGACTTTCCTCACGAGTCGTTCCTGATCGTGAGCCTTCTGGCGCCGGCCGCGGCGTTTCGCGACGGCGTGGCGCACATTCTGCGGCACTTCGATTGCACCCCGCCGGACGTGCCAGGGACCGCGTCGGGGCGCGGCCCCACGAGAATT
>DAIUKO010000317.1:4785-9222 GCA_036848175.1 Vicinamibacterales bacterium | reverse complement strand
GCGCCGATGTACGCCATCAGGCCGAGCAGGATGACGAGGTTGAAGATCAGCGCGACAACCGCGTTCACGCCCGACAGTTTGTAGTAGACGAGCATGAACGCGACCACGAGCATCAATCCGACGACCGAGGCGAGGACGCCCGAACGAATCGAATCGGCGCCCAGACTTGGTCCGATGGTGCGCTCTTCGAGGTAGGTCAGCGACGCCGGCAGCGCGCCCGAGCGGAGGATCAGCGAGAGGTTCTGCACTTCCTCGGGCGTGAAGCTGCCGGTGATGCGTCCCTCGGTGGTGATCCGGGATTCGAGCGTCGGCGCCGACTGGACGCGGCCATCGAGGATGATCGCCAGCTGACGTCCGATGTTCTCCCCGCTCACCTTGCCGAACTTCCGGCCCCCTTCGCTGTTGAGCGTGAAGCTCACCGCCGGCCGGTTGTTCTCGTCGACGGACGAACGGGCGCTGCGAAGGTCGCGGCCGGTGACCGCAGCGACGCGCTTCACCAGGTAATAGAGGTTGCCCGTATCGCCGGCGCTGCTGACGCCGGGGACGACTTCCATGCCTTCGGGCATCTGGCCGTTCACGAGCAGCTCTTCTTTCGAGCCCGAGACGCGTTCGACGATTTTCAATTCGAGGAGACCGGGCGATCCGATGATCTGTTTCGCGCGCTCCACTTCTGCCACGCCTGGCAGCTGCACGAGAATCTGATCGCCGCCGCCGCCCTGCTGTGCGATCTGCGGCTCGGTGACGCCGAGATCATTGACCCGCCGCTCGATCGTCTGGCGCGCCTGCACCACCGCCTCGCCGCGAAGGTTCACCTGAATGTTCGGCCTCATCGTGAACATGTAGGTGCCGTTCACGCCCGATCCGCGGTCGAAGTTCGCCTGCACTTCGTTCGCGGCCTGCCGAAACGGCGCATCCTGCGTCTGCGGCACACCCTCGACCTTGAACTGCGTCGGGTTGACCACCGCGATCGTCGTGAACGGGATGTTTCGCGTCTTCAGCTCTTCGCGAAGGCGCTCGCTCTCGGTCTCGGTCTCGAGGCGCAGCGCATCGTCGGTCTGCACGCGCAGCACGAGATGGACGCCGCCTTTCAGATCCAGCCCGAGCTTCAGCTGCTTTTCCTTCAGCCAGGTGGGCGCCGGCAGTCCCTTCCAGGCCGAGAGGATCGGATAGACGCCGACCGCCCCGAAGACGACGAGGACGGCAAGGATCGTGATGACTTTCCACCGAATATTCTGCATGGCTCTTACTTATTGATTCTGGGGTTCGACGACCTGCGGCTGTCCCTGATAGCCGCCGATGGCCGCCTTCGCCACGTCAATCCGTACTTTGTCGGCGATCTGAAGCTGAACTTTCTGATCGTCCAGCCGCGTGATCTGTCCGTAGATGCCGCCGGTGGTCACCACGCGGTCGTTCACCTTGAGGCTGTCGAGGAAATCCTGGACTTTCTGCTGCTTGCGCTTCATCGGCAGGAGAATGATGAAGTAGAAAATCCCGAGCACGAGCACGAAAGGGATGAACTGGACCCAGACGCTTCCGCCGTCAGGCACCGTGCCGAGCGCGAACACGAGATCGTGATTCACCATCATGAATCGTGGGGCTGGCAGGACAAGCTCTGGTGGAACGCTAGCCTGAAACTTTCGAACCGCCCGAACACTATAGCGTCCCTAATCCTCCGCAGGGTGTCAAGGTAAAAGTTCAGGTTATGCAACGTGTTAAGGGTCGAAGCGTTGATCTCGCCGGCCATGAACAAATGGCGCAGATATGCACGCGATGACGTTCGACAGGTGTAGCAGGAGCATGCAGGATCCGGCGGCCGGTCGTCTTCCGCGTAGCGCGCGTTCTTAATATTGATGCGCCCTTCGCTCGTGAAGAGCTGGCCGTTGCGGGCATTCCGGGTGGGGAGAACGCAGTCGAAGAGATCGACGCCGCGGGCGACCGCCTCGACGAGATCCGCCGGCGTCCCCGTACCCATTAAATAACGTGGGCGATCGGCCGGAAGGCACGGGGTGGTTCGCGCGACGATGTCGTACATCACGTCGATCGGCTCGCCGACGCTGAGCCCGCCGATGGCGTAGGCCTCGAAGCCAATATCGACGGTCTGGCGTGCGCTCTCTTCCCGCAGTTCCGGAAACACGCTGCCCTGCACGATCCCGAACTGCGCCTGGCCCGGATTGCTGACGATGACGCCCGGGACGAGGCCGTCGCGGAGCGCGAGAAACCGATCGCGCGCGCGGCACGCCCAGCGCAGCGTCCGCGTCATCGACGCACGGACCACGGCCGCTTCCGCCGGATGCGCGAGACATTCGTCGAGCACCATCGCGATGTCCGATCCCAGCTGCGCCTGGATGTCGGTCGCCTTCTCAGGCGTCAGCGAGTGCGCCGAACCGTCGAGGTGTGATCGAAAATGCGCGCCGTGCTCGTCAATGGTGCGGCGCGCGGCGAGGCTGAAGACTTGATACCCGCCGCTGTCGGTGAGAATCGGCCGCGTCCATCCGATGAAGCGATGCAGTCCGCCGCGGCGCGCGATCAGATCGTCGCCGGGCCGGAGGTAGAGGTGATAGGTGTTGCTGAGGAGGATCTCGGCGCCAAGCGACTCGAGATCGCGGTGCGTGACGCCCTTGACCGCGCCCTGCGTGCCAACCGGCATGAACGCGGGCGTCTCGACCGCGCCGTGCGCGGTCGTCATCACGCCGCGACGCGCGCGTCCGTCGGTGTGGGTCACGCGAAAATCGAAAGACACGTGCTAGTTTAGTCGAATGAAAAAGCTGCGGGTCGGCGTGATCTATGGCGGCCGGTCCGGCGAGCACGAAGTCTCGCTCGCGTCGGCGGCGGCGGTGTTTCAGAATCTCGATCCGGAACGCTACGAGGCGATCGCCATCCGCATCGAGAAAGACGGGCGGTGGTCGCTGCCGCCGGAGCCGCCGAAGATGATGAAGGCGGCGGACACGATCGCCGACAGCCGCGGCGCGCGCCTTCCGGCCAGCGCGGGCACTCGCGAGGCGCATCTCGTCGCGCATCCCGGCGGCGATACGCTCCTGACCATCGACCCTTCGACTCGCGTCCAGGAATCTGACGCTCGCTCGGGGCAAGTCGGCGCAACGGTTTCCGGTCTGACGCTCGACGTGGTCTTTCCGGTCTTGCACGGACCGTATGGAGAAGACGGAACCGTGCAGGGACTGCTGGAGCTCGCCAACGTGCCCTACGTCGGCGCCGGCGTCCTCGCCTCGTCTGTCGGCATGGACAAGGCGGCGATGAAGCTCGTGTTCGCCGCGAAGGGGCTGCCGATCGGCGACTACGAAGTCGTGATGAAGCGCGACTGGCAGCGCGACCAACGGGCGGTCATGAACGCCGTCGTCAACAAGCTTGGCTTTCCGGTGTTCGTCAAGCCGGCCAATCTCGGATCGAGCGTCGGCATCTCGAAAGCGAAGCACGCCACCGAGCTGCGGACGGCCATCGACCTCGCGGCCGAATTCGATCGGAAGATCGTCGTCGAAGCGGCCGTAGCGCAGGCGCGCGAGATCGAGTGCGCGGTCCTCGGCAACGACGAACCCGAAGCGTCGCTGCCCGGCGAAGTGATCCCGGGCCGTGAGTTCTACGACTACGAGGCGAAGTATCTCGACGACTCGTCGCGCACCGTCATTCCTGCATCGCTGACCGCGCGACAGGTCGAAGAAGTGCGCAGGCTGGCCATCGCCGCGTTCAAAGCGATCGACTGCGCCGGCATGGCGCGCGTCGACTTCCTGCTCGGCGGCGACAGCGGCGTCTTGTATCTGAATGAAGTCAACACGATTCCCGGCTTCACCACGATCAGCATGTATTCGAAGATGTGGGACGCGAGCGGCGTGCCGTATCCAAAGCTCATCGACAAGTTGATCGCGCTCGCGATGGAACGACACGCCGAGAAGCAGCAGCTTCGTACGAGCATGTGATCGATCGCGTCGATTCGTTCGCGCGCGATCGACGCGTGCGACGATCAATTTGTGTGCAGTCGCAAAACTTTTTTTGACTTTTTCTGCACATTGTGCTTGACACTGTGCCGAGAGCGTCCATAATCTACATCTGGTATGAGGGTGGCTAACTCAGGCCAGCCCTTGTGAAGAACGAGAAGAACGAGAAGCTCGGCATTCTCGATCTTCTCAAGCCGATGCGACGAGCGGCGACATCGGTGAGCGTGCCAGGCGGCAGCCACAAGCGATGGTCGTCGCGCTCTCGCAGGTCATCCCACATGAAGGGGGGGATAACAGACAATGGCGAAGAAAGCCAAGGGCGGGAAGAAGAAGGCCGGCAAGAAACGGTAAGCTGACCTCGCCCGTCGATAAAAGGGGGCGGCCGACGCCCCCTTTTTAATTGCGGATTGGGGATTGCGGATTGCGGATCAATCGTAGATCTCCGATCCTCAATCAATCCGCAAATCGACAATCAATCCGCAATCGCCAA
>DAIUKO010000317.1:0-4685 GCA_036848175.1 Vicinamibacterales bacterium | reverse complement strand
TAGATCTCCGATCCTCAATCAATCCGCAAATCGACAATCAATCCGCAATCGCCAAAATCTCCAATCCCCAATAAATCCGCATTCCGCAATCCTCAATCCGCAATCACCAGCGCTCAGTCATGGTCCTTCCGTCCCACACGTGGACCTGCCGAATCACATCTCCCTGCTGAATCCGATCGACGAATTCCATTCCCGCGATCACGCGGCCGAACACCGTGTACTTCGCGTCGAGATGCGGCTGCGGTGAATGCGTGATGAACCATTGGCTGCCGCCGGTGTCGGGCCACGGATCGAGCGCCATGCCGACGGTGCCGCGAAGATAGGGACGCTCGTTGAACTCATCGCGAATGGTGAAGCCAGGACCGCCTTCGCCGTCGCCGCGCGGATCGCCGTCCTGGATGACGAAGTCGGGGACCACGCGATGGATGCTCAGGCCGTTGAAATAGCCGCGCCGCGCCAGCGTGATGAAGTTCTCGACGGTCAGCGGCGCATCGATGACGGCGAGCTCGATCTGAATCAACCCGCGATCGGTTTCGATGTAGACCTGCGTCGAGACCGTCGGGTTGACCACGCGCGGCGCCTGATAGACCTCCGACGGGAGCGTCGTCGGCGCCGGCCGAATCTGCGCGTCGGCATCGGCGGCGGCGGCCGAATCGAGGTCGCGCAGCAGCATGACGGCGCGCACGCGCACGGTCCAATCCTTGTCCGTGAATGCGCTCTTCAGCACCGGCGTCGCCTCCGTCGCGCCATATTTCGCGAGCGCGGCCAACGCGGCGGCACGCGCGTTGTACATCGCGTCCCGCTGCCCGAACCGGTACGCCTCGGCAAGCGCCGCCGCGCCATTGGGCGGCTTCAGTTCGCCGATCCCGGTGGCCGCCGCCGCCCGGACGACCGCATCGTCGCGCTTGAGCGCGTCGAGCAGCACCGCCGCCGCATCGGGCGCTTTCATCTTGACCAGCGCTTCGAGCACTGACGGAATCACCCGCTGATCGCTGTCGACGAGCATCGCCTTCAGGCGCGGCAAGGCGATCTCGGACCGCAGCGTGCCGAGAACGCCAGCAAGCGCGGCGCGCACCGTCCAATGCGAGTCGGGATCGAGCGCCGACAGAATCGTGACGAAGTTCTCGGGATCCATCGCCGCCACCGAACGGAGCGCAGCGGCGCGAATGGGAGGGCTCGGATCGGTCATGAGGTCGAGCAGCGTGTCGTTGACCTCGGTCAGCGCCGGCAGGCCGCCCTTGAGACCACCGAGCGCGTTCACCGCTTCGAGGCGCACGTGTGGATCGGTGCCGGACTCGCGGATGAATTTCAGCAGCGAAGGCGCCGTCGAGGGTTCGCCGATCTTGCCGATGGCGCGGATCGTCTCGATGAGGACCGATCGCTCGCCGCTCGTCAGCAGCGGCATCAGCGTCGGCAGCGCGCTCGGGTCTTTGAGCGCCGCGAGTCCCTTGACCGCGAACGCGCGTGTGTACGGATGCGGCTCTTTCGCCAGAGTGATCAGCGCCGGCAGCGCGCGCTTGTCCTCGAGGCGCTGCAGCGCGAACGCGACCGGCCACCAGCGGACGCGCGGTTGACCGCGTTCATCGAGAGCCACGGAGGCGAGTGCGGGATAGGCCTTCAACCGCGCCAGCGCGTACACCCCGAGCCGGAACGCCGCCGACGGTGTATCACGTTTGACGTCGTCGTCGTCGCCCGGCGCCTCCGCCACCGCGCCCGACTGCACGATTGACGACAGCATTTGCGCAATCGGATCCGCGGCGGAGCCGTCGCCGATGAGTCCGAGCGCTTCGGCCGCACTGCCCTTCACGAGCGGCGACGGATCGGCAAGCGCGGTGACGAGCGGATCGCGGGCGCTCTTGTCGCCGAGGAGTCCGAGCGCGAACGCGGCCATCTGCCGGACTTCCGGATCGGTTTCGCTGGGGAGCATCGCCACCAGCGGCGCGATGCCTTCTTTGAGACCGACGCGACCGACTGCGAGCGCTGCGCGCCGGCGGATCCGCGCCTCGTCATCTCGAAGGAGCGGCATGAGATCCGCCGGTCGCGCCGGCGGCGGCGGAGTCGCTGCTGTCGGCTGTCCCCTGGGCGGTGGGGTGGTCACGGCAGGCACAGTCGGAGCGGGCGGCGGCGCGGAATCGCGCAGCATGCGCTGATCCTCGAGACGGAGGATCGACGCCATCTTCTGCTCGAACGTCGGGCCGCTGGGAACCACCGGAACGTTTCGCGGCGGCGCGACCGGCGCGCTGCCACAGGCCGCAGTGAGAAGCGCGCACAGAATCCAGGCGTGCGAATTCTGAAATCTCATGTCCGAACGTTGAGATCCGCCTGCACTTCAGACTTCAGACTTTCCACGTCAAACTTCGCCAAGCGGAGCGTCGCCCGTTCGATTCGTTCATGGCGAATCGACACGCCGAGGCCGGGACCGCTCGGGACCGCGATCGTACCGTCGGCGGCGACTTCGATCGGCGGGTCGATGAGATCCGGATCGAAGTATCGCTTGCTGGCGGCGATATCGCCCGGCAGCGAGAAGTTCGGCAGCGTGGAAAGATGGATGTTGGCGGCGCGGCCGATGCCCGACTCGAGCATTCCGCCATGCCACACCGGGATGCGGTGTTCGGCGCAGAGATCGTGCAGACGGATCGATTCGCCGATGCCACCGACGCGTCCCGGTTTGATGTTGATGATGCGGCACGCGTCCAGGCCGATCGCTTCGCGCGCGTCCGCCAGCGAGTGAATCGACTCGTCGAGGCAGATTGGCGTCTTCAACTGTTTCTGCAGCGACGCGTGATCGGCAATGTCCTCGTAATCGAGCGGCTGCTCGATCATCATCAGGTCGTAGCGATCGAGCTCGGCCAGATGCGCGGCGTCGGCGAGCGTGTAGGCGGCATTCGCGTCGACCATCAGCCGAATCGATCCGAATCGACGCCGGATCGTCTCGACCGCCGCGATGTCCCAGCCGGGTTTGATCTTGATCTTGATCCGCTGGTATCCGGCGGCGAGCTCGCGCTCGACTTTCGCTGCGAGATCGTCGAGCGAATCCTGAATGCCAATCGACACGCCCGAGGCGATGCGATCGCGCGGCCGGCCGCCGCCGGCGATCGCGCGCGCGAGCGGCTCGCCGCGCTGCCGCGCGTAGAGATCCCACGCCGCCATCTCGACGGCCGCCTTCGCCATGTTGTGCCCGCGGATCGCTTTCAGCGCCGGAAAGACCTCGCGCGGATGCGAGAACTCCGCACCGAGCAGGCGCGGCGCGATGAAATCCGCGATGATGTGCCACACCGTGTCGTTGGTCTCGGCGCTGTAGTACGGATCCTGCTCGGCGACGCATTCGCCGTAGCCCGAGACGCCGCCGCCGTCGGCGCGCACGATGATGAAGTGTTTGTCGTAGATGCGGCCGAAGCTGGTTTCGAAGAAATGCACGAGCGGGAGCTTGAGCAGACGCAGCTCCAAGCGTTCGATCTTCACGGCGCGATGATATCATCGGCCCGCCTTGCAATTCCGCCACATCGCGATCGAAGGACCGATCGGAGCGGGCAAGACCGCTCTTGCGGAGCGTCTCGGCACGCGTCTCGACGCGACGGTCGTGCTCGAAGATATGGACAATCCGTTTCTCGCCGACTTCTACGCCGAGCGGCCCGGCGCCGCGCTGCAGGCGCAGCTCTTCTATCTGCTGAATCGTCATCGGCAGCAGGCGACGCTGCAGCAGGCCGATCTTTTCAGTCAGCTGACGATCTGTGATTACCTCTTCGACAAGGACAAGATCTTCGCGTATCTCAATCTCGACGACAACGAGCTGTTCATCTACCAGCGTCTCTTCGATCTGCTCGCGCGCGACGTGCCGCAGCCGGACCTCGTCGTCTACCTGCAGACGCCGACCGACGTGCTCCTGCGGCGGGTGCACAGCCGCCGCATGGACGCGGAAGCCGTCGCCCTGCAGCCCGACGATGAGTACTTGCGCGAGCTCAACGAGGCGTACCACTACTTCTTCTTCCACTACACCGTCACGCCGCTGCTCGTCGTCGAAACGTCGCAGTTCGATTCCGACGCCAGCGACGACGCGCTCGACGATTTGATCAAGCAGATCCGTGCGATGGGTTCCGGAACCCGCTACTACGTGCCGCGCACGAAGTAGCGCCTGAAATGCTAAGCTGACGGCGGATGGCCTGGTTCAAGAAGGCCCGCAAGCCGATCACGGCTGCTCCGAAGGAAAAACCGAGCCGCGTCCCCGAAGGCCTGTGGGTGAAGTGTCCCGGCTGTGCGCAGATCATCTACAACAAGGATCTCGCCACCAATCTGCATGTCTGCCCGAAGTGCGCGCATCATTTCCGCGTCAGCGCGCAGGATCGCCTGCGCATGCTGTTCGACGGCGACTGGATCGAGTACGACCAGGGTCTGGTCTCGACCGATCCGCTGAACTTCACCGACACCAAACCGTACAAGGCGCGCCTGAAGTCGAGCATCGAGTCGACCGGGCTCAAGGACGCCGTGATCGTCGCGTCGGGCACGATCGACGGCGTCGAGGCGATCGTCGCGTCGATGGAGTACGGATTCATCGGCGGCAGCATGGGCGTGGTCGTCGGCGAGAAGATCGCGCGGGCGATCGAACGCGCGTCCGACTTGCGGCGGCCGCTCGTCATCGTCTGCAGCTCGGGCGGCGCGCGGATGATGGAGGGCGCGCTGTCGCTGAT
>DAIUKO010000316.1:0-9258 GCA_036848175.1 Vicinamibacterales bacterium | reverse complement strand
AGCAACTGTTGCCGGATCGCGAATGCGGCCGTCGCGAAGACGAGCAGGCCGGCCATGGAAAACCAGAATAGCGGTCTTGGTCGAATACGCATGTCTCCCTCAATCCCTCCTATTTGGTTCGCCGCGGAAGGCCTTCCGATTCCAGGATCGCTCTGCGGAGGCGGACTTCGTCGGCGTCCGGCCTGGTGAAGTCGATCGATCGGCTCGCGACGATCCACGCCGGCGAGGCGCCCTTGGCAAATAGAACCGGCGCGGCGGTGTACGGCGTGAAGTCCGGCGTCGTCGTGAACAAATCGCGCAAGTCGGTCGCGACCGCGTCGTAGTGATTCAGCGGTGGGATGCCGTGAATCAGGTTGACCGTCTTGAAGATGCTGGCGAGGCTCAGGTGCGTCTTCGCCACGTGCTGCCGTTTCACCCATGGCCCGATCGCGAGGAAGATCGACCGATAGCCGTCGACGTGATCCAGGCCGTTCTGCGGGTCGTCCTCGACCACGAAAATGACGGTGTCCTTCCAGCATGGACTGTGTGAGATCAGATCGACGGTGGCGCCGAGCGCCGCGTCGTTGTCCTGCACGAACCTCGTGTACGACCACGGTGGACCGCTCGGATTGATGTCGAAGGCGCCGCCGCCGTGATCGTTTGGATAGAACAAGTCGACGTAGCCGGGCAGGCTGCACGTGCCCCGCTGCCGATCGACGTAGTGACTTTCGAAGACCTGCCTGAAGCGGCCGAACCGGCTGAACCGCGTCGGATCCTCGGCCAGCGGCGCATCCGGGATGTGCGTGTTGTAGTTCGGAAAGAGGTGATCGCTGTGGTCGCGGACCACTTTCTCCATCGGCACGTTCACGTGCTCGCGGATACCGGTCGGCTCGGTGCCGAAGTCCTCGTCGACCTCCGCGAACTCGTAGCCGTTGCCGAAGTTGACGAACGACACGCCGTTGCGCGCGAGATGCAGATGGATGCTGCCGTGCTGGTTGTAGTCCTCCGGCGCCGGCGATCCGTCCGCGTCGGTGAAGCCGAGGCGGCCCGGATTCGACTGGAAGACCGCCGCGTTGTCGCCGGCATCGTTCCGCTGACCGCCGTACGATGCGGGCCAGTGTGTTTCTTCGAACTCGGTCGTGTAGGAGTTGGTCAGCCACCGGTGGCCGTCCGACGACACGGCCGGCTCGAGATAGAAGTTGTCGCCGAGCGTGAAGCCGAGCGCCAGCTCGTGGTGGTTGGGGCTCGCGTTGTAACCCAGCGAGTACTCGGGCTTTCCGTTCACCGGGACGCCGCGTCTCGTCGACGTGATGTCGCCGAACAGCTGATCGAACGTCGAGTTCTCCTTGTTGATGAAGATCACGTGCTTGATCACCCGGCTCGGTTCACCGGCGCGTGACGGAATCGGATTGCGGTCGTCATCGTCGTCGTGGTCGCCGTCCTTGCCGCGCACCGGTTTGACCGCCAGCCAGTTGTTGGCGAGCACGCGTTCGGTGTAGTCGTCGAGCTGGCGCTGCGACGGCACCGGGATCACGCTGACCGAGCCGAGCGCGCTGTGCTTCGGCGATCCGAGATTGTCGGGCGGCGTCGCATTGTCGGGTCCGGCGCCGCGTCCCTTCGAGTTGGCGACGAACAGCGTGTTTCCGTCGGCGCTCACCTGCACGCTGCTCGGCCACCACCCGACCGGGATGTGGCCAAGCACCTTTGCGGCGTCCCCGTCCACCCGCAGCACGGCGACGGCGTTGATCCCGGCCTCGGCGACGTAGAGCCTGCGGCCATCGGGACTCAACGCCAGCGCGACCGGCTGAACGCCTTTGATCCGTCCGTCGGCGCCATCGAGCACCGACAGGCTGACGCGGCTCAGCTCTTTCAGCGTCTGCGGATGAAGAATCGAGATGCTGTCGTTGTTGCCATTCGAGACGTAGTACGCGCGCGGGCCGGCGACGATCGCGTTGGGATGGCTGCCGCTGAACGTTGCGATGCCCTCTTCGACTTCGCCGACGAGCGGTCCGGTCTTGACGGTGCCGCGCAGCGCCGGCGCCATCGGGTTGGCGATGTCGAACGCGTAGACCGATGACGCCTCGCGCGCGTTCGGACTGCCGAGCCCGGGCACGGTGTAACTCTGATCGCGATCGACATAGCCGACGCGGATCCCGTCGGGATCGCGCAGCGAGTCGGGCAGGTTGCGCGGGTCGACCTTCTTGATCTGAATCGTCTTCGCGCGCTCGACCTCGTCGGGATAGCCGACGGCGGGATACCCGAGCGGATAATCGTGGTTCGCGTCGCCGGTCGGATTCGCCGGCGTCAGGTGGGTGTATTGGAAAATGCCGACGTTGCCGACGAGCAGCGTACGGCCGTCGGCGCTCACCGTGACGGCGTACGGGTAGCGGCCCGATCCGATCCGTGCGACGACGGCCGCGAAGTTGTTCGGCTCGGTCAATTTTCCGGCCGCGTCGGTCCCGGCCGTGAGCGCGTTGGTGTCGACGACGAAGACGTCGAAGCTGCCCTGATCGACGGCGAAGAGAAATCGTCCGCTGCGGTCGAGCGCCAGGTTGCCAGGGAAGGCGCCTTTGAAGCGTCCCGGCGGATTGATCGTGGCGTCGAGCGGTGCGGTCAGCGGGTGCGCGGCGGTGTTGAGATTGATCGATCCGACGATCTTGTTCGCGGCGGTGTCGCCGACCCAGATGTTGCCGTTCTCGCCGCCCGACGCGAAGAACCGCGAGCCATCCGCGGAGAACACGATGCCCATGAAGGCGGCGTTGACGGGAATCCGCGTGACGGTTGGCGTCGGCGACGTCCACTGGCGGATCAGCGTCACCGAAAAACGGGACGCGCCGCTGTTGATCGTCGCGAGCACGCGGCCGTCCGGCGAGAGAGCGAGACCGTACGGCTTCGGCGCGTCGACGCCGACCTCGATCCCGGCCGGCGTGAGCAGACGGCCATTGGGAAGCACTGCTCCGTCGAGGCCGTCGATGTCGGCGTGACGCATCGCCGGCCGGGTGCCGGCCGGCGCGCGCAGAAAGATGGCGCGCGAACCGCCGCCGCGTCCGTCATGGTCGCGGGCGACCAGGCGCCGTGCAGTTGGCGCGACGGCAACTGCCGTCGCCACTGCAGTCACACCGGCAGCGATATACACAGAGAGTCGTTTCATCAGCGTCCTCCTTGCGGCGGCCATTGAGAGAGCGTGTCAGCGTTTCAGAACATGAACGTGACGGCGACCGATCGGACGATCGACCGGGTAACTGTCGCCGTTGTTGTCGCGGCCGGTGATCGGATTGACGGCAGGCCGGACGCGGCGATCGCCACCACGCTGAGTGCGCCGGAATGTAGGTGCTGGGGATGACGCTCGTCTGATCGTTCGGCGACGGCGGCGTAAACTTCCGCCGCGGCTGCCGCCCGCGATCAGGAGTCAGTGCAAAGGACCTTTCCTCGCGGCTCGAGCTTGTCGACTGCTGAGCTGAAATCAGCGATTGATAAACATCAGCAATTGATACGGATGTTGCATTGGAAACCTTTGCGTAAACTGCTGAGGCAGTGGCGCACGGGTTGCTCGTTGCGGGAGGCCATGGACACGCGAAGTTTCGCTCCGGTCGTTTCAGTCGTCATTCCCGCCTATCAGGCTGCTGGCGATATTGGTGAGGCGCTCGATTCCGTCTTCTCCCAGACCTTTTCTCACTTTGAGGTGATTCTGGTGAACGACGGCTCCCCGGATACGCCTGACCTGGAAGCGGCGATTGCACGCTACCGGTCACAGATCCGTTACATCGTGCAGTCGAACCGCGGAGCCGGCGCCGCGCGCAACACCGGCTTGCGCGCCGCGCGCGGCCAGTACGTCGCGTTTCTCGACGCCGACGACCTGTGGTCGCCCGACTGCCTCCAACGGCAAGTGTCGTTTCTGAACACTCACGCCGATTGCGCCATGGTCTACGCCGACGCGTTGATCGAAGGCGAATCGCCGCTCGCCGGCCGCACGTTCATGGAGACGGCGCCGTCGAAGGGCGAAGCGGATTTACTCGCGCTCATCCAGCAGCGCTGCAACATCCCCCTGTCGACGGTGGTGGCGCGGCGCGACGTCCTCGCCGCGGCGAAGTTCTTCGATGAATCGCTGCGCCGGGGTCAGGACTTCGATTTGTGGCTGCGAGTCGCCGCGGCCGGACATCGGATCGGGTACCAGCGCGCGATCGTGACCACTCGCCGCGTCCGCCGCAGCGGATTGTCAGGCGACGCGATCAGCGAACTGGAGCGTGCGATTCACGTGCTCGCCTACTTCGACGGGAACCACGATCTGCCGGCGGTCGCGCGCGCCGCGATCCGGGCGCGGACGCGCGTGTTGACGAACCAGCTCGAGATCGAGCACGCCAAGCAGCGGTTGATCGAAGGCAATTTTGCGGCGGCGTGTCACCACATGTCGGTGTCGCAGCCCAGGACGCTGCGCGGCCGCGCTGCGCTCCTCGCCCTGCACGTCGCCCCGCAGTTGCTGCGGCGCGTCTACCTGACGCTGCGCAAGCCGCTGACGGCGGCGCCGCGGCAGCCAGCCCTCGGTTAGCGCGTCCGGCGTCCGGCTACCGCGGACGACCATCGCGAGCAGCATCGCGTAGAGCGCGACGCCGGTGCTCAGGCCGATCAGATTGACCAGTTCTCCCATCAGAAAGCCGTATCACGACAGGACGACGTGCCGCCCGCCAATGGCATCAGTGTCGTCGGATCGGTTTGACTGGATCGTAGACGTGTTTGATGGTCTGACCGCTCGGGAAGGTGATCTGCTCGAGCAACTGCCGCGTGCCGGGAGTGAGTGAATAGACGATTCGGATCTTCCTGCCGCTGCCAAGGTCGTACTCGGTCACGAGGCGGTCACTCTCCCACCTCGTCGTGCTCACAACGGTGGCGGCGCCGACCTGATGCGGATCCTGCTGTCCGTTGGTCTGAAACAGCCGCGTTCTCTCACGCGCATCCGTGATCGTCAACGTCGGATCGGCGTGCGAGATCGTGAGCGACGCTGACGGATTCCTGAGGTCGCTGGTCAAGTCCTCGCTTGCGGCGCGGCCCTCCGGCCGATTGGTCTGCTGTCCATACCGGTCGCCGCGGTAGCCATCGGATGGCGGGCCGCCGGGCCGGCCGCGCCCGGTCACACCGTCGATCGTGCCGGGTCCAATTCCACCGGGGCGACCGCCTTGATCGCTCGGTCCGAAACTGTTCGCGCTGACGGCCGGTTGCGAAGGAACGTCGGACAGATGGCGGTTCAGGACCCAGACGCCGGAGAAATTTGGCTTGCCTGGTGACTGGGCCGGAACAGTCGCGACCGCGAACAGGAGCGCGATCGCAAGACCACCCATTCCATGCCGCTGGCTCATCGTTGATGCGAGACGCAAACTTATACGGCGAAGCAGAAGCGATGCCACGCGCGATCACGGCAATCCGGGCCGAAAAGTCGAACGTTCGATGACAGAGCGTCTTTGCACGGTGGCAGTGCGTCCTCTTTCCGCTTTGACTGAACCGCGGAGACGTCAACAAACGCGCATGGTCTCGTCACCGCGCACAGGTCGCGAGCAGCTGATCGCGGCTGACGATCGACGGTTCACTCGCAAATGCCGGATGGCTTTGTGCTGGATGCCGCATCGCGCGAGGCCAGAGGTGACGGCTCAGGCGTGCCTCGATCGTCGGCACAAGCGTCTGCAGGTAGAACCACGCCTCGAGCCGCACGCCTCGATCAGTCAGGTGGACCGCGTCGCTGAAGAGATCGGGATCGTGTGGAAACTGCCGGTCGAAATCGATCAGCGTCAAGCCGCGCGCCTCCGCGTAACGAGTGAAGACACGATTCTGGAAGTCGGCCATGCGCCGCATCGCGGCATAGTCGGCCGGATAATAGGTATCGTTCAAATACCGGAACAGCGGCAGGTGCTTCCTCACATCGAGGCGCATCGACGGCTCGACGACCCACACGAACGTCGCGACCATCAGATCCGTGCCTGACGCCGCCGCCGCGTCCCGGATCGTGTCGAGATTCGCGACCACGCGATCCAGCTGCATCGGAAGCGACGGCGCAAACGGATCGGGACGCTTCTCATCGACGCTGGACGGCCATTCCACGGTGTACGGCGGTTTCGGCGGCTCCTCGCCGCTCCGCCAATGGATGTTGTCGAGCGCGACGAACAGCCGTCGCGCCAGCGCCGAGTACTGCTCGATGCGCGTGCGCTCGCGAAACGTGGTCAGCGGTTTCGCCGGTCTGGTGACGTCGGGCGGAAACTTGAGGAGCGCCGCCGGCGCGAACTCGTTTGCGCCCTCGTAGTACACGATCGCGTCGGGTTCGACCGGCATCACCTCCTCGCGAACGATCGCGGCGATGGACGACGAGTCGATGCCGATGCGCCCGGCGTTGATCACTTCGAACCGAACGTCACGATGTGTGGCGGCGGCCCACAAATTCAGCCACGTCTCCAAGTACTCCGTGTGCGAAAACGGAAAGCCGTAGTCGTCCACCGTCGTCGAGGCGCCGACAAACGCTAAACGCACCGTGCGCGGCGGCTTGTTCAGCGAGACATCGGGACCGCGCCAGCCGAAGTTGTTCGTCGTGAAGCTGCCCGGAGGGCTGACATGCCTGGAATGGCGGAACGTCGGAAACCGCCCGCCGTCAGGCGCGCTGAAGGAGAGAAAATCCGACAGGATGCCGAGCGAACCGCGCTTCACGCCGGCGCAGAGCTGCTGCCGAAGATAGGCGATGTTCCACTCGGCCAGGGCGCCTTCAGGATCGTTTGGATACCGCTGGTATCGGTCTCTCAAAGCTGGTGACAACTCGAATCGTGGTCGGGGAGCGGGATCGCGGTCGTACCACGCCGGCTGCACGCCGTCGGCGAGAGGCCAGCGGTGCCGATAGGGTCGGTCGGCAACCGCGGCCCAGTCGGGATCGGCCGGCGGTTCGATTGGCACCGCGGGAAGCGTCAGCCTGGTGAGCGTCTCGCCGCTGACCGCTCGGGCGAGCACTTCGGCGAGGCAGACGCTCAAGAGCGTCGTGACGATCGCCGTCGCCCCGCGGCGCAACCACTTCAGATGTGAAGTCGTCTTCTGGCCCATGCCGATTCCGCGCCGCATCGCCCGAACGCGCCAACATGATCGGCAACTTCGTCGTTCTCACGCAACCGCACTACCGGCCTCGACGCGACACGGCGAGCCGGCGCGTCACCATCGGACTGGTGAGCTCCCTGAGCGCGCCCTTTCCTATCCAACGCGCCGCGGCAGCCGGAGACGCGGCCAGGCGCCGGCTGACCCTCACCGCCTGAGTGTTGAGGAAACGATTACGTCTTCCGATCAGGCGCAGCGCCCAGCTGACGCCTTTCTTGACGAAGTTGCGATCGTCGGTGGCGGCACGCTCGACGAGCGCGAGGGCTTCGACGAATGGTTCGTCGCCAGTCTGTTTGTCGTGAAGGGCGAGGCTCGCGAGCAACGCGAACGCCGCGCGCCTGACGAATTCTCCGCGCTCGTCGTGCCACCGATTCACTTTGCTCCAGGCGTGCGGAGTGCGGTCGAACAGGTGGAAGCAGATGGTGTCGCAGATGCCCCAGTTGTCGAAGTCGCGGCACCACCGATCCATCTGCGCTGATGTCACGCGCGCCGGTTCGTCGACGAACGATGTCAGCATCCGCGCCTCGTACCACCCGGTCTTCCACAACGCGGCAGCGAGCTCATGATTCCGTCCGAGCCGCTTGGCCAGCTTCTGCATGTTCACCATCGACACGCCAAACGCCTTGTTCGCGGTGATGCCGAACCGCTTCAGGTTCTCGCGGTCGCGTTTCGTGCTCATCGCTTCGAGCTCGGCGAGCACTGCTCGAACCTGTCCGCGACGATTCGCGGCTGGTCGGGAAGGCGACATTGAACACTTCAGTCCTTGAACGCGGGAGGTGGAATGAATCCTCCGATCGCGTCCGATAAAAGGGCCGCGAATTCGATCGCCGTCGCGTCCTCCCACATCGGCGCCATGACTTCGATCCCGGCCGGCAGCCCTGCACGTGTGAGCCCGACCGGTGCGGACGTCGCGGGCAGACCGGCGACCGATGCCACGCTGGTCCACGATGCGATGGACAGGTAGGGCCGCTTCCCTTCCGGCGTGTCGACGACGCGATTCTCCATCGGCCGGCTCGAATCGTGCGGAAATGCGGTCGTGAACGTCGTCGGCAGCAGAAAGACGTCGTGATCGTCGAAGTACGTCTGCCACCGGGCGCGAAGCGCCAACCGCGTGCGCGATTCGTGAAGCCATCGCGCGTGTGATGTGGGCTCACGCTCGCCTTCTGCATCCGCAGTCACGAGCGCGAGCACGAGAAACTGAAACGTCGGCAGATGCGCCTGCAGATCGAGTCCGGATGGCCAGCCGCGCGTGAGCTTCGCGCCGCGCCGGCTCAAGGCCGCGAGCACCTCTTCATACAACGCCCCGATCTCTGACGACAGCGGCGCGATCCGATCGTCGAAGACATACCCGACGCGAAAATCTTCGAGGCGTGTGTGGCGCGGCGCCGGCATGCGCCACGTCCATGCCTTCGCCGCGTCCCGGTCAGGGGCGGCGAGCGCGCGAAGCGCCAATTCAAGATCGCGCGCGCTGCGCGCCAGTGGACCGGCGACGGCGACGTCCATCGGATACCCAGGCGATCCGTCCCACGGACCGGGCTGAAATCCCGCCATGCTGACGAGCTCCAGCGACGGTTTGTGGCCGAAGACGCCACAGAAATGCGCGGGAATGCGAATCGATCCGGCGAGGTCGCTGCCGATCGTCAGGGACCCGAGGCCCGCTGCGACCGCGGCGGAACCGCCGCCAGTCGATCCACCAGGCGTCCGCGTCAGGTCCCACGGATTGTTCGTCGTCCCATGGACCGGGTTGAACGTCTGCCAATCACCCAGCATCACCGGCACGTTCGTCTTGCCGACGACGATGGCGCCTGCAGATTCCAATCGCTCCACGGCAACGGCCGTTCGCGGACTCTTGACGTCAGCGAGCGCCGGCTGGCCCCAGCTGCTCGGCGACCCTCGATAGGCGAACGCCTCTTTGATCGTGACCGGCACGCCATGCAGCGCGCCGTGGATGCGGTTTGTGGCGAGCGCGTCGTCGGCTTCGAGCGCGTGCGCCATCGCGCGATCACGGTCCTGCCAGACGATCGCGTTCAACTGCGGGTTGCGGCGATCGATTCGATCGAAGGTCAGACGGACGAGCTCGCGCGCCGAGATCGTTTTCGCGCGAACGGCGGCGGCGGTTTCCTCTGCGGTCGCAAATGCAGGCTCGAATGCCGATGCAGGCAT
>DAIUKO010000315.1:5845-9322 GCA_036848175.1 Vicinamibacterales bacterium | reverse complement strand
ATGTTGATCATGGAACCGGAGTACTGGTTCGCGTGGTCGGAGTTCCATCCGAAGACGACGATCTTCGAGGCGCCGCGTTAGAATCGCCCGCGGCACACCGCGGCGTAGACATAAGACGCGATAGACGGGCGGCGCCGGCTGGCGTTCCTCGACCGGTCCCGCGAATCCCGGCACGTTTCGGCGAGAAAGGTCGTTGACATGAACTGCGCGACCGCGCTCCTGATGACGGTTGCAACCGCGTCGGCTTCGATGACCGCGCATCCGCGCGCCGCGATCGAGCCGGATCCTCCCATGCTTCCGTATCATTTCGTCGCGCGTCCGGCGCCTCCGCCCGGAACGGAATTCGACAATATCGCGAGCGTGGCGCTGACCGCGGACAATCACCTCATCGCGCTCAATCGCAATCCGGATCGCGCGATGATCGAGTACGACCAGAACAACAAATTCATTCGCAGCTTCAACCCGAATATCGCGCGAACGCCGCACGGGATGCGGATCGATCGCTTCGGGAATATCTGGGTGATCGACAGCTTCATGAACGTCATCATGAAGTTGAATGCGAAGGGTGAACCGATCGCGACCTACGGCGTGCGCGGGGAAAACGCGCCGTGGGACGACACCAAGTGGAACGGCATGTTCAACCAGCCGCTCGACGTGAATTGGGACAGGGAAGACAATTTCTACGTCGTCCAGAGCCACGGCGGGACCTCCCCTCCGAAGTCGTGCACGTTCTGCGCAACATACGATTCGGAGCAGGTTCGGTCGCAGCTTCAGCAGTCCGGCCAACGCGCTGCCCTTGTCAGCAACCCTCCCGCGGATCCGGGTTCGGATCCGCGTGTCCTCAAGTTCGATAAGAACGGCAGATACATCACGAGCTACAGTCTGAAGCATGGCGACGGTTCTCCGGCCACGATTCACAGCGTGATCGTTTCACCGCAGCGTGAGGTGTGGGTGACGGACCGCCAGGTGAAGAAGATTTATGTGTTCGACGAGAATCTGAAATTCAAGCGTGAGATTCAGGAGAACTATCTAACCTGCGGCTTGTTCGTCGACAGCCAGGGCGGGCTTTGGATGTCGGCCGGCGCCGACGGCCTGATTGCGAAACTGGACTGGAGCGGCAAAGTGCTCGGCCGGATCGGCAAACAAGGTTCGAACCCGGATTCCAACGAGATCGGCGAAGCTCACTATCTGACTGTGACGCCGGATCTGAAGACGATCTACGTCGCCGACACCGTTTCCAATCACATTCTGAAACTGGAGCACAACTGATCGGACTCCGCGACGCATTCCCTACCAGCGCCGCGCGTATAATGCCGGCCATGATGATGACCCGCCGAGATGTCGTCGCTTCATTCGCGCTATTCGCCGATTTGTTTACGGCGGACGCTCATGCCGGCGCGCAGACGCCACCGCCGTCAGCGGCACCCGCCGCGCCCCGCCCGCCGGTCTTCAAACACGACCTCCCGAACGTGACGCTGGACGACTGGGAAGTGACCGTGAGTCACGTCGACTATCCACCCGGCCGCGTTGGCGCCGTCCATCACCACGCCGGGTTCGTGCTCGCGTACGTCCTCGAGGGCGCGGTCGTCGCGAAGATCTCGGGACAAGGCGAGGAGAAAACCTACGCCGTTGGACAGATGTTCTACGAACAGCCGGGCGCCACGCACGAGGTCTCCAGGAACGCAAGCCAGACGCAGCCCGCGAAACTGCTCGCGATGATCTTCGCGAAGAAGGGATCGGTCCTGACGACGCCCGGTCCGGCACAGGGGCGCGGAGGAGTGTAGATCGCAGTCGCCGCTCACATTTTGCGAGCGCGGTCACTCGCGCACGACAGATATTCGCTCGTACGGGCCCCGGCGTACCGCGAACTGGACGCGCTCGTCTACGACGCCCAGCCGAGTTGCTGGAGGCTGATCGCATCGTTCCAGATTTTGGTCATGTGCTTGATGCGATCGCCGTCGAATTGCATCACGTAGACGTAGTCAGCTTCGACTTTCTTTCCGGTCGGCGGAACCGGACCTCCGTCTCCCGTGTGGGTGGCGCGAAACACGCCGTACGCGCTGACGTTCTTGCGCTGATCGTCGACGGCGAATGATCGGATCTCGTAGCTCGCATCGGGACACGGCCCATAGAGCCCTTTCATCCAATCCGTGTACTGCTCGAGCGTCTTCACGTTCGCGAGCGCGCCCGTTTGCGCGGCGAACGTCGCGTGCGGATGGCAGAACTGCTGACAGCCCGCCCAGCCCTTGCCTGTTTCGCAGGCGTCGAAGAACGCCAGCGCCGTCTCTTTCATGCCCATCGATCGCCTCCGTCAACGTGCGGATTATAGTGGCCGACCGCCGATCACTCGACGGCCAGTTGATCAGGTGGTCCCGAAGGTTGCGCGTCACGGCGCATGAAGAACTCCCGTGCTCCTCCGCGCGCGCGTCGCGTTCTCAGCGACGGGTCGATGCTGACCCGCAGTGGTGGCTATAACATACAGTCGGCCGAACAGGAGGTATCGATGCGCGCGTTACAGGTGGCGGCAGTGATCGCGGCCGCCACGGCGGCCGCCGGCGGCGGCAGCCAATTGACCAGCGTGGACGTGTCGCTCGGCGACGTGTCGATCAACAAGGTGCCGCAGCTGGTCGCCGCGGACCAGGGCCTCTACGCGAAGTACGGGCTCGACGTGCACCAGACCATCTCAGCCGGCGCGGCGCGCGCCGCCGCCGGGTCAGGTGTGATCGTGCCGAAGGCCTACGTGAACGAGACGCCCGCTGCGGCCGCACCCATCGAAGTCGGCGGCGGCTCGCCGATGATCCACAGCGTCGTCAACAGCGGCCGCCCGCTGCGCGTGATCGTGCTGACGCAGGAAGCGATGGCGATGGACCACGTCATCGCCAAGGCCGGCATCGCGAGCGTGCAGGACCTGAAGGGCAGGCGTCTGGGTTTTTCAGGCGTGGGATCGGTGACGCACTTCAGCGCGCTCAGCCTCGCGCGCCAGTTCGGTTGGACGCCGGAGCGTGACATCACGCTCGTATCCGGCTCCGCGTCGCTCGACGCGCTGAAGCAGGACAAGGTGGACGCGGTCGTCGGCAGTGCGATGGTGATCGCGCGCGCGACGCAGGCCGGGTTCAGGGACATCGGTGATATGGCGGCGTACAAGATTCCGATGGCCGGCTCGGGCATCATGGTCGATCGGGCCTATCTGACCGCGCATCGAGACACGGTGCTGCGGTTCCTCCAGGCCGACATCGAAGCGACCGCGCTGATGCAGCGTGACCGGCGCGTCTTCAACGCGGCGCTCGCCAAATGGTTCAACATCACCGACGCGGCGACGCAGAGCGGGATGTTCGCTTTCGTGAACAAGTTCGAGAAGAAGCCGTATCCGTCGGTCGATGGCATCAAGCGCGTGTTTGCGACTTACGAGTCACCCCAGATGCGAAAGCGCACGCCGGAAGAGTTCTACGATTCGAGCTTGATCGCGGAGCTGGACAA
>DAIUKO010000315.1:0-5745 GCA_036848175.1 Vicinamibacterales bacterium | reverse complement strand
GCTAACGGCGAGATCGCCTCATGGTCCCTCTCGTCCGCGGAGTCCGGCCGATGCTGCTGTCGATCGCGTTCGCGGTGCAGATCGTCGCGGGCACCGCAGAACAGGAATCGGCGCGGCTCAGTCCCTGGCTCGAGATCGCCCTGCGCCAGGCTCGCGCGGGCGAGCGCCAGCTCGTCTGGATCTACTTCCGTGACAAAGGCACGGCGACTCGACCACGTGCGGCGGCTGCGCCGATTTCGAGGCATGCCAGTGCGCGACGCGCGGCACGCGGCGCGATGACCGCCGCGACTCTCCAAGAAGATCTCCCGCTCGACCAACGTTACGTCGAACAGGTTAGTCGCGGCGTCAGCCGGCTCCGTCATCAGTCGCGCTGGCTGAACGCCGTCAGCGCGGAAGCGACTGCCGCCCAAATCCAGGCCGTGTCCGCACTGCCGGTCGTCGAGCGAATCGATCTGGTGAAACGTTATCGTCGCGTGCGCGACGAACCGATCGAGTGGCTGGATCCGACGGCAGCATCACCGCGGCGCAGCGCTCCGTCCACCGCCCGCGAGCCGACGATCGACTACGGCTCGTCGGTCGAACAGCTCGCGCAGATTCGAGTGACCGAGCTGCACGACCGCGGTCTCACCGGTGACGGCGCGATTGTCGCCGTCTTCGACGGCGGCTTTCCGAATCTGACGCACGAGACGTTCGCGCGGATGCACATCGTCGCCGAGCACGACTTCGTCACCGGCGCGGACAACGTCCGCTCGAGCAATTTCACCTCCCACGGGACGAACACGCTGTCGGTGGTCGGTGGCATGCGCGAAGGACAGTTGATCGGTCCGGCCTTCGGCGCGAGCTTCATCCTGGCCGTGACGGAAGACGCGCGCAGCGAGACACCGGTCGAAGAAGACAACTGGGTGGCTGCGGCCGAGTGGGTCGAGGCGATGGGCGCCGACGTGATCAGCTCCTCGCTCGGGTACCTCGGGTTCGATCGGCCGTACACGAGTTATACCGATCGCGATCTGGACGGCGAGACCGCGATCTCGACGAAAGCGGCGAACATGGCCGCCGCGCGTGGCGTCGTCGTCGTCAATTCAGCGGGCAATGGCGGATTCTCGCCAGTCCGGAACACACTGGGCGCGCCCGCCGACGGCAAGAAGGTCCTCGCGGTCGGCGCCGTCGATCGCGACGGCGTTCGGGCTGTGTTCAGCTCAGTCGGGCCAACGGCAGACGACCGCGTCAAGCCGGACGTCGTGGCGCTGGGCGTGCGAACCAAAGTCGCGACGAGCGCGGGGCCCGCCACGTATGGCCTCGCGAGTGGAACGTCGTTCTCTTGTCCGCTGACGGCAGGAGTCGTCGCGCTGCTGCTGCAGGCACATCCCACGTACACCGTCGATCAGGTGCTGTTCGCCCTTCGCTCGACCGCGAGTCAACATGAAGCGCCCGACAACCTGCTGGGATGGGGCATTGTCGACGGCGTCGCGGCCGTCGATGTCGAGGTGCCGAAGCCGAAGCCCACATCAGAGGGGGCTTTCGTGATTGGGCGACTCGGAGGCGCGTGTGTCCCTCTTTGGCAATCGTGCGGAAACAAGAAACGGGCTGGACGGAGACGAGGACTCGCATCATGGCGTTGAGTGACGCGGACCTTGCGGCAATCCGGAACGTGATCGACCAGGATGCCGCCGCGGTGCGGCGCTCCGATTGGGACGCGGCGGCGCATTTGTTCACCGCCGACGCGATTCGTTTTCCACCCCATCACGCGCCCATCCGCGGCCGCGGCGCCATGCTGGCATGGCTCAAGACCTTTCCGACGATTCAGGAGTTCGATATCACCGCCGATGAAATCGTGGGCGGGGACGATATGGCGTTCGTGCGCGGCCGTTATCGGCTGACGGCAGCTGCGCCGCCGGGATCGCCACCGATGACCGACCGCGGCAATTACATGGGACTGCTTCGCAAACAGCCGGACGGCTCCTGGCTGTGGACGACCGACATGATCGCTTCCGAGTTGCCGACCAACGGCTAATCGTCGCCACATCGCTCGCGCGTTCCGGGCTGAAATCAGGATCGGGGACGGAGGCGCGTTGCCTGGCGGAACGTCAAGCTGCGAGCGACGCGGGCATGCTATCGCGCTGCACTCTTCGCGCAGGCGACCGACCCACGCCGAACGCTTCGTTCACTCTAGATTTCTCCACGCTTCGCGAATTGTGCGATGTGCTCGCCGGCACGGAACGCGAGGGCCTGAATGGTCATCGTCGGCTGCCCGCGTCCGGATGTCACGAGACTGCTGCCGTCGCAGAGAAAGAGGTTCGGGACGTCGTGGCTGCGGTGGTACTTGTCAATGACCGAAGTCGCCGGATCGTTGCCCATTCGGCACGTGCCGAGCAGATGCACCGACGACGTCTGTGGAGTGACCGGTGCTTTCGTCACCCGTAGCGCGCCCGCGGCTTCGAGGATCTCGGCGCCACGATCCTGCAGGAATTGTGCGGTCGCGAGATCGTCGGGGTGATCTTTATAGGTGACGCGAATGGCTGGAAGACCCCAGCCGTCCTTCAGCTCCGGATCGAGCGTGACGTTGTTCGACTCGACCGGGAGCGACGTGCCGTGACCGGCAACCTGCATGCTCCGGGGAAATTCTTTCAGGCGGGCCTTGAACGCCCTGCCCCACGAGGGCCCTTCGGTGGCGGTGCGTATGGCCCACGTCGTCGGCTGTGGTCCGATGCGCGCGTCGAGGCCGCCGCCGCCGTAGAATCCGCGCTTCGAGTCGGAGTCGTAGAAGTCGTGCAGGATGCGCGTCACCTGCACACTCTTGTATTCGTTCAACTCGTGCTCGAACACACCGAGCGCGCGGCTGGTGGAATTGAACATGAGGTACTTGCCCACCAGGCCGCTCGAGTTCGCGAGGCCGTTCGGAAACTGTGCGTTCGCAGACATCAGCAGCAGCCGCGGCGTCTCGGCTCCGTTGGCGCAGACGACGACAGCACGAGCTCGCTGAAACCGTTCACGCCGATCGCGATCGAAGTAGCTGACGCCGGTTGCGCGTCTCTGCGTGTTGGCCTCGATGCGGAAGACGTAGCTGTCGGCTCGCACCTCGCATCGGCCGGTCGCTTCCGCTTCCGGAATGACGGTCGTCAGTGTCGATGCTTTTGCCCGCACTTCGCAGGCGAACCCGTGACAGAACCCGCAATGCACGCACGCCGGGCGCCCGCGATATTGCTGCGAGTTGATCGCCATCGGCGACGGCACCGGATGCAACCCCAGCTTGCGGGCACCGCGCTCGAAGAGGACGCCGGACGACTTCACCGGCAACGGCGGCATCGGATACGGCTTGCTGCGCGGCGGATCGAAAGGGTTAGCGCCGGCGAGCCCCGACACTCCGATCTCCCACTCAACCTTGGTGTAGTACGGCTCGAGATCGGCGTAGGTGATCGGCCAGTCGGCGAAGCCGGTGCCGGGAATCGCACCGAGCACACTGCGCTCGATGAAGTCGATCTCGTGAAAGCGCCAGAAGTTTGCCGTGTAGTGCAGGCTCCCGCCGCCGACCGCGCGTCCGTACCAGAGCGCCGGTTTGAATTTCTGCACGTCCGCCGTCCTGGCAGCGTCGTCGCGAAACGTCTGTGGATTCTTGACGGCATCGTTCGTGATGCCTCCGAGATACCAGTCCCGTAGCTCGTCGTGCGTGTAGGTCCGCGGCGAGAACCGCGGTCCCTGTTCCATCACCACGACGGTCAGTCCAGCCTGCGCCAGCTCCCGCGCAATAACGCCGCCCGCCGCGCCGGAACCAACGATGACGACGTCGACGATGTCGGAGTCCTGATACCTCTGCGTACTCATTTGGTCTTCACCGAGTCGATGACGAAGCCGGGATAGTCGCGATCGTAGTAGCCGAACGGTGGTTGAAAGACGTGGCGGTCTTCGAATCCAATGAGCTTCCAGCCGAGGCCGTCGCGATTGCCGCCGTAAGCAGGCAGAGAAAACATGCCGAGGAGCGTGAGCAGCCTCGTCGTGTTGAAGAACGGTGTCTGGTCGACTCGCGTCAGATACTCGACCTGCTGCTCGGATGTGAGCGACGCGAACGATACGACGCCAGGATGCTCGGCGCGACAGGCCGCCTGAAAGTCGGCGAGCTGCGCGCGATAGTCGGTGGCAAGCTGTGCGAGAAACGTCGCGAGAGCCCGGTCGATGAAGTACACGACGCCTGCCTCGCGCGCACCGGGCGAGTCGTCGGTTGGAATGATCTGCGCGGCGACGGCTTCGACGTCGGCCGCTTCGGCCGCGCTGAGAAGAGAAATCTTCGCGTCGGCGCCGATGTGGGCGGCGGCGTGCGCCTGGTCCAATGCTTGCGCGACCTCGGCCCAGCCGCAGGGCGTCGCGGCAGCGGCAACGGTTGCGGCGAGAGCTTGCAGGAGTGATCGTCGCGAGAAGTTGGCACTCTGCATGGTCGGCACCTTGATCGTCACGCCCATGGCACGTCAGTCGCGAACCGGGGCACGCATCGCACTTCCGCCACGAAGGACACCTTCCCCCCGCACCGGATCGGTCGACTGTCTTATAGGAGATTTCGAACGATTTCTTTCCCGTGCGTCGCTGGTGATCCGCGAAAAAAAACTCGCCTCAGTGCAGCTGCACTGCAAACAGGCGTTCGATTTCGAACGGGAGGTGTCCGCCGCCGCGCACTCGTCGTTTCCAGATCGCTCCACACGTCCAAATCGATGAATGCGTCAACAAAGCGCTCGCCACCTGCGCCACACGGCGACATCGCGAACGGGCGTCACGGCTACAATGCCGCTCGACTTCGAGATGACTACGCGTTTATCTCTCCTGTCCTTCATCATCCTTCTGGCGGCTCCACAGCTCGTCACCGAATCGCGTCTCGACGCAGAGCTGGGCCGCGTGCGTGCTCAGATCAAAACGAGCGTGCCGGCCGGTGAGCAAGCGACGCTCGTGCAGCGACTCGATCGTGCCGAAGCGGCGTTGAAGGCCGGACGCACCTTTCAGGCTGTCTACCTGCTCGAGGCCGCATACGAGGGCGCCGCCGCGTTTGCCTTTACCGCAGCGTCTGGCGTGAAGTCATCCGAGGCATTCCTCAAGACATGGACCGAGCTCGGATCGCCGAAGCCTCGCAGCGGAAGACCGGGACAGGTTCCCGCTGCCATCGACGCGCTCGCTGAAGCCGCCGAAGATCGGGGTCCCGCGACGTATCAGGCGAGCCGCCCGTACGCCGAGGACGCCGGCGTCAACGCGGGTCTCTACTATCTCGGCGAATCGTACGCGGTAATGGATTTCGCCGTCTTCGTGCGATCCGCGTCATGGCCTGCGGTCGGACGCCGCCCCACGTTCCGCTCGATCGCGCTCGAACTGGCCGCGCTCGACCGCGAGATGACGACGAAGTACGAAACGATGGAGCGCGCCGACCATCCGACGTACATCAGGGCGAGCGCGGCGCTCAAGCAGGCACGCTCGCTGAACGATCGCGGTGCGTTCGAGGGCGCGCTGTTCGAATACTTGCTGTCGCGCTACCTGTTCGCTCCGCTCCGTGGTCCCGCGGCGGATGCGAAACGCGAGCGACTCGATGCGGCGCGGGCGTCGCTATCGCCAGCCGAAGACCACAGCATCGCCGAGCTGTTCGTGCAGTTCGCGGAAGAAGGCCTGTCGAGTGACAACGCGAATCTTCGCGGCAGCGCCGCCGCGGTCAGCGTGGATGTCGTGCCGGCATATCTGGCCGCCATTGCTCCTGCGCGACCGACGGCGACGGCGTCG
>DAIUKO010000314.1:0-9326 GCA_036848175.1 Vicinamibacterales bacterium | reverse complement strand
TCTTGACCTCCATCTCCTCGATCTCGAACGGCTTCTGCACGTAGTCGAACGCGCCGCTCTTCATCGCTTCGACGGCGGTGGTCACCGATCCGAAGGCGGTCATCAGGATGACGGCCGTGGTCGGGTGCAGCGCGCGCGTCGTGCGGAGCACGTCGAGTCCGTCGCTGCCGCCCATCTTGAGGTCGCTCAGCACGACGTCGAAGTAGCCGTCGTGGAGGCGCTCGATGGCGGCGTTACCGTTCGACGCTTCTTCCACCTCGTGTCCCGCGTCGGCGAGCCCGCGGACCAGCCCGCGGCGCAGCGCGTCGTGATCGTCAGCGATTAGAATGCGGCCCATTCGTTGCCTCTCTCTTTACTTACTTGACCGACTTGCTCTTGAACCAGACCGACGTGCTCGTCACCGGCAGCGTCACGCGGAAGCGCGTGCCCGTGCCGGGCGCACTGTTCACGTCGATGCGCCCGTCGTGCGCGTCGACGATTTTCCGAACGATCGCCAATCCCAATCCGGTGCCCTGCGGCTTGGTCGTGAAGAACGGATCGAAGATCTTGTCCGTCGTGTCCTCCGGTACACCCGGTCCATCGTCCAGGACGTCGACCACCACCGTCGGCGTCGGCGGCCGGACGCCGATCATCGCCGGGTCCTGCTCGATGACGCTCCGCGCCGCCGTGACCGTAATCCGCCCCTTGCCGTCGAGCGCTTCGAACGCGTTTGCGAACAAGTTCGTGAACACCTGCACCAGCTGATGCTGGTCGCCTTCGATCGCCGGCAGCTCGTCCTCCAGATCCACCGTGACCACGATGCCGCCGCGCTGCGCTTTCGACTCCGCCAGCGTCATCGCCTGGCGCACGACGTCGGTGACTCGCGTCGCTTCGACCTGCAACCGGATCGGCCGCACGAACTCCAGCATCTCGACGACGATCGCGTTCGCCAGCTTCGCCTCGCTGATGATGTCAGCGAGGAGCGACTGCGCGTCGGCCGAGACCGGCACCTGACGCCGCAGCAGCCCGGCCATCACTTCGATGCCGGCCAGCGGATTCTTCAACTCGTGCGCGATGCCCGCCGCCATCTCACCGAGTGACGCCAGCCGATCGCGCAGCCGCTCGCGCTCCGCGATCTGTTCCACCTGCGTCAGGTCCTTGAAGAAGATGACCGCGCCAATCAGGGCGCCGGTGTCATCCTTCACCTGCGACATCGTGTAGCCGACGACGCGATCGAGTTCCTTCAGCCGCAGCTCGGCGCGATTCGGCAGATAGCTCAATTCGAATGCGGCCGACATCACCCGAATCGCGTCCGGCGCGCTGCTCAACACGTCGGCGAACGGCCGTCCCATGTCGTTCGGCGACTTCGTGATGCCGAACGTCCGATACGCCTCGTCGTTCATCAGCGCCAGCGTGCCGTCGCGCCTGAATGCGATGACGCCGTTGCGCATGCTGCTGACGATGTGCCGGAAGAACCGGTCGTCGGGCGCCGGTCCGCTGCGCGGCGTGGCCCGACGATCGGGACGACGATCGCTGGTCGCCGCCGCCGCTCGACGGGCACTCGCTACGGAACGCTGAGACATGGCAGACCTGTCGGCGCGCACGAATAATCGGCCTCGATACGGCAAACCCTATGCCCGAGGCTGACTTTTTCGTGCGTGCGAAAACTCGCGTTAAATCAGACGGTTACAGTGAGCCATCGAAGGCTCAACATAACAGATTTGTAATGCAATTACGGTTCCGTCAACCTTTAGCGGCGACGTTGGCGGTGGACTGCAGCTCTTCCCACTGATGCATAAGGTCGCCGACCTTCCACATCAGAGCCTGGTGACGATCGATGAGAGGTTGGGCAGACGCGCGGTCGTCGTAGAAACCGGGCGCCGCCATCGTCTGTTCGAGCTCGCGGATCGACGCTTCGCATTCCGCGATGCGCGCTTCGAGTTCATCGATGCGCTGCTGGTGCGCCTGCGCGGCGCGCTGCCGCTTTCGCGCTGCGGCGTCGGTCTTCTTTTTCTCTTCACGCGACGGTTGTGGCGGGGCGGCTGGCGCCGCCGTCGTCTTGGACGCGGCAGATTTGTCGCGGCCCTGCGGGGGGCGTGCGCCTTTTCCGTCCCGCCCATCCCGCCGCTCCTGCCCATCCCGCCTCTCCTGCCCGGCGGGTTGCTCCTTGTGCCACAAGAACTCTTTGTACGTGCCTGGATAGACGAGCGCGGCGCACTGGCCGACTTCGATGATCTTCGTCGCGAGGCGCTCGACGAAGTATCGATCGTGCGACACGAAGATGAGCGTGCCGCCGTAGTCGACCAGCGCATCGAGCAGGACTTCTTTCGAATCGAGATCGAGGTGGTTCGTCGGCTCGTCGAGGAGCAGCAGGTTCGACGGCCGTAGCAGCATGCGCGCCACCGCGAGGCGAGTCCGTTCGCCGCCCGACAGCACGCGCACGTGCTTGTATACGTCGTCGCCCGTGAATAGAAAGCCGCCGAGGATGTTCCGGATCATCGGCACCATGTGCAGCGGCGATCCGGACGCCAGCGTCTCGTACACCGTCGGCGCGGGATCGATGCGTGTCGCTTCGTCCTGCGCGAAATACTGCATCACGACGTTGTGGCCGGGGGTACGCTGACCGGCGTCCGGCGCTTCCTCGCCGGAGAGCATCCGCATGAGCGTCGACTTGCCGACGCCGTTCGGGCCGACGAGCGCGATGCGATCGCCGCGCTCGATGTGCAGGTTCACGTCCTTCAGGACGGTCAGCTCGCCGTAGGCCTTGCGCGCGTGCTTCAACTCGAGCACGGTCCGCCCGCTCTTCGCGCAGGCCGGGAAGTTGAAGTGGATCTTCTTGCGCTCCGGCGGCACCTCGATCGGGACGACCTTTTCGAGCATCTTGATGCGGCTCTGCACCTGCGCCGCTTTGGTCGCCTGGTAGCGGAACCGATCGATGAACATCTTCACCCGCGCGACTTCTTCGTCCTGTTCGCGCTTCGCCTTGCGCCGCGCCTCGATGCGCGCCTCGTGCTCGACGAGATAATGACTGTAGTTGCCGATGTAGTCGGTGAGCGTCCGCAGCGTGAGGTCCGCGATCCGCGTCACGACGGCGTCGAGAAAGAACCGATCGTGCGAGACGAGGATGACCGCGTGCGGATACGCGTTCAGGTACTCCTCGAGCCAGTTGCGCGCTTCGAGATCGAGGTGGTTGGTCGGCTCGTCGAGCAGCAGCAGATTCGGTTGACCGAGGAGCAGCTTGGCGAGCGCAATCCGCATCTGCCAGCCGCCGGAGAACGTTTCGGTCGGACGTTCGAAGTCGCTCGGCTTGAACCCGAGGCCCTGCAGAATGGTCGCAGTCTTCAGCTCGATGCTGTAGCCATCGTGCAGCCGGAAGCGGTCCTGCAGATCGCTATAGCGGTGAAGCATCGCGTCGTGCTCGGGCTCGGGAATCGCCGGATCGCCGAGGCGATCCTCGAGCGCGTGCATCTCGGCCTTGATCTCGAGCAGTTCGCCGAAGGCGCTCGACGCTTCATCGAACACGGTACGGCCCGCGTGTGTAAGGCCGTCCTGGGGCAGGTAACCTACGGTCAACGCGGCCGGTTTCAGAATGCCGCCGGAGTCGGGTTCGTCCAACTCAGCCATCATCCGCAAGAGCGTCGTCTTGCCGGCACCATTCGGGCCGCACAGTCCGACACGTTCGCGGTCCGTAATCTGCCACGTCACGTGGTCGAACAGGACGCGGTCTCCGAACGATTTGGTGAGCTCCTGAAGCTGGATCATGTTGAGCGCGAATCGTTTGCGTTGGACGGCCCTGAACGGACCAATCCACGAGAGCGGCCCTGAAGGGCCACCCTACGAGAGTAACACGCGGTTCGCGCCCGCCCAGGAGGTGGGACGAGACGGCTCGACGTTATTCGCCGAGAGCCTTCGCGGCCGCCGCGAGCACCTGCGGCACGCGAAACGGCTTGGTCAGATACCCGGCGACGCCGAGATTCACCGCTTCGATCGCGCTCGACTCCGTCGAGAAGCCAGTAATGATGATGACGGGCAGATCGGTCTTGTACCGTTTCGCCTCGCGAATCACAGTCAGACCGTCCATGCCTGGCATCTTCAGGTCGGCGATGAGCAGATCGTACGGATACATTCGCATGCGCTCGAGCGCGGAGCGGCCATCGGGCGCGACATCCACGTCGTACTCGGCCAACGCGAGCGTCTTCGACAACAGATCTCGAATGCTCGCCTCATCGTCGACGACGAGGACGCGAGGACGCACGGTGCCGCTGGCCGGCCGCGCGGGCGCGGCAGCGGTCGCTGCCGCCGGACGACTTCCACCGCGCGGGCGTTGACTGTCGAGCCACGCATCGATGTCGCGTTTGCGGAACCGCCATTGGCGTCCAACGCGGACGGCAGGGATTTTTCCCGCCTTGATCAGCCGGTAGACCGTCCGAAGATTGACCTGGAGGTACTCGAGGACTTCTTCGGTCGTGAGGAACGTTTCGTCAATCATGCGTCAGCGTCCTGTTGGCTTCGCCGGTAGTTCGACGGTGAACACCGCGCCTCCCTCAGGGTGATTGGCCGCGATGATCTGACCGCCGTGTTCCTGGACGATGCCGTAGGCAATCGCCAGGCCGAGACCCGTTCCTTTACCGACTTCTTTCGTCGTGTAGAACGGCTCGAAGATGCGCGACAGTGTATCTTCAGGGATGCCTGGACCGGTATCGCGAACGGTTGCGATGATTCGATCGCCTGATGAGTTCACCGATGTCGTGATGTCGATGCGCCCGCCTCCGCCCGTCGAGGCGATTGCCTGCTCCGCGTTCATCACCATGTTGAGAAACACCTGGTGGAGAAGCAACGGATCGCTCTGGACGCGTGGTATCCGCTCGTCGTAGTGTCGCACGATTTCGATGTCGGCGGCACGGCAGGTCGGCGAACGCAGCGCCACGACCTTCTGCAGCACCGCGTTCAGGCTGACTGATCGGCGCGCCAACCGACGCGATCCCGCAAAGACTAACAGATTGCGGACGATTTTCGCTGCGCGATCCGCTTCCCGGTAAATTGTCTGGACTTCGCGCCGGAGCGGCTTCGGAAACGCGCCCGTCGTCCGCATCAGCTCCAGGTGGCCGAGGACGCCCTGGAGCGGATTGTTCAGTTCGTGGGCGATCCCGGCGACGAACTGGCCCAGAGCGGCGAGCTTTTCCGACTGCGTCAGGCGGCGGCGGAGCTCTTCGCGCTCGGCTTCGAGCTTGGTCTGCGGCGTCAGATCGCGCGCGACGACGACGCTGCCCATCCGTTCGCGCTCATGGTTCAGGAGATCGGTCACCGTCACGATGAAGGATCCCTTGAGCAGAGGGTCCGTCACCTCGCGGGTGGCCGCCGCTTCGCTGCCGCGGACGTTGGTCACCGTCTGATGCTGTTCGAGCCATGCGGCGAGCTCGCTGCCGATGAACTTGGCCAACGGCCGGTCGAGCAGCTGATCGCGGCTGACGCCGGCGCGCGTGGCGAACGCCTGGTTCACCGCGACAATGTGGCCGCGGCGGTCCGACACCACGACCAGATGCGCAATCGAGTCGAAGGTGTTCTCCAGCTCTCGCCGCGACCGCATGACATCGTCGAGCAGCTGCATGTTCTCGATCGCGCTGGAGAGTTGCCGACCGAGCTCGTCGGCGCGATCGAGCAGGTCGAGCTCGCCGCCGGTCTCGACGCGAACGCCCTCGAACACGATCGTCCCGAGCGCGCGACGCGTCCCGCGCAGCGGCACGGTGACCATCGCCGTCACGCTCTCGACCTCCTCGGTCGGATCCCCGGGCGATGAGAGGATTTCGGCGCGCGACCGCCGCATCGCCGCGGCGGCCGGCGCAGCCGGTTCGTCGGTGCTGATGCGGATCCCCCGCGACACGTGCTCCGAGTCCGATGACGCCTGGAGGACGAGATGGCGCGCACGGCGATCGTGAATCCAGACCGATGTCCGGTCCGCGCCGAACAACCGGTTTGCGCCGTAACAGAAGATGTCGAGTCCGGCCGACAGGTTCAGCGTCGCCGACAGGCTCGCCGAGAACTCCTCGAGCAACGCGCGGACGTCGCGCGCCAGCTCGTCGCTCTGCCGGAGGCGGAACAACTCGATGGCGATGATGAACCCATCGGCGACTTCGACGATCTCGCTGGTGACGGAGGTGGACGAGGGCGGATCGTCGAAGCCGATGGCGACGAGACCGACGCGTTCGGTCTTGCTCACGAGCGGCAGCAGGAGGGCGGTCCGCGCATTCAGGCGGGCGGACAGGTCCGGCATCTGGCGATCGGCGTCGCTGACGAAAATCGGCATGTGCCGCTCGAACGCGCTCGTGACGAGGGCGGATTCTTCCGGACCCGGCATCCAGGGATCGGTGCGAAGGACGTCCAGTCCGAACGCGGAGGTCGCTTGGAGGACGCCGTTCCGCGGGTTGTGCTGGAAAAGAAGTGAGCAGTTGCCGCCGGTGACGTCGAGCGCATGTTGATGCAGATGCGGCACGAGGTCGCTTGGCTTGTCAATATGTGCAAGGAGCGACACGATCGGCCGCTGGGCCGTGCCAGTCGTTCCGGACGCCGGCGCTGTCAGCCGTCGACTTCGCGTTTCTCGGGGCATTTTGCTCGGTTGGTCGTCCTCGGGCTTTGGTCGGAGCAGCCCGCGATTCTAACGCGATCGATCGGGTGCGGCCAACTGACGAGGCTGGGCTGGATACGTAAATAGCAGCGGTCCAGTCACTTACGCGCCTACACGATATAATTGGCGACACCCGACTCCGCGCGACCCGCGCGCGTCTTAACTGGCTGAGAAGAGAGGCCCTTCCGCGCTCCGCATGACGTGGACGGACGAAGAGCTCGTCGCGAGATCGATCAGCGGCGATGCCGACAGCTTTAACGAGCTCATCTTGAGGTGGGAGCGACCCATCTACGCCCTTGCGTACCGCACGATCGGTCGCGAAGAGGATGCGCGAGACGTGTGTCAGGAGACGTTTCTCCGCGCGTTCCGCGCGCTGCCCGGATTTCGGGGGCAGGCGAAGTTCTCGTCCTGGCTGTACCGGATCGCCCTGAATCTGTGCCGCGACTGGGTGCGCCGCGAGCGGCGCGCGCCGGTCGTACAGCCGCCGGAGGATGTGGATCTCATGGATCTCGCGGCGGCTGCCGAGCCGTCCGAATCGATCGAAGATCTCGTGGCGCGCAAGGATCTCTCGCGCGCGGTCGAGAAGGCGATGGCGCTCTTGCCCGAGGAGCAGCGCACGGCAATCGTGTTGAAGGAATATCACGGCTTGACGTTTCAGGAAATCGCCGATTTGATCGGCTGTCCATTGAGCACGGTGAAGACGCGCTTGTACCAGGGACTGACCGTCTTGCGGCGCGAGCTCGCGAAAACGGGGGCCGCGCCGAAACCGCCAGTCCTCCAGAGATAGTGACCATGACTGATATTCGATGTGGATTTAACGGCGATCGTGGCGAGACGCTGATCGGCTACCTGTACGACGACATCGATCCGGCGGCCCGCGCCGCATTCGAGGTGCATCTCGCCGGCTGTCAGCCGTGCCGCGCCGAATTGGACGCGCTTGGCGGGGTTCGCTCAACGCTCGCGCGGTGGAATCCGCCAGAGCCGAAATCGCTGACGGCGGCCAGTGCCGATCCGCGATCCGCAATCCTCAATCCGCAATCCCAATGGTGGCGGTCCATTCCCGCGTGGGCACAGGTGGCCGCCGCGCTCCTGGTCCTCGGTGTCTCAGCGGGGATTGCGAACCTCGAGGTTCGTTACGACAGCAACGGATTCGTGGTGCGTACGGGCTGGTCGAAGACTCAGGCGTCAGCCGGTGGCGCGCAAGCGACCGTCACGCCGCAACCCGAATCAGGACAGGCGGTCGGCTCCGCGTCAAAGGCGGACCTCGTGGCGCTCGAACGACAGTTGCGAGGTGAGTTCCGGCCAATGGCGGCGGCAGCGATGCCGGCGGCGGCGCGGCCCGCCTCGAGCGACGCCGAGATTCTGCGCAAAGTGCGCGCCCTGGTCGACGAAGCCGAACGCCGTCAGCAGCGCGAGCTGGCGCTGCGTCTCGCCCAGGCCATATCGGACGTCAACGCGGCGCGGCAGGCCGATCTCCGTCGCGTGGATCTCACGCTCAACCGTGTAGAGAACAACCTCGGCGTCGAAGTACTGAAGAATCGCCAGTCGATGCAGTACTTGATGCGTGCGAATCAGAGACAGTAGGGGGACATCCGTGAAGTCGTTCGCATTCGTCGTTATCGGAGGAGTCATCCTATCGGCGTCGATCGTGGTCGTGGCGCAGGCGCCGAACCGCGCCGACACGCAGTCGCGGTATCAGATCGCACAGATGGAGCGCGTGCTCGAGGGCGCTGTCGAACACGGGGCGACCATCACGCGCGATCGGCTCAAGGCGGTGCTGCCGCCGGCCGATTCGGCCGACACCTTGATGACCGGTGAGAACGCACGCGCGCGCGGCTTCCGGCTCGAGGGCTACGGCGTGTTCTTCGACGTGCTGGTGCCGCCGTTCTACACGGAAACGACGCTGACCTGGAGCATCAAGACACTCGACCAGAACGACCTCGGCCTCGATAGCGCGCTGAGAGAGCTGCGCACGCATGTGCAGCAGTCGGGCGACACGAATCTCCAGCAGGCGTTGAGGCGCGTCGAGCTGCAGGTGAGTCCGACGAATATTTCGACGGCGCCGGCCGTCGCTGGCGGTGCTCGAAACGCCACCGGCTCGGCGGCGTCGACGAGCGGGAATCCGCCGCCACCGTCCGATCCCATTCTCAACGACCCCAATGAAGCGTACCGCGGCGAAGTCATCCAAGCGTTGATGGACGCGATGCTCGATCACAGCACCGCGCTCGGCATCGGCTCGAACGAGTGGCTCACCGTCGCCGCGAGGGGCAACGACGATCGGCCGCGGCTCGCGCCGGCGGACACCGACGCGCGCACGCGCCTGATCCGTCTGCGCGGTGCGGACCTCATGCAGTACCTGGCGCACACGATCTCGAAGGAAGAGGCGCTCAAGCGAATCGAGGTGCGGCTCTTTTGAATTGCGGATTGAGGATTGCGGATTGCGGATTTATTGGGGATTGGGGATTGGGGGATTGCGGATTCATTGGTGAGGGTTGATTCATGCGTGTTGATTGGCGAGTGAACATCCGAATAGCCGCGAGCGACGCCCCAACCGCAATCGCGAATCAGTCTGCGATCCGCCGGCCGATGTGATCGGTCAGGGTTGATTCATGCGTGTTGATCGGTGAGGTGCACATCCGATCGCGAGCGACGCCCCAACCGCAATCGCGAAATCAGTCTGCGATCCGCCGGCCGATGTGATCGGTCAGGGTTGATTCATGCGTGT
>DAIUKO010000313.1:3911-9334 GCA_036848175.1 Vicinamibacterales bacterium | reverse complement strand
TTCGTGGTTTCGTGGTTTCGAGGTTCGTGGTTTCCCGCCTTTCGTGGTTCAACTGAGGGAGACATCCATCACGTCGGCGATGCGCTCGACCGTGATGTCGGCCGGCGGACTCGCCGCGACCAGCGCTGCGTCGTGCGCATAGTGTCCCTGCCGCACGAAGATCGTCGTGAGACGCTCGCGCCACTGCGCCTTCATCGCCGCGAGGATGTGGATCTTGTCATCCACCATGACGTAGCGCGGCGACGGGTAGCGGCGTTCGACATCGTCCAGCATCTGTTCTTTGTGAATGTAGATGAGCACGTGGCCGTCGACGGCTTCCCACAACCCTGACCGCTCGATCTTGCGCGGCTGAAAAACGACGTCGCCGTCCGAGAGAATGACCGGCCGTCCACGATCGCCGAGACGGCGGATCACGTCCACCGCGCCGGGATATACGCGATCGGCAAACGGGTAGTGCAGCAGATAGAGTGAGATCCGAATCGCGTGGGGATCGCGCGGCCGCTCGACCCGGTAGCGCTGGAGCGCACCCAGATAGTCCGCGTAGCCGAGCTCCGAGCGGAGCTGCTCGAAGATCTCCCAGTAGCGACGCTCGCAGTCGGGCCCGGCGGTCTCGACGAGGTGACGCCTGAGATCGGCCGTCACCCTGTCGTTGTCGAGCAGCGTGTTGTCGACGTCGAGGAGAAAGACGACTCCGTTCACGCGGCGTCCGGCGGGCACGGCGCGTTCGCGTAGCCGGATCGGAACGGCGTCACCACGCCGCTCGCCGGATCGAACTTGTGACGCCAGACGCACGCCGTGTCATTCGCGAGGAGATGAATGGAAATCGATGGCGCATCGGAAATCGTCCGCACGTAGTGGATGTCATCGGTCGGCGGCAGCAGCACGTAGAACTCTCCCGGACCCAGCTCCTGGCGCTTGGCGACCTCGAGATCGGCGCGCGCGGGATCGCGGCCATCGTCGAGCCGGCGGTAGACGGTTTCGTCCTGCCGTCCGCGATAAATGCCGACCAGGCCCCACGCAAGATGATCGTGCACCGGCGTCGATGCGCCGACCGGCACGACCAGCGAGAAGAGACACAGCGATCCGTCCTCGGCGCGATAGAGCGCGTACTGACCGATGCCACCGCCCATGCGGCTCGCCTCGTCCGCTTTCGCGCAGCTCTCGGGCAACCAGCCGTCCGAGGCGAGCAGCCGTGCGAAGGCCGGCCGCAGCGCCTCGACGCGCGCCGTCACATCGTTCACCGACGCAGTCAGGCGCTGCGTTTCGGCAATGAGCGCGCGAATCTCAGGCGTATCGACGAGAAATCCGTAGTGATGATCGTGGCCGTGATTGAGGTCGCACATCCGAGCAGCATACTTCGGATGCCAGTCTACGGGGATCCTTCAAGGGACTTGCCGACCGCCGCGAGGAGCGCCGGCGTCGCGAATGGCTTGCGCAGCATCGATCCGTCGCGCACCGCGCCCTCACCCGCGTATCCCGACATGTACAGAACGCGGAGGCCCGGCCGCCGCTGACGAAGCGCCTTCGCGAGCGCGCGGCCCGACATGTACGGCATCACGACGTCGGTCAGCAGCAGTTCCACCGAGTCGATCACGTTGTCGGGCAGCATCAGCGCTTCACGCGAGCCTTCCGCCTCGACGACGCGATACCCATGTCGTGTGAGCGCGGTCGTCGTCAGCCCGCGCACGCCCGGTTCGTCCTCGACGACCAGCACGGTCGCTGCGGCGGACGGCACTTCAACCGTGCGGTTCACCGGCAGCGCATCCGGCGCGCCCGGCGCTTCGGGAAAATAGAGATCGAATCGCGTGCCGCCGTTGACGACGCTCTCGACGAAGATCGATCCGCCCAACTGCTTCACGATGCCATAGACCGTGGCGAGTCCGAGGCCAGTACCCTTCCCCACTTCCTTGGTCGTGAAGAACGGCTCGAAGATTTGCCGCGTCGTGGCATCGTCCATGCCGACGCCGGTGTCGCAGACGCTCAGCCGGGCGTACCGGCCGGGCTCGAGCGGCTGCAGTCCGGTCACCGAGTGTTCGGCGACGGTCACCATTCCTGTCTCGATCACCAGCGTTCCGCCGTCGGGCATCGCGTCGCGCGCGTTGACGGCGAGATTGACGACCACCTGCTGGAGTTGTGCCTGATCGGCTTTCAGCGGACAGACGTCCCTCGCCAGGACCGCCCGCACACGGATCGTTTCACCGATCAAGCGGCGCACCATGGTCGAGGCGTCGCGCACGAGATGGTTCAAATCGAGGACCGTCAAGTCGAGCGGCTGCTGACGCGAGAACGCGAGCAGCTGATGGGTCAGCCCCGCCGCGTGCTCGGCGGCGCGGCGGATTTCGGCGAGGTCACGGCCCATCGGCTTGTCGGGGCTGATCTGCATCGCGATCATGTCGGCGAAACCCAGGATGATCGTCAGCGCGTTGTTGAAGTCATGCGCGACGCCGCCGGCGAGACGTCCAATCGCTTCGAGCTTGTGCGCCTGGCGCAGTTGATCTTCGAGGCGGTGACGCTCGGTCGCGTCCTCGATGAACGCCTCGAACCCTTCCTCGATCCGGCGGGCGGAGATGCGCACACGGATTCGGACGTGGTCGCGCCGCTTCCAGTCGATCTCGTGCGGTCCGACCAGATGGTCGCCCTGGATGCGCGCCGTGACCCTCGACCGATCGTCCGGGTTGAAGTAGAACGGCAGGACGCTGCCGGCGCTCATCAGCGCCGCGGCCGATTCGTATCCGAGCATCCGCGCCAGCGCGTCGTTGACCGCGAGAAAGCGCCCGTCGACCGTCGTGTGACAGATCCCGTACGGCGCGTTCTCGACGATGCCGCGATAGCGGCGTTCCGATGCGCGGAGCGCTTCTTCTGCCTGGTGCCGCGCCTGACGCGCGGCCGCTTCCGACTCGACGCGGCGCAGCACGGTTCGAATGACTTCGCACAGCACGTCGGGACCAACCGGCTCGCGCAGATAGCCGTCCGATCCCACGCGCAGTCCCTCGACCCAGTGCCCTTCGTCCTGGCACGTCGCCGAGACGTGAAGGACCGGAATCTCCCACGTCGCAGGATCCGCTTTCAGGCGGCGGCAGACGTCGAAACCGTCGACGTCGGGCAGCATGACGTCGAGGAGAATGAGAGAGGGTTGCGCGTTGGACGCGAGCGTCAGCGCTTGTGAACCAGTACGTGCCTCGATGACGTCGAATCCCGCATCTTCGAGGACAGCCGTCCTGTAGTGCAATCGCTCGTCGTTGTCGTCGACGTTGAGAACGATTCCGCCTGAGCCGCCGGGTCGCTTACTCACGACGCTCGATTCGTCGACTCACTGCTGCACCCTCCCTGCGGACTCAATTTCAGACCCGACGAACCTGGTCCGTGACGTGGCCGTCAAGAATCCTGACAGGGCGCGTGCAGACCTGTGCAAAGGCGTCGTGTACGACGACACCTCTTTGGGGGCGTGCCCGACTAGAGCAGGAAGTCTGCCAACGGCAATCTGAGGATTTTAGGATTTGGGGATTTGAGGATCTATTGGCGTTGTCGGCAGCGGCGACTCTGCAGGGCCGGCGATCACCGATCCATCAGGCTTGAACCGCGAACCGTGGCAGGGGCAATCCCAGGTCCGCTCGGCTTCGTTCCAGTCGACGGTGCAGCCCATATGCGTGCAGATGGCGGATCGCGTGACCGTTGCGCCGGTCTCATCGCGATAGACGGCCGCTTGCTGTCCGTTGATGTTCGCGATGCGTCCCGATCCGCGCGGCACGACGCGTGTGGAACGGGCGGCAACGCCGGCAAAGCGGTCGCGGATCATGTAGTACGGGTAATCCTTGTTCTCGCGGATGTAGTCCCAGGCCGCCCCGATCTTCTTTCGCGACGGCGCGAACAGGTCGGACCACGGATTCTTCCGGCCGAGCACCTGATCGGCGGCCATCATGCCGGTCAGCGTTCCAAACGTCAGGCCGTTGCCTGAGAATCCGGTTCCGGCGAACTGGCGATCGGCGGTCTCGCCGATATACGGCAAGCCGTCCGGCGTCTCGATCACCTGTCCCGACCAGCGATGCGTGATGTCGATGTCGCCGTTGATCGATCGCAGCGTCCGCTCGAGGCGCTCGAAGCACACGCTGGTGTCGCTCACCTGCCCCGTCTTGTGATCCTCGCCGCCGAAGATGACCACGTCGAAGTCGCGGTGCGGTTCGAGCCGCAGGTAGTGATAGGGATCGGCGGTGTCCCAGAACAGCGCGTCGGGAAAGTGGCCCTTCGCCACGCGGCCGGCGATGACATAGCTGGTATAGAGCGCGAGCTTGGTTTGAAAGAGCGTCGCGCCGACCAGGCCGGCGTTCCCGACGAGCGGGTTGTGTGTCGCGAGCACGACGTACGCGCAGCTGATCGTGTGGCCGTTGGCTTTCACCGTCAGTGGCTTGTCGGAGAATTCGTCGGCAGTCGTGTGCTCGAAGATGAGACCGCCGCGATCGGCGATCGTGCGCGCGATGCCGGCGATGTACTTGCGCGGGTGGAACCGCGCCTGGTCCGGGAACATCACGCCTGGGCCGCCGAGGAACGGCACGTCGTCGACGAACTCCGCGTCGAAACCAAGCTCGGTGGCGCACTTCGCTTCTTCCTCGAACGTCGTGCGCTCGCCGCTCGGCCTGGCGCCGATCGGCGCGTGCTGGTAGCCGCGCACCCACGCGAAATCGCAATCGATCCGCTCGTCGCGGCAGACCGCATCGATCTGGGCGATCGCGGCGAGACCGGCATCCCACACCGCTTGCGCGTGATCGCGCCCGAAGTTCTTGACGAGATCCTGCAGCGAGCGATCGGTGACCATCGTCAGGTGCGCGCTGGTGTGCCCGGTGTCGACGGCGGCACAGCGTCCGCGCTCGATCACCGCCACGCTCTTTCCGCCGGCCGTGAGGAGATATGCCGCGGTGAGGCCGGTGATGCCGGCGCCGACGATCAGGACATCGACGTCCTCGTCACGGTCGAGTTTTGGAAACCGAAGCACCGATGCGGAGTCGGTCCAATACGGCAGAGTGTCGACGTGAAGTTCCCTCGCCATGGCTTCGCTCGATAGCAAGCGGGTCGCCAATTCGTTTACAAGCATCGTGATGCCCGTCTACGCCTTGGAACGCCGTTCTGGCTCGCGCGGGCCACCCGGCGGCGCCGCAACGCGGGCATCCGCTTCCCGACACTTCGCCGGCGGATCGGCGCCGACATCGCGATCGTCGGCGGTGGAATCACCGGCGCAACGCTCGCGTGGCGCTTTGCCGACGCCGGCTTACAGGTCGCCTTGATCGAAGCGAAGGCCGTCGGACGCGCCAGCACAGCCGCAAGCACCGCGCTGCTGATGCAGGAGCCCGACGAAGACTCCACGGGGCTGGCGCACCGTTACGGTGAGAAGCGCGCGCGTCGTATCCGGGAACTCAGCCAAATCGCCACGC
>DAIUKO010000313.1:0-3811 GCA_036848175.1 Vicinamibacterales bacterium | reverse complement strand
ATCAAGATCTATCCGGGGCTGGCTGGTATTGAAGCGGAGTACGCGTGGGAGGGATTGTTCGCGATGACGCCGGACAGCCTGCCGTACATCGGACCGCATCGCCGCTATCCGCGGCATCTCTTCGCGCTCGGCTACGGCGGCCACGACATGACGTTCGGCTTTCTTGCCTCGCGGCTGTTACTCGACTGGTACCGCGCGAAACGAACGAGCGATCACGAGCTGTTCGCGTTCTCGCGCTGAGTCAAGTCCTACGCGACGTCCCGCTTGTCGTTGGCGACGGTGCGTTCGACCTCGATGGTGCATTCGCTGAGCACCGCGGCGAGCGCGCCGGCCGCGGCGAGCATCGGCGCAAAGACGGTCCCGATGACGCCGACCGTGAGCGGAAACTCCACGACGGTGCGTCCATCCTGCTTCACGATCACGCGGCGGACGTTGCCTTCGTGCACGAGTTTCTTCAACGTGTCCACGAGCTGGTCCGCCGCAACTTTGAACGATTCCTTGCAGCTCTCGGGCATTCAATCCTCCGCAAGACGTAGACGAACAATTCTACCGTTAAGTTCTCCCGGTCGCTGACTGCTGATTATGAACGCGACGACGCATCGTCCAACGCCTTCGAAATGTTCTCCAGGCCGCGCGCGAGCAGCGACGGTTTGCAGCCGAAGCTGAGACGGATGTGCCGCGGCGACTCGAAGAACCGGCCCGGCACGATCAGCGTCGAGTAGCGTTTCACCAGGCGCGCCGTCAACCGCTCGCTGTCAACGCCGGCCGGCAATCGAGGAAACAGGACGTTGCCGCCCTCGGGCACGCGCGCCTTCAATCGCGGCTCGCCGGCGAGGAACGCGCGAACGCGTTCGAGGTTCGGATCGAGCAGGTCGTGCGCGCGTGTATCGATCGCGCGGTGATGGCGGAACGCTGCCAGCGCCATCTGTTCGCCTGGCGCGACGCTGTTGTTCGTCATCAGATCGTTGATGTGCTGAGCGCGTTGGATGAGCGGCAGCGGACCGAGAATCCATCCGGCGCGCAGTCCGTCGAGGCCGTACGCCTTGGTCAGGCTGTTGGTCGTGACCACGTTGAGGCCGGCGTGCACGCACGACTCGGCGCGCTGACGGAACAGGCACTCGAGATACACCTCGTCGACGAGCAGGTACGCGTGGACACGGTCGAGCACCTCCGCCATCGCGCGCAGCGTCTCGACGCCGATGCGCGCACCCGACGGATTGTGCAGATTGGTGACGATCGCCAGCCGTGTCTTCGCCGTGACCGCCGACCGAAACCGGTCGAGATCGATCGCGTAGTCGTCTTCGAAGCGGCGATCGACGCGGCGGATGCGATGGCCGAGCGCCTGCGGGATCCGCAGCAGCGGCTCGTAAGTTGGCCGCTCGACGATCACTTCGGCGGAGCGGTCGGTGCGGTCGAGGATTGCCGCACAAGCGATCCAGTTCGCATAGCTGGTCCCTCCCGACAGCGCGAAGACCTGCCCGCCGCGAACGCGATAACGCGCCGCAATCGCTTCGCGCAGCGGTTCGTAGCCGTATTTCACCGGCAGCGTCGTCACCAGATCCGACGCTTTCAGTCCGAGGAGCGACGGCGGACAGTGGTCGATGCCGCTGCGCGCAAGGTTGATCTCGACCGGCGGCAGCGACTTCGCCCAGGCGATGTATTCGAGCGGGGGAAACTTCATGATCTGCTGACGAAAAACGCGACGGCAGCGGTCGCGAGGATCGCCGAACCGATCAGCGATTGCGTCGGGTACGCAATGAAGCTGTTCACGACGATGCCGATGGCGACTGCAATGAAGATCGCGGTTGTCCACGGATGTCCGGGCATCCGCGCCACCTCGCCGTGCGGCGCCGGCTCGCGCGCTCGCACGAGGACGAGCGCGCCCGCGGTCAGGCCGAAGAACAACCAGTCGGCGAACACGACGTACGACAGCAGCTGATCGTAGGAGTTGGTCGTCAACAGCACCAACGAAACCGCCGCCTGGAACCAGAGCGCGAATACCGGAGTGTGATACCGCGGATGGAGCCGCGCGGCGGGCGCGAAGAACAGTCCGTCGGCGGCCATCGCGTAGATCAACCGCGCGCCGGTGAGAATGACGACGGCAAGAAATCCCAGGCTCGACACGACGATCAACAGCGCGACGAAGCGGGCGCCGGCGGCGCCCGCGGCCTCGCGCGCCATGTCGGCGGCGAGCGCCGGCGACGCCGCAATCTGCGCCGGCGTCATCACCCACAGATACGCGAGGTTCAACGAGAGATAGAGCGCGACCACGACGATCACGCCGAGGACGTTGGCGCGAGGAAGATTGCGCGCCGGATTCTTGATCTCCGCGGCAATGTTCGCACAGCTTTGCCAGCCGCCGTACGCGAACAGGATCGGCACGAGCGCCGTCAGCAGCACCGGAATCGACGCGCGGCCGAACACGTCCGATGAGACGTCGAACCGGCTGGCGGACGGCGCGCCGCGGCCGAATGCCAACGCCAGCAGCGCGATCATGCCCAGGACTTTGGCGCCCATCAGCAGATTGTTCGTCCACTTGCCGGCGCGCACGCCGATCGCATTGATCGCCGTCAACGCGACGAGCGCCGCCGCCGCCCCGGCGCGCACGCCGGTCGGCCCCAGCGCGATGAAGGATCGATCGACATAGCTGGCAAACAGAATCGACACCGCTGCCAGCGATCCGCCGTTGATGATGAAGAGCAGCGCGATGCCGTAGAGGAATCCGACGACCGGATGATAGGCGCGCTGAAGATAGATGTACTGTCCGCCGACCTGCGGAAAGCGCGATGCCAGCTCGGCCCACACGAACGCGCCGATCAGCGCGACCGCGCCACCGAGCGCCCACACGCCCAGAATCAGAACGGGATCCGCGACGACGCGGGCGACGTTGGACGGATTGGCGAAGATACCGACGCCGACGATCCCGCCGGCGACGACGACGACCGAGTCGAAGAGCCCGAGCTCGCGTCGGAACTCCGTCACGAGCGCGTCCCGCGGCTCATGGCCACGAAGCGGCAGTGGATGATCACGAAACCACGAAACCGCGAAACCACGAAATCAGGAAGCCAAGAAAAGAATTTTGGTTTCGTGGTTTCGTGATTTCGTGATTTCGTGATTTCGTGGTTTCGTGCTCGTGCTACCCGTCACTGGGCTGACGACGTCGTCCTGACGACCGGCGCGGGCATATCCCCCTTCGTGAAGCGCGGCAGCATCTCGTCGCGCATCGCCAGCTGATACAGCGTCGCGGCGATCGCGATCGCCGACGCCTTCACGTCGTCCTCGATCACGCGCTCGTAGTTGTCGAGGTTCGTGTGGTGCGTGTGCGTGTTGTACTCGATCGGATCCTGGCCGAAGCCGATGCCCGGCAGTCCCGCGTTGTTGAAGGCGGTGCTGTCGGTGCCGCCGACGGTGCGGCTGCTCGTCGCCGAAGCGCCGAAGACGGCGAGATCCTCGAACGGCTTCAACGTCTCGCGCACGATCGCCGCGGCTGCGGCCGGCCCGAACACGCCGGCGCCGCGCGCGCGACCGGTGCCCGAGTCGATGTTCAGATACGCGTCGAGCTTCGCGTACTCCGGCTTCGCCGCCTCGAACGACCCGAAGTGCTGCTTCACGTAGGCCTGCGATCCGAGGATGCCCTGCTCCTCACCGCTCCACAGCGCGACGCGAATCGTGCGGCGCGGCGTGACGCCAATCGCTTTCAGGACGCGCGCCGCCTCCATCATCACCGCGCAGCCGATCGCGTTGTCGGTCGCGCCGGTCGCCGAGTGCCACGAGTCGAGATGGCCGCCGAGCATGACGACTTCGTCCTTCT
>DAIUKO010000312.1:0-9339 GCA_036848175.1 Vicinamibacterales bacterium | reverse complement strand
CGCGCTCACCGACCCGCTGGTGAGCAGGCGGAGAAACTGCTGGCGTGTCACGCCGCTAGTTTAGCAGTCCGTGGTGAAAGTCTGGCGTCGCACCGTCAATTGTTGCCAGACGTTCACCGCGGGCTGCTCAATGCACCGTCACCTTTTCTGAATCAAATCCGTCGAGAACCCACCCGTGATCGAGCAGGGTTCGCTCGATCATCGCGTGACGCTGGAATGCGGTGAGGGCATCATCGAAGCGCTCGATGTCGCAGTGCGTCGGACTCCAGCAGGCGGGCACGCGCACCTCGTACGCGCGATCGCGGCCGGTCAGCGCCAGTTCGCAGACGACCGTTTCGTCCTCGTCGCGGCGGAACGTCCACCGCAGAATCCGGATGTGGCGGTAATCGCGCCGGCCTCGTTCGATGCGTGCCGGACAGGTGTCGGTGGCCGATATGGCTGTCACGCGGTTCATGTCCGGCTCCGTTCGCAAACTGGATGCCACTGAGAATACTGTCTGAGGGGCTAGTGGCGCGCGTCACACGTTCGTTTCGTGTCAAACGCGCCGATGTTCGTGCGCGTTGACGGACACAGGATTCAACGCGCGGGCTCGCCGCGCAATGGCTCATTGGTGTGGTGTCGTCGCAACCGACGGGCATGAGTCGAGCGGCGCGTCTCCATGGACCGCACGACGATCGCGGTTCGGGCCTCATATTCAGGTGTGCCAGACAACTTTCAGACGTTTGTGGCGGCGGCGTTCGCGGCGGCCGGCTGGCGACGCTTTCGCCGGTGTGCGCGGCTTGAGGAGCGTATCGAGATCTTCGCGGAGCCGTTCGTTGACCTTGCCGTCGCGATCGATCGCCCACTGAAGCAGTGCGCCGCCAATCATCGACTGCACGGCCCGCGCCAGGTTTGTCGTCTCGCGGCAGACGAGATCGCCGGCGGCGACCGCCTCGTCGAGGAGCGCTTTGATTTCCGCCTGCATCGCGCGCGAGTGCGCGTGGGCGTGCTTGTGGAAGTCGGGGTCGCTGAGATCGAGCTGGAGGAAGGCGACGCTGTTGGCGAGCATTTCGGGCGTTTGCGCCATCGCCGCCATGCAGTCGGCGGTGGCGTAGATGGCGGCGAGCGCCGACTTGCTGTTCGTACGAATCCGTGCGAACTCCTCGGCGAGCCCTGACGATCCGGTGGCCGCGAACGCGAGCAGCAGTCCGCGCTTCGATCCGAACCGCTGCACCAGCGTCGCGGCGGAGACCTTGGCTTCCTTCGCGACATCGGCGAGCGTCAGGTTCGGCCCCAGCCGCATGACGACGCGGTGCGCCGCGGCCAGGAGATCAGCGTCGCTCGTCGCTTTAGGTCGAGGGCTCATAAGCTCGTCAGTCGCCAACCCTTGCGGTCCGACCGCGGTCAGACCACGGTCAGACCCGGGTCAGACTCAGGTCAGACCCGGGTCAGACTCGGGTCAGACCGCGGGCCGGGGCGGGTTGATTATAAACAGCCGTTTACTTTCAGGCTTGATTAGTAAATGACCGTTCATTTATGATGCGCGGCCATGGTCGAACCGCCTCTCGCCGGCCGCGTCGCCGTCGTCGCCGGGGCCACGCGCGGCGCCGGCCGCGGGATCGCGTGCATGCTCGGCGAGGCCGGCGCCACGGTGTATTGCACCGGGCGCACTACCCCGGATCATCCGGCGACCGGTGTCTACGCCGGACGCACCGAGACCATCGATGAGACCGCCGCGATGGTGACCGCACGCGGCGGCCATGGCATCGCGGTCCGCGTCGATCACCTGGTGCCGTCCGAGGTCGAGGCGGTGTTCGCCCGCGTCCGCGCCGATCACGGCCGGCTCGACATGCTCGTGAACGACATCTCGGAAGGCGAGCACCACGACTGGCAGCCGTTCTGGAAGGTCTCGCTCGACAAAGGATTCCGCGCGCTCGAGCGCGGCGTGCGCTCGCACATCATCACCAGCCATCTCGCCGCACCGTTGATGATCGAGCAGCGCCGCGGCCTGATCGTCGAGGTCGGCGACGGTGACACGCTCGGCTACCGCGGCACCCTGTTCTTCGACCTCGTGAAGGTCAACGTGAGCCGGCTCGCGTATGCGATGGCCGAGGATCTCGCCCCGCACGGCATCACCGCCCTCGCCATCTCTCCGGGATTCATGCGCACCGAGATGATGCTCGAGCACTTCGGCGTGACGGAGGCGAACTGGCGCGACGGCGCGAAGAAGGATCCGAACTTCATCGCCTCCGAATCGCCGTTCTTCGTCGGCCGCGCGATCGCGGCGCTCGCGGCCGACGCCGACGTTCACAAGAAATCAGGCGGTCTCTACAGCTCGTGGGGCCTTGCGAAGGAGTACGGCTTCACCGACCTCGACGGCACGCAGCCCGACATCGGCGCGCAGATCGACTTCGAGGCGATGTTCGCCGGCGCCGCGAAGACAGGCGTTCAGTGGAGGATCATGCCGCGATGACGAAGGCGCGCCGCGTCCGCTACCAGGTCGCCATGAGCCTGGACGGCTACATCGCCGGTCCCGATGGCGAGGCCGACTGGATCGTCATGGACGACGACATCGACTTCAAAGCCCTCTTCGCGCAGTTCGACACGTTTCTGTTGGGCCGCAAGACGTTCGAGGCGATTGGGGCTGCCCCGCCCAGCCGCGCCAAAGGCATCAGAACGTTCGTGTTTTCGCGCACCTTGAAGCCGGACACGCATCCCCGCGTCACCATCGTCGCCGATCGGATCGCGGAAACGGTCAACGCCCTTCGCGCGGAGAAGGGCAAAGACATCTGGTTGTTCGGCGGCGGATCACTGTTTCGCAGCCTGCTTGACGCCGGCGTCGTCGATACGGTGGAGGTCGCCGTCATGCCGGTGCTGCTCGGCAAAGGCATTCCGCTCCTGCCGTCGCCGGGCAGCGCCGCCACGCTCGCGCTGACCGGGCACAAGGTCTACCCGAAGAGCGGAATCGTGCTGCTGGAGTACGCGGTGAAGTCAGCGAATCCGCACGCGTGACTGCTCGCGCATGAACTGCTGGACGTAGTACGGACCGCCGGTGCCGCGGCCGGTGGATCCGCTCGCCTTCCATCCACCAAACGAATTGATGCCCGGCCAGGCGCCGGTCGTCGCTCCGGCGCGGCGGTTCGCGTAGGTGACGCCGGCCTGGATGCGGTTGAAGAACTGCTCGATCTCGCGGTCGTCCTCCGAGAAGATGCCGGCGGTGAGCCCGTACTCGGTGCCGTTGGCGAGATCGATCGCTTCGTCGAGCGTCATGACGTCGCCGACGACGGTGATCGGCACGAACAGCTCTTCGCCGAAGAGCGGGTGGCTGGTGGGCAGTCCGTCGATGATCGTCGGCTCGACGAAGTAGCCGTGCGCGAACTCGCCGTCGGTGAGCCGCCGTCCGCCGGTGAGAATCTTCCCGCCGTCCGCCTTCGCCTGTGCGATCGCGCGCTCGTAGGTCTTGACCGCGTCCTCGTTGATCACGGGGCCGAGATAGACGTCGCGATGCAGCGGATTGCCCACTGTGATCGTCTTCGTCTTCTCGACGAGCAGCCGTACGAACTCGTCGCGGATCGCCTTCGTCACGTAGACGCGCGAGCAGGCCGAGCACTTCTGGCCCTGTGCGCCGAACGCGGATCGCATCACGCCGTCGGCCGCCTTGTCGACGTCGGCGGACTTCATGATCAGCGCGGGATTCTTGCCGCCCATCTCGATGACCAGCGGCCGCGGAATCGCACGCGTCGCGTTGTCGCGAATCAACTTCATCCCGACCTCTTTCGAGCCGGTGAAGACGATGCCGTCGATGTCCTTGTTGTCGATGAGCTCCTGGCCGGCGGTACCGCCGCCGCCGGTGACGAAGTTGAAGACGCCGTCGGGGATGCCGGCTTCCTTCATCATTTCGTACAGCTTGTAGCCGAGGAGCGGTGTCACCGAGGCGGGCTTGAACACGACGGTGTTGCCGGCCACGAGCGCGCCGCCGGACGGACCCGCGGCGAGCGCGAGCGGGAAGTTGAACGGCGAGATGACCGCCCACACGCCATACGGCCGCAGCACGCTGACGTTCTCTTCGCCAGGCCCGAGTGTGCCGAGCGTGGTGGTGAAGCCGTCGTGCTTCTCCATCTGAATGCAGTAGTACTCGATCAGGTCTGCTGACTCTTCGACGTCGCCGACGCATTCGAGCCGATTCTTCCCCGCCTCGTAGCCCATCAGCGCCGACAACTCCCAGCGGTGATCGCGAATCTTGTCCGCGACTCTCTTCAGCAGCGCGACGCGATCGCGCCACGGCCTGGCGCTCCATGCCGGAAACGCCGCCTTCGCCGCGGCGATCGCCTCGCGGACCTGCTCGCGGCTGCCGCTTTGAAACGTGCCGAGCAGGATGCGCGTATCGATCGGACTGCGATCGTCGAATTCGCTCGACGCCTTGACCTCTCGGCCGTTGACGATCAGCGGATAACTCCGGCCGAAGGTCGACTTGACCTGCTCGATCGCCGTGTCGAGCTCGCGATGGAGGTCCTCCATCCGATCGCCGGTCATCGTGGCGTAGGTAATCTTGGTCTGCGTAGCCATCAGTGTGATCCTCGAAGAAGTGCGGCGGCGCGGTCCAGCGCCGCTGTCAGCCGTGCGATCTGATCCGCGAGACGCGCCCGATCGCCGGCCTCGATCGCTTCGGCGATGCCGGGCAGCACCTCAGGCGCGTAGGTCGGCTTCGGCGCATAGATCAAATGACGATACCACGGGCGGCCGGGAATGCCGTCGCGATCGAGAAGCGCGCGCTCGACCTTCATCAGCGTTTTTGTCGCAGCCGCCGTGGCCGAGACATCCGCGGTGCGCGCCGCCAGCAGCGCGTCGATGCGCGCATCCATCACCCGCGCCGCGCTCGCAAAACGATCCACTGCGGCTTCGAGCGGCGTGAAGGCCGCACGATCCGTCCGCTTCGCGGCGGCGACGGTGTCCTTGACGAACTCGCCGAGCCGCTCCGCGTACGCGCGATAGTCGAGCGGCACGACGTCCGCGTTCGCCAGACGCAGCGTCATCACACCCCACAACCGTGCCATCGCAGTGTGGTAGAGAAATTTCGGATCGCCGAACCTGGTCATCCAGATGTGATTGTCGTAAATCGAGTGGTAGACGCCGTAGGGTCCGGTGAACGACATGTCCACGACCGGAATGCCGAGGAAGTTGAGGAAGACCGTGTAGTCCGAACCGCTGCCCAGGCGGTTGTTGACGAGATCGCTGCCGGTGCCGCCCGGCAGCGCACCGCCTTCGTGCGCGCCCCTTCGATGCGCCTCGGCGATCGAGCGGCGGGTGTCGGGGTCGATGACATCGCCTGCGACTTCCGCAATGAGCCGGTTGAGCGATGGGACTGCGACCGCGCCGAAGTTGATCCCGGATGCCGAGCTGTCGACGTTGAGATACGCGACCGCATTGGCGCCAAGCATCGAGGCGTGCTGCTCGCCCCACTCGGTGGATGAGGTCAGCGTGAATTCCTCCGCATCCCAGCTCGCGAACACGATCGTGCGCTTCGGCCGCACGCCTTGTCTGGCGAGCGCGCCGAGCGATCGCGCGAGCTCCATCATCGACGCGGTGCCGCTCGACGGATCGACGCCGCCGTAGACCCACGCGTCTCGATGGTTGCCGGCGATCACCAGCTGATCGGGATACGTCGTGCCGGTGATGCGGCCGGTGACCGTCCAGATGGGACGGACTTTGTCGTCCATCTGCACGCGCATGTGCACGGCTGTCGAAGTCGGGCCGGCGCGATACGTCATCGGCAGACCGCCCTGCCACGACGCCGGCGCGTCGGGCCCGCCCAGCGCCTCGAGCAGGACGCGCGCGTCCTTCCACGACAACGGTACGCTCATGATCTTCGGCAGCGACACCGCCTCGGTGCGGGCGATGCGTTTCGCTCCAGGCGTTGACGCCCAGCCCGGTGTCAGCGGATCGCCCGGCACGCGGAAGTCGTAGACGACGCCGCCGCGCTGAATGTGGCTCTCCGGTCCCCACGGTCCATCCGGATACATCTTTCCTTTCTTGAACCCATCGTCGGCGGGATCGGAATAGATCAGGATCCCTGCGGCGCCGCGCTGCTCAGCGGTGAGCGCCTTGAAGCCGCGATAGCTGTAGGGGACCGAGTAGCGGACGAGCGCGATCTTGCCTTTGATGTCGATACCGCGACTGGCGAGCCAGTCGTAGTCGGCGGGATTCCCGCTGCCGGCGTAGACGACCAGTGCGGTGACATCGCCAGACGCCGAGTACGCGTGGTACGGAAGACCGACATCGCGCGACGAGAACGGATCGCCGGCCACCGGTTCCTCCTTGAGCGATGCGCGCCAGGTCCGCGCCGGCATTTCGACGATGGTTTCGGTCGGATAGGGAAGAAGCACCTCGTGCTCGGTGATGTCGATCTGCTCGAGTCCGTACTCGCGCCAGCGATCGCGAATCCAGTCGGCGAGCAGACGGTCGCGCGGCGAACCGGCGACGTGCGGTTCGGCGGTGAGGAACGCGTGCGCCGCGCGCGCGTGGTCTGGTGATGGCAGCATCTGGAAGCGTCGTTCGATCGATCGTTCGGTGGCGGAGGAGGCGACGGTGAAACCGTATAGCGGTGAATCCGATGCCGAAACAACACAAAGGACACAAAGGGCACAAAGGGCACAAAGGGCACAAAGAACAAGACCCGCTCTCAAATCCGGCCTCCACGCATTCACCGTTGTACCTTTTCCTTTGTGTGCTCTGTGTCCTTTGTGCCTTTGTGCCCGTTGTGCTTCTCAGCGGCGCGAAGTACTGCGGAGTGCCCGGATGATCTCCTTCGCGGCGAGCTGACCCGATCGCCCATCGAGCCCCGTCCCCGGGTGCGCCCCGGAGCCGCATAGATAAAGGTTGGGGATCGGCGTGGCGTAGCGCGCAAAGCCGAGCAATGGGCGCGTCACGAACCATTGATCCAGCGCGAGCTCGCCGTGAAAGATGTGCCCTCCCGTCAGACCGTAGTCGCGCTCGAGATCCAGCGGCGACATCACTTCGCGTTGAACGACAGACGACTCGAAGCCCGGCGCATAGCGCGCGACGGTGCGCGTGGCGGCGTCACCGAGCCGGTCGCGTTCGGCGTCCCAGGTCGTGCCGCGCAAGTGATATGGCGCGTATTGCACGTAAGCCGAGATCACATGCCCGCCGGGTGGCGCGAGGAACGAATCGGTCAGCGATGGAATCGTCAACTCGATCCACGGCTCGTCGGCGAAGCCGCCGTACTTGGCCGCGTCAAAGGCGCGCTCGACGCTATCGATGTCGCGCGCGAGCCGGATCCGTCCCGACAGCGCCGCCGTGTCCGAGACGCCGGTGAACCGCGGCAGCGACGACACAGCGTAGTTGATCTTCGCAAGCGTGCCGTGTGCGCGGATGTTCTGCACGCGTCGCACGACCTCCGGGGCGAGATGAATCGGATCCACGAGGCGCAGCAGCGTGCGCTTCGGATCGACGGCTGACGCCACTGCGCGGGCAGCGATCTGCTCGCCCGACGCGAGCGTCACACCAGCGGCGGCGCCTTTCGAATCGACGTCGACCTGGGCGACGTCCGCGTTGGTCCTGATCTCGACGCCGGCTTCGCGCGCGGCGGCCGCCAGCGCGTCGGCGACCGCGCCGGTGCCGCCCTTCGCAAACCACCCGTTCGCCACCGGCCGTCCTTCGCCGGCGCCGAGCAGGAGCAGAACCGCGGTGCTGCCGGCGGACCACGGTCCAAGAAACGAGCCGAGGATGCCGCCGGTTGCGATGGTCGCGCGCAACGGCTCGCTCTCGAACCACTCGCCGGCGAAATCGGCGACGGCCATCGGCATCCATCGGATCAACCGGTAGGCGTCCGTCTTGCCGAGCGCGCGGAACTGCCGGCCGGTCTTCAGCAGGTCGATCAGATCGCCCGCCGTCGGATCGTCGATCGACGGCGGCGCCGACCCGAGCAGTCCGCGCAGCACGCCGCTGACTCGCGCGAAGCTGTCGAGGAATCTCGGATACTGCGCGGCGTCCTTCGCCGACCAGGCGCGAATCTCCTCTGCGGCGCGTGCGGGCTCGCTCCACAGCGTCAGCGCGCGGCCGTTCAGCGTCGGCGCGCACACGTCGGCGGCGGGCCGGATCATGTGCAGCCCGTGCCGCTCGAGCGCCAGCGCGCGCACGATCGACGGATCGATCGCGGCCGTGTGTGAGAGCGTCGGACAGCGAAATCCCGGCGCCAGCGCGCTCGTCCGCGCACACCCGCCGATACGATCGGTTCGCTCGAGCACGAGCGATTTCAGTCCACTCTTCGCAAGAAGACTCGCCGTCACGAGCCCGTTATGACCGCCGCCGATGACGATGACGTCGGGCATTTGTCTCAATCAAGTGAGGCTGAAGTGAGGCTCGAGATAATCGGTGACGAATCGTGGGGTCATCGTGTTTGGCCGAGAATTCGCAGAGCGGCGTTGCGGCCGGGCGCGCCCATGATGCCGCCGCCGGGGTGTGTTGCCGATCCGCACATCCACAGGTTTTTGATTGGCGTCGCGTACTGCGCCCATCCCGGCACTGGACGCGCGAAGAAGAGTTGCTCGAGCGTCAGCTCGCCCTGGAAGATGTTGCCTTCGGTCAAGCCGAACTCGCGTTCGAGGTCGAGCGGCGTCACAACCTGACGATGAAGGATGATGTCGCGGATGTTCGGCGCGTATTCCGCGATCGTGTCGACGACCGTATTGCCGAACGCCTCGCGCTGCTCGTCCCATGTCCCCGATGCGAGCTTGTACGGCGCGTACTGGACGAAGCACGAGAGGATGTGTTTGCCCGCCGGCGCGACCGACGGATCGGTGAGCGTCGGGATGACCATGTCGATGTACGGCCGGCGCGAATACTCGCCGTACTTGGCCTGGTCGTAGGCGCGCTCCATGTAGTCGACCGACGGTGAAATCGACAACGCGCCGCGCAGATGCGGTCCTTCGCCGCGCAGACAGGTGAAGTCCGGCAGCGCGTCGAGCGCGAGGTTCACCTTTCCTGACGAGCCGCGGAACTTGTATCGCCTCACTTCGTCGAGAAACTCGTCCGGCAGCTGCTTCGACTCGATGAACTTGAGGAACGTCAGGTTCGGATCGACGCTCGAGAGCACGAGCGTCGCCTCGATCTCGTCGCCGTTGGCGAGCACAACACCGTTTGTCTGACCACCGCTCACGCGGATGCGTGCGACCGGCGCCTCGGTGCGGATCTCCACACCCGCTGCGCGTGCCGCCCCGGCAATCGCGTTCGAGATCGCCCCTGTGCCGCCGCGCGCGAATCCCCACGAGCGAAACGCGCCGTCGATTTCGCCCATGTAGTGATGGAGCAGCACGTAGGCGGTGCCCGGCGATCGCACGCCCA
>DAIUKO010000311.1:0-9347 GCA_036848175.1 Vicinamibacterales bacterium | reverse complement strand
GTGCCGTGGGTCATTCGCGCACCGGGTGATGGTGGTCTCCGCTCCGGTCCGTTCCACAGCCAAAACCCCGAAGCGTGGTTCGTGCACACGCCCGGGCTGAAAGTGGTGGCGCCCGGCACTCCGGCCGACGCGAAAGGGCTGCTGATTGCCGCCATTCGCGACGACAATCCGGTGATTTACTTCGAGAGCAAGCCGCTGTATCGCACGTTGAAAGGCCCGGTTCCGCCGGGTGAACACATCGTGCCGATCGGAACGGCGCGCGTCGCTCGCGCCGGTGAGGCGATGTCGATCATCACCTACGGCACGCAACTGCGTGAGGCGCTGGCGGCGGCGGAGCGGTTATCGGCGGAGAGCGTCGAGTGTGAGGTGCTGGACCTGCGCACACTCAAACCGCTCGATACGGAAGCCGTCCTGTCGAGCGTGAGGCGCACGAGCAAGGCGCTGGTCGTGCATTCGGCCAACCAGCTCGCCGGTGTGGGTGCCGAAGTCGCGGCGCTGATTGCGCAGCACGCGTTCGAGTGGCTCGATGCGCCGGTCATGCGTCTCGCCGGACTCGATACGCCGGTGCCGTTCAGTCCGCCGCTCGAAGACGCGTATCGTCCCAACGCGCAGAAGATCTACGAAGCGGCGAAGGCGCTCGCGAACTACTAATCATGACCGTTGATCAGAAGTTCGACATCTACTACTGGATGCAGCTCGCGCGCACGTTCGACGAGCGCATGCTGGTGCACTGGAAACAGGGCCGTGGTGTAGGTGGCACGTTCAGCCAGCGCGGACATGAAGCGATCGCCGTCGGTGCCGCCTACGCGCTTGGTCCCAGTGATGTGGTGTCGCCGATGCATCGCGACCTCGGCGCGTTTCTGCTGCGCGGCGTGACACCGCGGGAAGCCTTTGCGAATCTACTGGGGCGCGAAACCGGGCCGACCGGTGGGCGCGACGCGAACTTCCACGGCATGTCGCACCTCGAGCGCGGCATCATCGGCTACATCAGCCATCTGCCGCATTCGCTGCCCGTCGCGTTGGGAGTGGCGATGAGTTTTCGCTATCGAGACGAACCTCGCGTCGCCATGGCGTTCACCGGAGATGGCGCCACCAACGCCGGCCTGTATCACGAGGTCTTGAACATGGCCGGCCTCTACGCCGCGCCGCTCGTGATCATCGTCGAGAACAATCAATACGCGTACTCGACACCGTGCCGGCAGGCCTCCAAGGTGAAGAGCATTTCTGCCCACGCCGCCGGGTATGGCTTGCAGACGACGACAGTGGACGGCAACGACGTCGAGGCGGTTCATGCCGTCGCGAATGCGGCGGTGCAGCGCGCGCGTGCCGGCGATGGCCCGAGTCTGATCGAGGCGCACACATTGCGGATGCTCGGCCATGCGGTCCATGACGGTGCCGAGTACGTGCCGCGAGAACTGCTCGCGGCGTGGGAGGCGCGCGATCCGGTGATTGGCTATCGCCGCAAGCTCGCGGCTGCAGGCGCAGCGACGAAACAGCTCGACGAGATCGATCGACGGTGCCGGGAAGAGGTGGAGGACGCGGTCGCGTTCGCCGAGGCGAGCCCCTGGCCCGATCCGTCGACAGTGACTCACGGCGTATACGCCGTCTCTCAGGAACCTCCTCTAGCCTGAGACTCACCGCGCCGGTGCCGGTCTGGCGAACTTCGCGGCGTCAATGGAGACATTCGGCCGGACTTCATTCAACTGAACGGTGTCCTGCCCGTCCAGCCAGATGACGGTCCATCGAAACGGCATCTTGATTCCGGAGACGTCGCGATAATCCGCGTAGTCGATCTGCGTGGGAATCCTGCCGACCGGCGATTGCGCATAGCGCACCTGCCGCACGAGCAGGCCCGAGGTCGTGTCGAAGTACAACGTCGCGATCGCGCCGCCGGCGCCCACTCCCTGGACAACGTGAACGTCGCGATCGTCGATCGTGGCCGGCGAGCCGACGCGCCATTGGCCGAGGGCCTCTTTGATCCGCGCCGGAAACGACAGATCGGCGTCCAGCTTCAACCCGTCCAGTTCATGTCCGGTGATGGACACGAGCGGTAGCGGCCGATGTGGCGCTGCGATCCAACCGGCGCGGCCATCGTAAACCGTGGTGCTGTCTCCGTCGAGCGTATGCGTGATCGTGGTCCGCTGACCCGGAGCTCTGGCAAAGACCTCGAACGCGCGTTTATCGCCCTCTGGTCCGTACCCGACGCTCGTCCCCACGGCGATGAAACTGGTGAGAGCCGTGAGCCGCTGCGCTCCACCGAGTGCCTGGATGTATTTGTCGAGCACTTGGTCGACCGAAGGCGCCGCCGGCGCCTGCGCGATGATGTCCGGGATTTCGACAGGCCGTTCGGCGTACAGCGTCGACAGGTTCGGTGTGACCACAGGGCGATCGCTCGCACGATGACACGTATAGCAGGTCACGACTTGCCGGCCGCCGAAGTTGGCGCGATTGATCTCGGCCATCATCAGGACCATTCGGCGCGCGGTCCGCTTTCTCGGATTCGTGTCGGCGGCGTAGGCTTCCCAGCCGCGATCGCTCGCGAGATGGCAGTCCTCGCACGACATCCCCAGGGCCGCAGAAAAGATCCCCATCGTCCCCATGAATTCGTTCACGGGAATTCCCTTGAGCACTTGAACATTCTTGAAGACGTCTTCTGCCAACAGCGGCTTCTGGTCTGACCGACCCTGACCACGCGCCCATGCCACGCCAACCAGCGACACGATCGTGAGTGCCGCGGCAGTCACAATCGTTCGCCGCGAGCCGAGTTCGCCGGCCATCATCGAACAAACACGTAGACGGCACCAGACTGTGACATGGAATTGTCGGCCTGATTGCCGTTGATCCCCTTGGCGCCGCCTGATTCGAAATGCGCTCCGACCGCCATCGTCCGGCCGTCGCGGCTGAGCGCGACCGCGCTGCCGAATTCGTCGAACTTCTCCGTGTTCGATCCTTTGAAATAGATCTGGTTGGGCGACCACGTCGAACCGTGGCGAGTGAACACGTACACCGCACCGGCTTCGTCGGCCGATTCGTCGTCCTGCTTGCCGTTGATGCCCTGCGCGGCGCTGTCCTCGTTCGGCGCGCTCACGGCCATCGTGTTGCCATCGCCGCTCAGGTGCAACCGGACGCCGAACCAATCGGTTTTTCCCACGTTCGACGCCTTGAAGTTGGCCTGCTCGGACCAGGCCGTGCCGCTGCGCACGAACACGTACGCGGCGCCTGCGGATGTGTCGTCCGGCGCGTCAACTCTCCCCGAGTGGCCGCTCTGCACCACATTGATCCCGGGGACGAGCGTGTCTTCGTCGAGCGCGCCCGCCGCCACCGTGTTCCCGTCATCGCTGATAGCGACCCAGCAGCCCATCGAATCCTGCGCGTCTCCTTCCTTGGCCTTCAGGTACGCCTGCTGCGACCAGCTCGTGCCGTTGCGGGTGAACACGTAGACGGCGCCCGAACCTGCCCGTCGCCGATCGTAGGGACCGTTGATCTCGCGCGACGACCCGCCTTCGTCGAATGAGCCGATCGCCACCGTGTTGCCGTTGGCGCTCACCGCCACGGAATAGCCGAACAGGAAGTTCGGCATCGTGTTCGCGGCTTTGACGTACGCCTGCTGCGACCAGGTGCTGCCGCTGCGAGTAAACACGTACGCCGCGCCGGCGGCCTGGGCTCCTTCGTTGTTCTGGTCACCGTTGATGCCGGTCGCGTTGCTGTCTTCGCCGATCGCGCCCACCACCAGCATGTTGCCGTCGCTGCTCAACGCGATCGAGTACCCGAACTGATCGCCTTCCTCTTCCGCACCGGTGTTGGACGCCTTGATGTACGCCTGTTGTGACCAGGCGCTTCCGCTGCGCGTGAAGACGTACACCGCGCCGGAATTCGCCATGGAGTTGTCGGCCTGGTTGCCGTCAATGCCTGTGGCAGCGCTGTCTTCGTACGGCGCGGACACGGCGAGCGTGCTGCCGTCGGCGCTCAGCGCGACGGCAAACCCGAACTGATCGTCCGCGCCCGGATTCGACGCCTTGACGTAGGCCTGCTGCGCCCATCGATCCCCGGTTCGTGCGTAGACGTACACCGCGCCGGCGCTGAACATCGAGTGATCGTTCTGGTTGCCGTTGACGCCCGTGGCGGCGCTCTCTTCCATCTGCGAGCCCACGGCCAGCGTGCGCCCATCGCTGCTCAGTGCGACGGCATAACCGAACTGCGCGCCTGCGCGCGGGTTCGAGGCTTTGACATAGGCGACCTGCTTCCACGCCGACCGGGACGCCGCTCGCGCAGCGGTAGGCGACGAGCGCGCCGGCGCCTGCCCTGCTCCGGTCGCCGCGAGTCCGACGACTACAGTCAACAGCACGACGGCGGTGCACGCGCCTCGCGTCGTCATTGAGAATCTCTAGGGCTCGGCACAAGCAACGGGCTCCACGCGCCTTACCGTCCACCCGTCCGCGCCGCCGCGCACGGACCCGGTTCGTTCGGCCGGCCGGGGTCGTTGCCTTTGTAAATCACCTTGCCGCTCGCGTCGATCACACGCGCGTTTTCCGACAGCGTCATGTACGGCGAGCCGTTCTTGAGCCGGCGGCCGGTCATGCTGACGATGTCGCCGGGCTTGATGACGTCCTTGGTCCAGCACCAGCCCTTCAACTGCGTGGCGGTGCCCGCTTCACCGCGCCACCTGACGACCTTCCCTCCGGCTTCGTCGGCGTCGAGCACGACGATCGAATGAGGATTGACCAATTGCAGCTCGACGACGGTGCCCTTCACCGTGGTGAGTTTGTCTTCGTATCGCCCCGCGTCGCCGTGGTGAGCAAGGAGTGACGCCGACATGCACGCGAGGGCGGCGGTGACGATCGAGGTGAGAGTGACTTTGGTTCTCATGATCAAATCCTCCAAGCGCGCACGGCTGGCGGATTATAGAATACGCGCGTCATTCCGGCGGTGTTCTCATTCGCCCTCACCGAACCGTGACGTGGCGACGGCCCAGGCGTGGGGCTGCAGCCCACGCGAGTAAAAAGCGAGGACATGATGCCGACTCGTAGAGAATTCGTCACGACGTTCGCCAGTGCTGCGACTGGCATCTACGTCCAGACTCCTTCCACACCCCGTCGCGACGTGACGGTCGGACGGAAGCGCGTCAGGGTGATCGACGTGCACTGTCACTGCGTTATCGACGTGGCTGACATCGTCAAAGGCACGAAGCTTGCGGACGCGGCCAGCGGCGGTGGGGGCATCGGCGTCCTCGGACCGGCGCGTCTGCAGGCGATGGACCAGCAGGGCATCGACGTGCAGGCGCTCAGCATCAACGGCTATTGGTGGTACGCGGCCGATCGCGATCTGGCCAAACGGATCGTACAGGTGCAGAACGAAGGGCTTGCGACGTGGGTGGCCGCGCATCCCGATCGCTTCGTCGCGTTCGCGTCGGTGGCGCTGCAGCATCCCGATCTGGCGGCCGAGCAGTTGGAGGATGGCATCAAACGTCTCGGGCTTCGTGGCGCGTCGATCGGTGGTCATGTGAACGGCGAAGATCTGTCGTTGCCCAAGTACGACCCGTTCTGGGCGAAAGCCGCGGAGCTCGGCGTGCTGGTCTTCATGCATCCGGGCGGCGCCGGCAACATCATCAAAGAGGGCGCACTCCGCGGACGCGGCGAGCTCGGCAACATCATCGGCAACCCGCTCGAGACGACATACTTTCTCTCGCGGTTGATTTTCGACGGGACGCTCGACAAATTTCCTGGACTGAGGATTTGTGCGAGCCATGCGGGCGGCTATCTGCCGTCGTATCTCGGCCGGACCGAGGCGGCGTGCGTGCGGCCCAACGCGAACTGCGCGAACAAGAAACGTCCGCGCGACTACTTCAAGCGCGAAATCCTGATCGACACGATGATCTTCAGCGACGAGGGACTGCGGCATCTCGTCGCCGAAATGGGCGTGGGACAGATCGTGTACGGGACTGACATCCCGTTCAACTGGCCCGTCGGCGTCGATCTCGTGTTGCGCGCGTCGTTCCTGAGCGACGCAGACAAAGAGGCGATCCTCGGCGGCAACGCGGCGAAGCTGTTGAAGCTGACGCAGGCGGGAACGCGCTGAAAGTCTGAAGCCTGACATCGATGACTCGCCGTGAGCACATGAAAGGCTTGCTCGGTCTGGCTGCGTCGGCGGGGACGCTGTTCAGCGCGCGCGCGGCCGGAGAGATCGCGCAGTCTTCACAGGTGTCACAAGATTCGCGAATGTCGATTCCGTCGACCGGCATCGGGCGGCGGATCCGACACGTCTCGTACAGCGATCAAGGCGGCCGCCCCGACGGCGTGCAGATCATGGTGAACCGCCGCCATGTCTACGTCGGCCACATGTTCAACGATGGCGTGACGATTCTCGACGCCGCGGATCCCCGTCGTTTGAAGGCGGTCGGCTTCTTCACCGCGGGCGCCGGCACCCGCACGCATCACCTGCAGGTCGCCGACGATGTGATGCTGCTCGCCAACGGCGCAAATATCGTGGCGATGCAGTCCTACGACAACATGCGCGGCTATTTCGAAAACAACCTCGCCGACAGCATCACCAACCGCAAGAGATTCCGCTCGGGCCTGAGCATCCACGACATTTCCAGCCCCGCGGCGATGAAGGAGATCGCCTTCCTCGAAATGCCCGGCTTCGGCATCAACCGTCTGTGGTGGCCGGGCGGGCGCTATGCGTACGTGTCCGCGCATTTCGACGGCTTCATCGACCACATCCTGTGCATCGTCGACTTGAAAGAGATCACGAAACCGGAGATCGTGTCGCGCTGGTGGCTGCCGGGCATGAATCGCGCGGCCGGCGAGACGCCGACGTTTCCCGCGGGACGGCGCGTCGCGCTCCACCACATGATCACGGCCGGCAATCGTGGTTATGCGGCATGGCGCGACGGCGGGTTCACCATCCACGACATCAGCGATGTCGCGCGACCGAAGCAGCTGTCGCACATCAACTGGTCGCCGCCGTTTCCAGGCGGCACGCATACGCCACTCCCCTTGCCGGGTCGCAATCTCGCCGTTGTCGTCGATGAAGCGAACGCGGAGAAATGCGCCAAGGGGACGTTCTACACGTTCATTGTGGATGTGCGAGCGCCGGAGAACCCGGTGCCGATTTCCACGCTACCGACGCCGAGGGACCGGGACTTCTGCTCGGCTGGTGTGTTCGGCCCGCACAATGTCCACGAGAACCGGCCCGGTTCTTTCCGCAGCGAGGAGATCATCTTCGCAACCTACAACAACGCCGGCGTGCGCGTCTTCGATATCAAGGATGCATTCGCGCCCAAGGAAATCGCCTCGTGGGTGCCGCCAGTTCCACAGAAGCTCATCGATCCGCGGCCAAACGTCGGGCTCGCCGCGAAGACCTGCGATGTCCACGTGACGACCGATGGACTGATGTACGTCAGCGATTGGAACGGCGGCATGCACGTGCTGCAATACGAAGGGTAATCAGGAATACGTTCTTTCCTTCTTGACCGCAACAGACGTGCGTGATACCACCATCGCCATGCGCCGCCAGGCTTTCCTCTCGATTCTTGTCACGCTGGCGGTCGTCACGGCGGCGGGCCAGCAGCGCACGGCTCCGGCCGCCGACGCACAGTTTCCAGCGTATCGGGCGCCCCACCGCCCGGACGGTCATCCCGATCTGAGCGGCATCTGGCAGGCCTTGGTCACGGCCAACTGGGACCTGCAGGATCACGAGGCGCAGTCCGGCGATCATCCGGAAGTCATGGGCGTGTACGGCGCCGGACCAGCCGGGCAGAGCATCGTGGAGGGCGGCGAGATTCCGTATCGACCTGAGGCGCTGGCGAAAAAGCGCGACAACTTTGCGAAGCGAATGCAAGTCGACGTCAGCGACGACAAGAAGTGGCATGCGCTGGGGGATCCAGAGCTGAAGTGCTACCTGCCCGGCGTGCCCCGGGCGACGTACATGCCATTTCCGTTTCAAATCGTCCAGGGATCGAATTCGACCATCCTGATCGCGTACGAGTTCGCGAGCGCCACGCGCATCGTGCGCATGGACTGGAAGCAGGAGTCGCCGGCCGATGCCTGGATGGGATGGTCGCGCGGCCGGTGGGAGGGCGAGACGCTGGTCGTGGACGTGAGCGGTCAGCGCGAGGAAACGTGGTTCGATCGGGCCGGCGACTATCACACCGACAAGCTGCATGTGGTCGAACGTTACACGCCGGCCAGCCCGTATCACCTGATGTACGAAGCCACGATCGAGGATCCAAACGTGTTCACGCGTCCCTGGAAGATCAGATTTCCCTTGTACCGCCGGATGGAAGCGAACCTGCAGTTGCTGGAGTTCAAGTGCGTGCCATTCACCGAGGAGCTGCTGTACGGAGCATTCCGCAAGCCGACGGCACGATGATGGAGGAACGGAGGCGTCCCATGCGTGATCGAGTGATCCGTGTGATGGCGCTCGCCGTCGTCTCGATGGCGATCGCGTTCGCGGTCCCCGTCGCCGGACAGGCGCCGAAGAAGTATTCACCGCCGCGAACGCCGTGGGGCGATCCGGATTTGCAGGGCGTCTGGAACGATGCGACCAGCACGCCGCTCCAGCGCCCCGGCACGGTCGGCGGGAAAGAGGTACTCACTGACGAGGAGGCGGCGGAGTTCCAGGCGGCGCTCGCCCACGATCTGACGCGCGATCGGCGCGACGGCGGTCCGGAGGTCGACGTCAACCGAGCCTACAACGATCACTGGATGGACGCGCGGCGGCTGAAGATCACGGCGGATCGCCGGACCTCGCTCATCGTTGATCCGGCGGACGGACGAATTCCGCCGCTCGTGCCGCTCTCGCCGGAGCGGCAACAGGCGCGAGCCGCACGAGCCGCGGCGGCGGCGCGCTTCCAGGCCGGGCTCCCGAACGACCATCTGGACATGTCCCTGCCGGTACGCTGCGTCATCCGCACCGATTCGCCGCCGTATCTGCCGACGATCTATAACAACGATTTTCAAATCGTGCAGAGTCCGGGATTCGTGACGATCGCGCCCGAGATGATCCACAGCGCGCGCATCATTCCGGTCGATGGTCGCCCGCACCTGAACAAGGGACTCAAGCAGTGGCTCGGCGATTCACGCGGGCGCTGGGACGGCACGACGCTCGTCGTCGAGACGACCAACTTCCGGAGCGACGATGGCGTGATTTTTCAGAACGCGAATCCGGCCACCTTCAAGATCACCGAGCGCTTCACCCGCGTGGCCGCCGACGCGCTCAACTACGAGTTCACCGTCGAGGACCCGACGACGTGGACAAAGGCGTGGACGGCGCTGATCCCGTGGAACAAGATCGATCCGGCCGAGCAGATGTACGAGTACGCCTGCCACGAAGACAACTTCGACATC
>DAIUKO010000310.1:0-9361 GCA_036848175.1 Vicinamibacterales bacterium | reverse complement strand
ACGAAACCACGAAACCACGAAACTGCGAAACCACGAAAAGACGCGCTTGAACGCAAAGCTCGCCGAGCGCGCGCAGCCGCCGAAACGAATGTGAACGCCGATCGGGTTCGACGCGTGGGCCTGCGTAGTTCTCACTCTTCCCGCAGCGCCTGCATCGGATCGATGCGGGCGGCGCGGTGGGCGGGCAGGAAGCACGCGACGAGCGACGCGATCGCGAGCAGCCCGAACACGCCGGCGTAAGTGGGCGTGTCGGTCGGCGTCACGCCGAACAGCACCGATCGCAGCGTGCTCGCGGTCGCCAGGCTGAGCGCGCCGCCGATCGTCAGGCCAATCGCCGTCATGCGAAGGCCCTCGAGCACACCCGACGTCAGGATGTCGCGCGATGAGGCGCCGAGCGCCATGCGGACGCCGAAATCGCGAATCCGGCGGCGCATCGTGAAGGCCATCGCCGCGTATTGACCGATCGTCGCGATCAGCAGCGATCCAATCGCAAACGACGCGAGCAGCGTCGCCAGCGCCTGAATCGGCCACGTCAGGCTCTCGAGCTGCTCGTTCATCGTCCGCATATAGACAATCGGCGCGCGATCGTCGACCGCGCGCAGCGTGCGGCTGACGGATGGCACGATGTCGTCGAGCGTGCCCGAGTAGCGGACGTACAGCGTCATCTCCTGCGACGGCGGCAGCGTGTGGGCCGCGGAGATGAAGAGGAACTTCGGATCCGTTTCGCGCCGATAGCCGCTGTAGAAGCCATTCGGCGCAACGCCCGTGATCGCCACCGGCCTCGGGTAGGAGGCAAGCTGCAGCAGTCGGCCGACCGCCGGCTGTCCCGGCCACAGCGCTTCGGCGAGCGCTTGATTGACGATCGCCGCAATCGTGCCGCCATCTCGGGAGCGCGTATCGAAGTCGTCGCCGGCGAGCGGCGCGACGCCCATCGCGCGCAGATATCCGGGTCCGACCTCGTTGCGCTCGGCGACGATGAATCGGCCGTCCGCGCCGGTGGCGACGGGCTCGGGCGACCAGAAGCTCTGAACCGGCCGCCGCGCGTAGGAGACGGCCGTGACGCCGCGCACCGTGCGCAGCCGCTCCATCATCGAGTCGAGCAGCGCCACGTTCTGCGCTCCCGTTGGCGCGGCGGCTTTGGTGTTGACCGTGACGAGCAGCAGGTTGTCCTTGTCGAATCCGAGCGCCGATGCGCTCAATACCGACAGCGATCGATACGCCAATCCCGCCGTCGTCATCAGCAGCACCGAGAAGGCGAGCTGCAGCACCACCAGTCCGTTCGACACGTTCGATCGACCCTGGACGACGCCCTGCTCGCCGGCCTTGAGCAGCGGCTGGAGATCCTGCCGGCACGTCCGTAGCGCCGGCGCGGCGCTGACGATGGCGGTGCCGACGAGCGCGAGGAGCATCGCATAGCCGAGCACGCGCCAGTCGGGTGTGAAATCGAACGTGATCCGCGAACCGTTGACGTCGAACGGCTGCATCAGTCGAGGAAGCGTGCTCGTCGTCCAGAACGCGAAGATCGCGGCGGCCGCCCAGGCCGCGACGCCGATGGCAAGCCCTTCGGCGACGAAGATCCGCACGATGCGCAGGCGCGACGCGCCGAAGGACTGGCGCACGGCCATCTCCCGGGCGCGGACGACGGCGCGTCCCAGCATCAGATTCGCGACGTTCGCGCAGACGATGAGCAGCGTGAGCACCGTGACGATCGAGAACATCGCCAGGAACCACGGACCGCGCTGGGCCACGAGACTGTCGCCGGCGGCGGTCGCCGAATACGGAAACAACTGAATGTTCCGCGGGCGGCCCGCATCGATAGGGTCGCGCGGCAGTCGTTGCGCGATGGTGTTGACCTCCGCCTGCGCGGCGGATAGCGACGCGCCCGGCGCCAGCCGCCCGATCGTCACGACCATCCGTGCCCGGCGATCGAGCAAGGCCGCCTGCCGCTCGATTTCGGCATAGGCGACGATCGGCAGCCACACGTCGGATCCTTCGCCGAACACCACGCCGCGAAAACGCGGCGGTGCGACGCCGATGATCGTCGCCGCGTGGCCGTTGACCATCGTCGTCCGGCCGACGACGTCCGGCGACTCGGCGAAGCGCTCGAGCCAGAGTCGATGGCTGATCACCGCGACGAGGCCGAAGGCATCGAGACGATTCTCACGCTCGGTGAACGTGCGCCCTTTCAGCGGACGGATCGCCAGCGTCTCGAAGAAGTTGGACGACACGGTCGCGCCATGGATGGCGTAGCTGCCGTCGGAGGTCGTGAGGATGAATCGTTCGAAGCGGAGGGCGAGCACCGGCTTCAGCGTCGCGCTCGCCGCCGCCACGTCGAAGTAATTGAGAAAACTCGTGTCGGGGTGGACTTCGCCGTTGGTGACCCACCCGAGCGTGACGAGGCGATCGGCCTCCACGCCCGGCGCCGGCTTGGCGAGAATGGCGTGGACCATCGAGAAGATCGTCGTGTTGCCGCCGATGACGAGCGCGATGAGGACGACGGCCGTCAAGCTCAGCGCCGGCGCGCGCCAGAGAATTCGCGTGCCGATCTGCAGATCGGTGGCAAGCTGCTCGAGCGCCGTCCACGCCCGCCGGCCGCCCGTGGCGGTGGACACAGTGCCTCTATAGACACCGGCCGCGCGCCATTGGATCACGAGATTCGCCGAACGGGTGTCCTATCGGCCGACGATCCCGTTGGCGATCCGCTCGGCCTCGGCTTTCGTGAAATTGCCGCTGATCACCGCCGGGGAGGCGATCCGCGACCTCACAACGGGCGCGGCGATGACCTGGCCGTCCACAAGAAGGGCAACCGGCCGGCCGATATGGCTTTCCGTCGCGCGACGCATTTTCGCGGCGCCTGCGTCGTTGAAGGCGACGGAAACTCCGAACGTCGAGGCCGTGTCGCCTTCAATCACGTGCGCGTCGACGATGTCGCCATTGGTGACGACCGGATCGGGATGAAGGTAGATTCTCTGAGTCGTTCCGGCAATGACGACATCGCGCAAGCCGAGCGTCGGCGTCGCCTCGGCGAGACGGACTTCGAACCGGACCGCCGCCACGACGTCCGGCACGGCAATGCGCGACCACACGAAGGTTCCAACGACGAGTCCGGCGAGAGCAAGCGCGACGATCGTCGCGGATCCGCGCCGCCGTTCGCGGACCTCATTCACGCGGGCCGATGCGTCGAGCCACATCTGGCGCCGCGCCAGACGCTGCTGCGGGTTGCGGCGCGGCTCGTCGGCAAGAGGATCCGCGTTCCGGAGAATCTCGGCCACCGTCTTCATTTAATGTCTCCCATTTGCGGTTCCAGGATGCGCCTCAGATCGCGGCGGGCCATCGAGAGATGCCAGCGTACGGTCATCACGCTGATACCGAGCAGGGCGGCGATCGCGGCAGGCGTCATGCCTTCGAGCTCGAACATGACGATGATGGCGCGCCGCCGAGGATGCAGCCGATCGAGCGCGGCCCAGACGGCGCGCTTGGCGATCAGCGCCGATTCGGCGTTCGAGTCGCTCGCGATGTCGCTGTGACCGAGAATCGCATCGAACCGCCGGCTGACGCGCACGCGGCGCCACTCGTCGCGCCGGATGTTGATCAGGACTCTGACCAGCCAGGCCTCTTCTTTCGTCGGACCCGCGGGAATCGAGCTCAGGGACCTGGCCGCTCTGACGAACGTCTCCTGCACCAGATCGTCTGCTTCGCTGGCGCTCGCCGCGAGTCGCCTTGCCAGGTTGTAGAGGCGCTCTTCGTGAGCGTCGTATAAAGCGGCCAATCTATCGCGGCGATCGTCGGCCGCGGCCTTATCGACAGGCAAGGCGAGGGCGGGCGTTCCGCTCATATCCTCATAGACGTTCGAAGCGGCGATTTCTTTGATCGTGGAGAACGCCAAGCCATGACCCGCCTGGATTCGTCTGACCAAAAGGAGCAGAATCGAGTGTGGAGTCCGTCATGAAAACCGCCGTCGTCGTCGCCATCGCTATCGCCGTCCTGAGCGGGTCGCTCGCGGCGCAGGAAAAGAAAAAAGTGCCGAAGGATTCCGTGCGCGTGTCGGTTCCCGGATGCACCAAGGGCTATATCTTCACCGCCGCCCGGCGCACGGAGGATCAACCGGGCAGCGCCGACATTCCCGAAGGCATGCACCTGCGGATGAACGGGCCGAAGAAACTGATCGAGGAGATCAAGGCGCACGAGGGCTCCATGATCGTGCTCAGCGGTCTCATGAAGAAGGGGCAGTACGGTCCGCCCGGAATCGGTATCGGCGGCGGCGTCCGGATTTCGCCGGGTCCGACCGGCGGCGGCAGCATGTCGAACACGCCCAACACCGCCCCTCAGAACTTCATCGACGTGGAAGGGTGGAGCCAGGGTACGGGCGAGTGTTCATCGCGGTAGCCTACCGCTTCGCTGTGAACAGGATTCCGAAGCTGATGCGGTGGCCGCCGCGGGTTTTCGTCTTCGCGAAGAATTCCGGCGCGTCACTGTTGGCGTTCACGATCACGTAGCGGTAGTCGATCCGGAATCCCCAGTCAGGCGCGTCCGCGCCGCGGAAGATCTTCACCCCGCCGCCGATGTTCTCGGCGAGGAAGCTTTGGAATCCGACGGTGTCGACGTCGTAGCCGAATTGACCGGTCGGCTGGCGCGATTGCAGCGACACGGCGCCGGCTCCGGCGGTGAGGTAGTAGGGCAGACGCCGGCCCGTGGCGCCGGCAGGAAACCACACGACGTTGCCGAAATACGTCCAGACGTTCGGCATCTGGACGTGCAGCACTTCGGCGTTCTTGTAAAACACGTCCTGCGCGAGACCGAAGCTGAGCGTGAATTCGCCCTCGATGGCGACACGCTGTGTGAAGTAGCGCGTCAGGTTCGCGCCGGTCGAGTAGACGTTGAAGTTCACCTCGCCGTTGTCGTCGCCGCCGACGAAGAACGTCCCGCCCATCGGGAACCCGCCGATCTCGATCTTTCCGGCGCCGGAAATCGACGCGGGCTGCGCCGCGGCATTCGCGGCGGAGCACGCCGCCATCGTGACCAGCGCGACGAAGAGGCGCATCACCATTTGAATTGATACGCGATCCGCGGGAAGCGGCCGGGCAGAATCGCCGTCACCTGACCGAGCGAGGTGCCGACGGTGTCGGTCATGGTGCGAATCGCGTTGCCGTTGAACACGTTGAAGACGTCGAACTGAAAGGTGTGCACTTTGTTGTGGCCGTAGTGGATGTTCTTCTTGATGTTGATGTCGAGCTGATTCCACCGCTCGCCGTAGAGCGATCCCGGTTCGTTGAGGATGATCGTCTGCGCCTGCGTGCGCTGTCCGTTCGGATAGAGATTCGCGGCCGGCTGCCAGGTGATCACGCGCTCGAGACCCGGATAGCTTTGCAGCACGGCGCCGACGTCGACGCCGTAGCGCAGCGTGTAATTCCCGGCCAGCTTGAACTCGTTCAGGAACGGCATGTGGAAATTCCGCTGATCGCAGAAGCGGCCGCCCTCCGCGACGCTGCGGCCCTGATACAAGTCGGCCACCGGCGGACCGTTGGGATTGTCGTCGGACTCGCAGAACACCGACACGTTGCGCTCGGCCGTCCAACTGCCGAACATCGTGCCGTAGCGCGCGAATCGCGCCGAGAACGACGCCTCGAAGCCGGTGTACAGCGACCGGTTCTGCTGGCTGCTGCGATCGATCAGTCCCTGCCCGAACACCGAGTTCTTCGCCGGATTGAGGTTGTACACCGTGATCATCTCGTTCGGGTCCAGCACCGCCGACACCGCCGGATCGATGATGGCGGGCATGCGCACCTGGAACGGAATGTAGTCGCTCAGCGAGATGAACGTCCGATCCGTCATCTGGATCGCGTGGATCGAGCGCTTGATGAACAGACCTCCGACGGCGAGGCCAGGTCTGACCTGATGCTGCACGCCGACGGTGTATTCGAGGTTGTACTGGCGTCGCAGATCGCCGGGGAGCGCGCCGGATCGATTGGCGAAGTTTCCGCCGCTCGGACTCGGACCGATCTCGGAATCCTGCGCGATGCCGTCATTGGTCGTCGGTAGCACGACGCCGGAGCACGCGGTGCCCGCGGCGTTGAGCGGGCAGTCGAACCAGTTGCGGTTCTCCTGACGGAGTCCGGCGTCAGCGTAGACCAGCGCCGGATCGGCGTCGTACTGCCGGTGATACTTGCTGAAGCTGGTCTTCAGCGCGGTCCGTCCGTCGCCGGACAAATCGTAGACGGCCGAGAGCCGCGGCGCGTAGTCCGGTCCCCATCTGATCAACCCGTGCTGCGCCGGAAAGAACCGCGCCGGCACGAAGCGGCCGGCCGACGCCGCCACTTCGTCCATCCCCGCGGAAAACCACTCGACGCGCAGGCCGTAATTCAGCGTGAGCCGCCGCATTGTCCACGAATCCTGCGCGAACAGCGCCGCGTCGTACTCGACGATGCCGGGCGCGTTGAGCGGCGTGTTGTAGACGGTGACGGTGCTCGGACGGCCGGCGTTGTAATTCAGCCGGATGTCGCCGTTGTGCTCGTTGTCCATCCGGTAGTCGGGTCCGATCTCGTGCGTGTAGCCGATTTTGATGTTGTGCGTGCCGGTGACGTACGACACACGTCCGTCGAAGACGTCGCGCGTGTTGTCCTGCCGCTGACTGAGAAGCGATCCCCACATCGTGCAGCCGGTGTCGTAGGCGCACTGCGGGTGGATTTGCCGCTGCGTGTCGGTCTTCTCGGTCTGCGTGAACCACTCGGGCGTGCCGCGCTCTTTCATCACGCCGGCGGCCGGACCGCCAAGCCAGTCGAACGCGGCCGTCGAGAAGCCGGCCTCGACGAGGAAGCGGCTGCTCGCCGTCCAGTTCCACTTCGCGTTGGCGACGTAGTGATGCGCCCGCGTCGGATCGCGGAATTGTCCAACCCGCGGGTCGACGCCGGCGCTGAAGTCCTTGCCCTTGCGCTTCCACCAGCGCGACCCGAACGCCGCGATCTTGTGATTCGGACTCGCTTGCCACGTGAGCCTCACCGACGGACCGCGCACGTAGGTGTCGAGATACGAGTTGATGACCTCGCCGTCGGGCGCGACGATTTGCGCCGGCACGTCGGCGACGAGCTCGTCGGAGGACTGGTGCCGCGCGGTGACGAGGAACCACAGCTTGTTCTTCTTGATCGGTCCGCCGAACGACGCCGAGAACATGTGAATGTGCTTGATGCCGTTGGCGGACCTGATGCTCCGTGGCGCGGCTCTCAACTCATCGTCCACGTTGTCGGCCTGCCAGCCGCCGCTGCTGAAGCCCAGAAACGTCGCGCCGCTGAAGATATTGCCGCCGTCTTTCAGCACGCTGTTCAACCGGATGCCGCCGCCGGAGGTGTCGGCGGGAATCGCGCTGGTCATGACCGTGATTTCCGACTGCAGCATGTCGTCGAAGTACGACTGTGACGGGCCCTCGAGACTCTGGATCGACATGCCTTCGACGAGCTGCTCGGCGTCGTTGCCGCCCAGACCGTGGGCGCGCAGCCCCACCTGCTCGGTCATCCGCGATCCGCCGATGTCCGGCGTGCCCGCGCGCACGCCGGCCGCCAGCACACCGATTGACATGACGTTCCGCGAGACCGGCAGCGCATCGATGATGTCGCGCGACAGCACCTGTGTGCGCGAGGCCTGCAGGACGTCGACCTGCGGCGATTGTCCTGACACGGTCAGCGATTCCTCGAGCGTGCCGAGCTTCATCTCGGCGTTGATCGTCACCACCGTGTCCGACGGAACGTCGACGCCGGTGCGGGTGAAGCTCGAGAAGCCGCTCAGCGAGAACTTCAGCGTGTACGGACCGGGCCGGAGCGCTTCGATGCGATAGCGTCCCTGTTCGTCGGTGGTGACGGTCTTGGTGCCTTCGATCAGTACCGGACTCGACGCTTCCACGCTGACGCCCGGCAGCACGCCACCCGATTCGTCTCGCACCACACCGGCGAGCGACGCTTGCGCCGACGCGGTCAGCGGGACCAGAACGACGAACGCCGACGCGACGAGAACCTGTTCCCACAGTCTCGACTGCATACGCGCCGCTCCTTCAATGCTTGAGTTCGATCCTGATCGTATGGCTCTGAGTCGTGCCGACGTTGCGGACCTGATGAAGGCTGGCGTCGCTCCAGTAGGTGGTCCCGACCTTTCGCGCGTTCCGGGACCACGAACCCCACTGACCGTTGTCGAACGTCCGCGACTCGAGCGTGTACTCGGTGAGGCACACGCTCACGCCTTTCAGATGACGATGAGGTTTTTCTTCGGTGCCGGCGGGAATGCGCGCTTCGAGCACGCGGACGAACGGGTTGTCGATGATGAGGGTGTAGTTCTCGGGGATGACTTTGAGGACGTCGAGATCGTCGGTCTGGGAGGCGGCGGAGCGCGCCCATGCGGCCAGCACGAGCAGCACGAGTGCCGCGACGCCTCCCAACCACGCGCGCCGTTTCGTCGCCATCACGTCTTTTTTCCCCAGATCAGTCGGCGGCCTGGCTTGATTTCGACGCCGTGTTCAACTTGAACCGGCAGATCATCGCCGGCTCGCTGCCGGGACCTGGCGCGGTGAGGCCGGCGTCGCAGTAATACATGTAGCCGTCGCGGACGCACATGCCGTGCGGATCGGGATCCGCCGTGCGCGATATCGTGATGATCTCGAGGACCTTGCCTGACTCCGGGTCGATCTTCTTCACCAGATGGTCGCCGGCAATCAGGACCCACAGCGCGCCGTTCTCCCAGTCGAGCCCGTGCGGCCGATCGCCGGTCGCCGGACGAATCCGCAGGGGGTGGAAGTCCTTCGGATCGACTTCGGCCACTGCTTGGATGCTCAGCGCGGTGACCCACAGCGTCTGCGTCTGCGGCACGAAGGTGATGCCGTGCACGCCGCCGCCCCAGATCAGCGGATGAATCTTGATCGTCTTCCCCGTTTTCAGATCCGCCTGAACGACTTCACCGTACGGCTTGTCCTGCGGACGCGGCGGCCGGCGGCCGCTGACGCCGCCGTTCGCGCCGAGCCACATGTAGCCGGCGCCGATGGCGAGGCCGCTGGTGTTGTGCGACTCGGTCTGCAGTTCGAGCAGCACCTTGCCGGTTTTCCAGTCGACCTTGAACACCTTCTCGGAGACCTGGTCGCCGATCCACAAACCATCGGCCGCGGCCTCGAGCGCGTTCGGATGAAGGTCAGGCGCCTTGTACAGCCTCTCGACCTGCGCCGCGCGCGTCGGAATCTTCTCTTTGCTGCCGCCTTCCTGCGCGCCGACTCGCGGCGCCGCCATGCCTGCGACCAATGCTGACGTTGCGCCGATGAACTCTCGACGTCTCATCTTCATAAGTCACCACTCGCTGCGACGTGTTGACGTGCTCAATGACCAATGACCAA
>DAIUKO010000309.1:0-9391 GCA_036848175.1 Vicinamibacterales bacterium | reverse complement strand
GTGCGTCGCTTCGCGACGCCCGTCGAACTCGCCTCCGTTCGTCCTCCGTTAACTCCGTTGCTCCGTTTGTGAACTCCGTTATCTCCGTCGGCCTCCGTTTCCCGGCGCGGCAGATGGCGAGGTCACGGCAGCAGGACGACGCAGCAGCGTTTCGACGTCGAACAGTTGGCCATCTTTCATCACCCGCTTCACGCGACGGAGATCCTTGATGTTCGCCAGCGGGTTGCCGTCGATGAACGACAGATCGGCGAGCTTGTTCGGCTCGATGCTGCCGAGATCGGCGCCCGCGCCCATCGCCTCAGCTGAGACGATCGTCGCGGTGCGCAGCACCTCGGCCGGCGTCAGTCCGCCCGACGCGTAGTTCTCCAGCTCCATCAGGAGCGCGAGGCCGTACGGATTGATCGGTGCGTCGGTGCCGGCGACGACGCGGCCGCCGCCCTTGACGACGCGATAGACCGTGCGCTCCTGCGGCGTCACCAGGTGCGCCGCCTGCTCGATCGCCTCGGCCGATGCCGGCGTTCGCGTCTGTTCGCGCCACCGCTGCGGGACGGCCGGCGGATACAGCTTCTGGATCCGCGGATCGTCGATCCACGAGGCGTCGCGGAGCGTCTGCAGTCGAAATCCACCCTGGATGCCGATGGTCGGCGTCAGCGTCATCTTCGACGCGGTGAGCAAATCGATCACGTCCTGATAGGACCGCGACAGCCCGCTGATCTTCGGCGAGTAGCCGCGGCGGCTGGTGCCGCGGATGTGTTCGACGCCGTCGGCGCCGAACGCCACCGCGGGATAGAGCTCGTGCGACGTCACCGGCATCCCCATGCGATGGGCTTCCTCGACAATCCGCTTCTGCATGAGATCCGGCAGCCGGACGTAGGTCTTCACGAAGTCGAAGTCGGCCTCCTTCGCGCGCTGCAGCGCGAGCGGCAGCTGACCGGTGTCATCGACCGACATTCCGCCGGGATAGTAGATGCGTGTGCCGTCGAACGGTGGACCGGTGGTGAAGAGGCGCGGACCGATTCGCGCCCCCGACTCGAACGCCTCGCGATACTCCAGCGTCTCGAACGTGTTGGTCGCCGGATTGCGGACCGTCGTGATCCCCCACGCGAGGAAGATGCGGCCGAGCGCCTCGCCGAAGTCCTTATTGAGGTGCGTGTGGATTTCAATCAGCCCGGGGATGATCGTCTCGTTCGACGCGTCGACGACGGCGCCGTTGTGCTGCGCGTCGCGGTGCGGCTCGACGCTCTTGATCCGGTTCCCCTCGACCACGATGTCGACGTTCTCGGCCCACCCGCGGTCGTTGTAGCGGACGCCTTTCGCAGCGTCCGCGCCGCTCCAGAAGCGCCCGGCATGAACGATCGTGACGCCGGTCGGCTTCGACGCCGGCGTCCACGTCAGCTTCGGGTCGATTTCCTGCGCGCGCCCCGACGCGACGTCGACGAGCTTCAAACGCGTCGCCGTCTGATAGAGCAAGCGGCGCGAGTCCCCCGTCCACGTCGGCGATCCGGCCAGCTCGGTCGACACCGGACGCGGCGATCCGCGCGGCGTGCCGTCGCTCGCGACCGGCCACACGGCGAGCAGTCCGTCGATGATCGCGGCCATCTGGGTGCCGTCGGGCGACCAGACCGGACCGTAATCCTCGCGCATGCCGATCGACTTGTGCGGCATCGGCTCGAACCAGCGATCCGGCTGGCCGTCGAGCGAGATCTTCAAGACCTGATTCGTGCCCTCGCGGAACCGCGTCGAGTAGACCTCGAGCGACGAGACGACGAGCGCGCGGCCGTCGGGCGACCAGCTCGCGCGCCCCGCTTCGTTCAGATGTTCGTGGGCGCGCGCGATCGCGCCGCTCTTCACGTCGACGATCTGAATCTGTCCCTCCGGATCGCTGAACGCGATTCGCGATCCGTCAGGCGCCCACGACGACTGCATCGCCGCGGCGGTCAACCGCGTCAGCTGCCGGTCGGCGCCGCTCTCGAGATCGCGTACCCAGACGTTCATGAAGCCGTCGCGATCGGTCGAATAGGCCAGCCGCTTTCCGTCAGGCGACCAGGCGGGATCGGTGTCGAGGAACGCGTCATGTGTCAGCCGCTTCGGCGATCCGCCGATGGCCATCGTCCAGAGATCGCCGACCGCGGCAAAGGCGACCTGCGTGCCGTCCGGCGACACGACGGGATGCATGATGCCGTGCGCCGGCTGCGCGCCCGATCGATCGAACGATCGACGCTTCGGGGTGAACGCCGGCCGCGTGAACGAAACGTCCGCCGTGAACTCGATGACGCGCGCCGCGCCGCCGGCGGCGGGCCGACGTTTGATCTTTCCGTCGGCGGTGTAGAGAAGCTCCGTCTGCGACACCCACTGTGGACGAAACGGAAACACATCCTCGTCCGCATCTGCGATGTTGCGGCCGCCAACCATCAAGCGGCTGCGTCCACCAGCGACGACGCTGAATGCCGCCGAGCCGTCTGGTCCGATCACCGGCCCGGCCACAGCGCCGTCCGCGGGCGCGACCAGCCGTTCGACCGCAGTCGGTCCCATCGTGAGATCGGCAAGGTACACGCCGGGCGCCTCGCGGCGATCGGAGACGAACGCGATCTGACTGGACCCGTCTCTGAACGACGGTTGGAATTCGTTCGACGGCGCGGTGGTGATCTGTTTGACCTCGCCGGTCGCGAGCGTCAGCACCCAGACGTCATAGCTGCCGCTGCGATCCGACGAGAAGGCAATGCGCTGGCCGTCCGACGACCACGACGGCTCGCGATCGTCGTACGGGCCCGACGTGACGGCGCGTAAGTCGGTGCCGTCGGCCTTGATCGTCCAGATCTGCCAGGTGCTGCTGCGATACGCCTGAAACGCGATGCGCGTGCCGTCCGGCGACCACGACGGCTGCCGCGCGTCCATGAAAATGTCGGTGATCGGTTTTGCGACGCCGCCGCCCGCCGGCATCGTCCACAGCGTGCCGAGCAGATCGATCGCGATCGTCCGGCCGTCCGGCGACAACGCCGCCGCCATCGACGTGCCTTCATGGAGCGTGACGTGGACCGCGCGAGCCGGCTGCGCCTCGAGCGCGTACCCGCCGATGACGACCGCAAAGATGGCCAATAACCACTTTCGCATGGGCGTAGTCTAAGAGATCGTTTCGAGGCACGCGAATGCAAACGATCGGGCACGACCTTCGCTATGCGCTGCGCGGGTTTCATCGTCACCCGCATCGTCGCGAGCCAGATCTGGGGTGTGTCTCCGCACGATCCGCTGACGCTCACGCTCGTCGTCTCGGTAATGGTCCTGGTCGGATTCACCGCCTGCTGCGTGCCGGCGCGCCGCGCCACGCGAGTGGATCCAATGGTCGCGCTGCGCTGTGAATGAAGCGAGGAAGGTCTTGCACCCGATTGGCACTGGGTGTAAAAGCTCTTCTATGAACTGGAAGATCTTCGCCGCGTTCGCCGGCCTCGCGGTCGCGACGGCTCAGCCCGCGTCCGCGCATCACTCCTTCGCCGCCGAATTCGACTCCAGCAAACAAGTGACGCTGCAAGGCAGCGTGACGAAGGTGGAATGGCAGAACCCGCACATCTGGGTCTATCTCGACGTGAAGGACGCGCAAGGCAATCCGCAGGCGTGGCAGTGCGAAGGCGGCCCGCCGAACACGCTCACACGCAACGGATGGGGCCCGAACTCGCTGAAGTCCGGCGATGTGATCGTCATCGACGGCTTCCTCGCAAAGGACGGCTCGAAGACGTGCAACGCGCGCATGGTGAAGTTCCCGGATGGCCGCAGCGTGTTCGCCGGTTCGTCGAACCCCGACACGGCGCCAAAGAAACCGTAGCGATTCGCGATTTGGGATTCGGAATTCGATGAAGACACTTCTGCGATCGGGAATCGTTGCCGTCGTCATCGCGATGACCGTTCAGGCGGTTGCCGCGGGACAGCAGGAAGTCAAGCCGCCGACTGGTCCCGCGCCGCGGACGGCCTCGGGGAAAGTGGACTTCAGCGGCGTGTGGCAAAAGCCGTACGTGCCCGACATGACGAAGGACGGCAAGGATCAAAAAGGCTTGGCCGATCTGCCGTTCACGCCGTGGGGCGAGGCGGAGTGGAAGAAGTACGACGCGGCGGAAGGCGACTACACGGGCGCCTGTCTGCCGTTTGGCATGACGCGCTCCGTGAACACGCCGGAGCCGATGCAGATCATCCAGAGCGACAAGTACTTCGTGTTTCTGTTCGAGCAGAACTCGTGGTTCCACGTCGTGCCGATCGACGGCCGGCCGCACGGCAACGGGATCCCGACGTGGTTCGGCGACTCGGTCGGTCGCTGGGACGGCGACACGCTCGTGATCGATACGGTCAACTTCAACAGCAGAACTCGGCTCGATACGATCGGCCATCCGCACAGCGAACAGCTTCACCTCGTGCAGCGTTTCTCGCGGCCGGATCTCGGTCACATCCGGTACGAGATCACGGTGGAGGATCCCAAGACGTTCACCAAGTCGTGGACCAATACGCGGACCTTCACACTGCGCCCCGACTGGGAAATGATGGAGTACTCCTGCGAGGAGAATAACAAGAGTCTCTGGGAAGGCCGCATCAAACCCCCGAAGCCTCCCAAGCCCTGACTCCGGCGCGTTGTCGCGGCGCCGAATCATAGGTCATTCGCATCGCAACGCTTCCAGAGGATCGACGGCCGCGGCGCGTCTCGTCGGCGCCCAACACGCGAGCAGCGTGACGCCGGCGAACAGCAAGCCGGCGCCGGCGAGCGTCGCCGGATCGGTCGGCTCCACTTCGAAGAGAAACGACTGAAGCACACGCGACACGCTCAGCGCGCCCACGATGCCGACGACGATGCCGCCGGCGACGAGGCGAAAGCCTTCGCCGAGGACGAGATTGCGGATGTCGCGGCGATGGGCGCCGATCGCCGTTCGAATCGCGATCTCCCTGCGGCGTGACGCGACCGACAGCGCCAGAACACCGTACACGCCGACGACCGTCAACAGCGTGCCGACGATCGAGAATCCGACGAGCAGCTGGCGTGCGAAAATCCGCGAGGCGAGCGAATCGCCGCGGATGTCATCGAGCGTCTTGACGCGCTCGACGGCGACGGTCGGATCGACCGCCCGCAGTTCCCGCTGGATTGCCGCAATCGCCGACCGCGGATCGGAAGCCGTTCGGACCACGAGGTCCTTCGAAAACGCCGAGGCCTGCCAGAGCGAAAAGTAGATCTCCGGCTCCGGCAACTGAGTCAGATCGCCGGTGCGTGCGTTGCTCACGACGCCGACGATCTCCGTCGGCGGTCGATCCCGGCCGCCGAGCCAGAGTTTCTTGCCGACGGCGCGCGTGCCGGCGAAATACCGATCGGCGAGCGCCTGATTGACGACGGCGACCTGCGGGGCCGTGCGGTGGTCCGTCGCGCGAAAATCGCGGCCGTCCACCACCGTCAGCCCGAGCAGCGTGAAGTACCCCGGCGTCACCGAGCGCAGCGGCAGCGCGACCCGATCGCTCGGCTTGATCACCGGATGTCCCTCGATCTCCACCATGCCCGGCCAGGCGTTCCCCGTCAACGGCGTTCCCCATGCGAACGCGGCTTGTTGAACGCCCGGCATTCGCGACACACGTTCGAGCGCACGCTGATGGAAGTCGGCCCAGTCGCCCTGGACGGCGGTGACGGTCATCGTGAGCACACGATCCATGGCGTATCCGCTTCGGACGTTGGCCACGTTGTGCATCGTTCGAATCAGCAGGCCCGCACCGACGAGCAGCGCGAGCGTCAACGCTGTCTGGATCATCGTCACCGCGTGCAGCACACGGCGTTCTCCGCGACCGGCGCTGCTGCGCGGTCCGGCGCTCTTCAGCGCCTCCATCGGATCGAGCCGCGAGGCGCGGACTGCCGGCACGAGTCCCGCGAGAAGCGCGGCGACCAGCGCCGATCCAAATCCCCAGGCGAGCAGCGGCCAGCCGGCGGTCACCGCGTCGAGACGTGGAATGGCATGGCCGCCAATCGCCTTGAATACTCTGACGATGGCCAGCGCGAGGGCCACACCGGCCGTTCCCCCGACGAGTGCGAGCGCTCCGCTTTCGATCGACACCTGGCGAAACAACGCGGCGCGCTCCACACCCAGCGCGGTGCGCACCGCGTATTCCTGTTGCCGCTGCAGCCCGCGAACGAGCAGCAGCGCCGCCGTATTACCGCAGGCAATCAGGAGCACCAGCGCGGCAGCGCCGAAGAGCGGCAGCAGGATGCGGCGGCCGTCACGATTCATCGCCGCCGTCAGCGGCTGCAGCCGCGGCAGACGGCCGTCCAGATCGTGATCGTCCTGCGCCTGCCGCGTGCTGAGCACGACGAGCTCTGCCTGGCCCTGCTCCGACGTCACGCGCGGCCTCAACCGTCCGACCACGTCCCACATCGATTGCTTGAGCCGCTGCGGATTCGGAGCACCGGGCAGCCAGATGTCCACCTGGGCGTTCACGTTGTAATTGGGCTCCTGCGATGCAGCGGGCGACGGGAGAAAGCGAATGCCTGGCGGCATGATCCCGACGACCGTCGGCGGCGTCTCGCGCCGGCTCATGCGAATCGTCTTGCCGACGATGCCGGGATCGCCGTGAAAGCGGCGCTGCCAGAAGTCGTACCCGAGGATGACGACCGTGGAGGGCGGCGTCGTCAAATCCGAAGCGGCGAAGGCACGTCCCAGCAGCGGCTGCACGCCGATCACCCTGAAGTAGTCGGGCGTGACGACCATGCCCTGGAACGATTCGCTCCCCTCTGAATCGATCAGAAAGTTGAACGTCCATGCGTACGCGGCAATCGCCTCGAACGTCGTCGCCTGCTTCTGCCAGTCCATCCACTGCACGGCCGGAGTCGCCTCGATCCGCTCCGCCTGCTGGCTGTCGAGCCGGATGGACGAGATGAGCACGAGGCGCTCGGGATCGCGATACGGCGGCGGCGTGAGGAGAACACCCTCGACAAGGCTGAAGACCGCGGCGGTCGCGCCGATGCCGAGCGCGAGGGTGAGAGCCGCAATCGCGGTGAACCCCGGATGTTTGAGCAGCATGCGAACGGCGAAGCGAACATCCTGCAGCACGGGCGCCTCCTCGATCTCGGATATCGAGGGTTAGACGCATGCCGGGGCGGCAGCGTTTGGGTTAGTGAGAACGTTGGAGGGCCGATCCCGGCTGCGAGGCGGTCTCGTCGGTCTGATCGAGCCGGATCACGCGAAGGACCTCCTCGACAGTCGTCAGCCCCTCGCGCACTTTCTCAACCGCATCAGTCAGCAGCAGCCTGGTGCCGGCCGTCAGTGCCGCGTGTCTGGCTTCCGCTTCCGGCGCGTGCCGGTTGATGCACTCTTTCAGCGCGGCGGTCATCCTCAGGATCTCGAAGATGCCGATGCGCCCGGCATATCCGGTGTGGCCGCACTGGCCGCACCCGTTGCCGTGGTGGAACTCCTGGCTGTTCGCTTCGATGCCGAGTCGGCGGAGCGCCTTCGCCGACGGCACGTACGGCTCGCGACAGCTGCGGCACACTCGCCGCGCGAGCCGCTGGGCGATGATCAGGTTGGTCGCCGCCGTCACCAGCAGCGGTCTGACGCCGAGATCGAGCAGGCGCTCCACCGCCGACAGCGCGCTGTTCGTGTGCAGCGTCGTCAGGACGAGGTGTCCGGTGTGCGCGGCCCGGAACGCGATCTCCGCGGTCTCGGCATCGCGAATCTCGCCGACGAGAATGACGTCCGGATCCTGACGCAGGATCGAGCGCAGCGCGCTCGCGAACGTCAGCCCCGCCTTGACGTCGACCTGGACCTGGCTGATGTCGGGCACCTGGTACTCGATCGGATCCTCGAGCGTGATGATGTTGACCTCGGAGGTGTTGCGGCGCGCGAGCATCGAATAGAGCGTCGTGCTCTTTCCGGCGCCAGTCGGACCGGTGACGAGAATCAGTCCCTGCGGCTGGCTCAACGCGTCGTCGATGAGCTGCGTCTCGGCGGCCGACAGGCCGAGCGCGCCGAGCGTCGGGATTGCCGCCGAGCCGAGCAGCCGGATCACGACTTTCTCGCCGAGATGCGTCGGCAGCGTCGAGACGCGAAGGTCGATCGCGCGTTCGCCGCTCTTGGCTTTGATGCGGCCGTCCTGCGGCAGACGCTGCTGCGCGATGTCCAGCTTCGCCAGGATCTTGATCCGCGACACCAGGCCGCCGTGCATCCACTGCGGCAGCGTGTAATGATCGCGGAGCACGCCGTCGATGCGCAGCCGGACGCGGAACTCGTACGGACCCGGCTCGATGTGGATGTCGCTGGCGTTCGACTCCATCGCGTCGATCAGGATCTGGTTGCACAACTGAACGGCGGGCGCGCGCTCCGTTAGCGCCGATACATCCGCGTCGCCGTCCCGCCCATCGCTCGGAATGGTTAACGGCTCGGCATCCGACGCCGGCTGCCGGACCGGCGCGTAGTACTTCTCGATGCCGGTGAGAATGTCGCTGCGGCACGCCACCACCGGCTCCACGAAACGGTTCGCGGCGAACTGCACGTCCTGCTTCGCCTGCTGATCGACCGGATTGGCCATCGCCAAAACGATCCGCCGTTCGTCGATGCTGATCGGAAGGCACATGTGCTTGCGAGCGAGGGTGCCGCTCACCGCCTTGACGGCGGCGGGCTGGATGGTGAGCGATTCGATCTGGACGCGAGGCAGATTCAGCCGCGCGGCGAGGGCCTGCGCGAGCGCTTCTTCCGACAGGCGACGTTCATCGATCAGCACGTCCCACAGCGCGACGTTGCGGGACGCCGCCTCGCGGATACTCCGCTCCAGTTCCTGTGCGCTGAGCGCACCGGTAACACGAAGGATCGTGGCCAATTGATCGCTCATGGCTCCGAATCTCGCTCCGAGTATCGTTGGCGGTTGAGGTTAAACTGTACTCTTGTAGACCATTGAGTTTCAACGTTGAAGTTCACGATGGTAAATATTGGTGCAGTTCTGTAACGAGCGTGCCTGGCCTGAACCTTATAATTTCGTGGTCACGATGCCGATCACAGCGAACCGCCGCGCGCATCTCAGGGTCGTCGGTCCGTTTGACGGAAGACGCGTCGGCGCGCTCGAAATCCCGGTGAGGATCTACGACCTCGGCGAAGGCGGCTGCTTCGTGCACTCGATGCACGAGCAGCAGCCCGGCATCCGGTTTCCGCTCGACATCGAACTGCCCTACGAAGGCTGGATCCGCGTCAAAGCCGAAACGCTGTACGGCAAGGCGGAGTTCGGCTACGCCGTCCGCTTCGCGGAGATGAGCGACGAAGCGAGCGCGCGTCTTCGACGCTGCGTCGAGCGGCTGCAGGGACGAGCCCCGTACGATCCCTGACGTCCAGCTCCATCTCCAGACGATCAAGGACATCGCGGACGCGTGCACGGCAGGTCGGCCTGAGTAGAC
>DAIUKO010000308.1:0-9466 GCA_036848175.1 Vicinamibacterales bacterium | reverse complement strand
CCGGGCGATACCCGATCGCAGATCGTGACGCTCAAGAATCAGCTGCTCGTCAGCGTCACGCTCAACGCGCCGTTTGCGATCAGCGGCGGCGACTCGGGTTCGTTCTCGGTCGGCTCGCCGTCGACGTCCACGCTCGCTGCGGGCGCAACGGCAACCGTCAGCGTGGCGTTCCAGCCATCGTCGAGCGGCAGCAAGACGGCGTCACTCGTGATCACCAGCACGCTCGGCGGAAGTCTTGTCGTGCCGCTGCAAGGCGTCGGAACGGCGGGAGTGTTCGTGTCGCCGGCGTCGGTAGACTTCGGAACCGTTACGCCCGGCTCGAGCGTGGCCGCGACGGTCACGATCGGCAACAGCGATGCGACGAGCGTCACGCTCACGCCACCGTTTGCAATCACGGGCACGGACGCTGCTGACTTCAGCGCAGGCTCGCCAGGCGTCACGGTCGTGCCCGGCGGCGGCTCGACGTCGGTTGCGGTGTCGTTCCAACCGGCTGCCCCCGGTTTGAAAAATGGCACGCTGCAGATCACGAGCGCTGGTGGTGCGACGCGGACAGTTTCACTGACCGGCGTCGGTACATGTCCGGCAATCACACTCAGCGCGACGCTGCCCGGCGCCCGTGTCGCAACGGCTTACGCGGGGATCATCAGCGCCAGCGGCGACACTGGTCCGTTCACGTTCACGTTGTCGAGTGGATCGTTGCCCGACGGCCTCGTGCTCAGCAACACCGGTTCGATATCCGGAACACCGGCGACTGTTGGCGCCTCGACGTTCACGGTGCTGGCCAGTGAAGCGAACGGATGCAGCGGCAGCGGCTCGTTCACGATCGCCGTTGCGCCAGCCGTCCTCACCGCCGCACCTTCGACCGTCGACTTCGGCGTCGTCGCCGTACCCTCGTCAGCGACGCAGTCGATCACGCTGACCAACAACACCGCCGCACCGATCACGTTGACAACGCCATTCGCGATCACCGGCGCGGACGCGGCGCAGTTCTCAGTCGGCGAGCCGGCAAGCGCGACGATCGCCGGCGGCGCCTCGACAACCGCAACGGTGACGTTCACACCGTCCGCGTCGGGTGTGCGCACGGCGACGCTGGCGGCGACCAGCAGCAGCGGCGGCTTCGCAAGCGTCGTGTTGACCGGCGCCGGCTCCGTCGCGACGCCGGTGGTCATCAGCGAGATCCGGTTCCGCGGACCTTCGGGAGGGAACGACGAGCTCGTCGAGATCTACAACAACAGCGATGCGCCGATCGACATCAGCGGCTGGAAGCTGATGGGGTCGAGCAACACGGCGCCGACCGGCACGCGCGCGACCGTCCCGGCCGCCACGATTCTGCCTGCGCGCACGCACTACCTGTTCGTGAACACGGCGGCAAACGGCTACTCGGGGACCGTCCCGGGGAACGTGTCGTACACGACGGGATTCGCCGACAACGGCGGCGTCGCGTTGACGCGGCCCGACAACAGCATCGTCGATCAAGTCGGCATCCAGACGACGGCCACGGCGTATCGCGAAGGCACACCGATCGGGACGCCGCTGACGACGAACGTCGATCGCGGGTACGAGCGGAAGCCTGGACACGGATCGCTCACGCTGCAGGATACGGACACCAACGCGCTCGACTTCGCGCCCATTGCGCCGACCAACGCGCAGAGCCTCGGCCTGACGACCAACGCGGACAGCCTCGACTTCGGCGCCGTCGAGGTCGGCCAGAACGCATCGCTCAGCGCCACGATCAGGAACAATCTGCTGTTGTCGGTCACGCTGACGACGCCGCTCACGATCGACGGTGACAACGCCGCGGACTTCAGTGCGGGCACGCCGGCGGCGATCACGCTCGCGACCGGCGAAAGCACGAGTGCAGCCGTCACATTCCAGCCGTCTACGTTCGGCACGAGGAACGCGTCGCTGCGGATCACGAGCAATGGCGGGCCGGCGACAATCGCTTTACACGGCCGGGGTGTCGACACCACACCGCCGACGTTGACGGTGCCCGCGCCGATCACGACGGAGGCGACCGGTCCGACGACGCCGCTCACGTTTGATGCGACGGCAACGGATCTCGTCGACGGCTCGGTGCCCGTGAGCTGCACGCCCTCGTCCGGGTCAGGGTTCCTTGTCGGCACGACACCCGTGAACTGCACGGCGACAGACGCGCATCAGAACTCGGCGAGCGCATCGTTCACGGTAACGGTGACCGATCAAACAGCGCCAGCACTGACGCTGCCTGGCAATCTTTCCGCGACAGCGACGTCGCCGGCGGGTGCGGTGGTCAGCTACGGCGCCACAGCCACCGATCTCGTCGACGGTTCGCGGCCGGTCGTCTGTGCGCCGGCCTCCGGCAGCACGTTCGCGATCGGGACGACGAGCGTCGAGTGTTCGGCGAGCGACACACACGGCAATACGTCGAGCGGATCGTTCATTGTCACTGTCGATACGCACGACGAACCGGGACGGATGACCGGCGACGCCAGGATCGAAGTCGGCGCCGTGACACACTCCCTCGATTTCCGCGTGAAGGAGCGCGCCGACAGTTCGGATGCGGGCGACATTCGCTACCGCGTGCGGACCAAGAAGAAGGGACGCGACGACGAGGAGCGCTTCGACGCGACGGCGATCACCTCAGTGACGTTCTTCAACGTGCCGGACGTGTCGCCCGGTCCGCGGCCGCCATCTGGCATCGACACCGTCTTGTTCTCCGGCACCGGCACGTGGAACGGACAGAGCGGGTACATGTTCCAGGCGATCGCCGTCGACGGCGGAGAGCCTGGCCGCGGACGCGATCGCTTCGCGATCACGATTCGCAGCGCGACCGGACAGATCGTGGCATCGGTCGACGCGATCGTCACCGGCGGCAACATCCAAAGCCTTCGCATCGCTCGCTGATATTCGCGCAGGAACATTCGTCAGGGCATGGTGTCCAACGTGGCATGTGAGAGGACACCATGCCCCACGAGATGTTCGGCGACGTTGTCGCGCGCCGTCCGTCGCGCACCCGTCTTCGCCGCGTTCTCACTGTCACGTCGATCGCGCTTCATGCGATTGCCATCGTCGGCATCGTCGTCGTCCAGTTGTTCGCGTCAGGCCCGCTGCCCATCCCGCACCGTCCGCTGATTTTCGAAGAACTGCGCTTCGTCAGGCTGATCGAGATCCCGATGGTGCCGGCACCGCGCACGGCGACGAACGAACGGTCGCCGGAGGTGTCGCCGAACGCCGCGCCCACAAGCGAACCGACGAGCATCATCCCCGAGACCGGCCGTGAAGGGATGCGAAGCGTTCCGACGAGCGCGGTCATGGGCGTGGATCTCGGCGCGCGCGGCCTCGACGCGCTCAACGCGGGCGTTCTCGGCAACACCGCACCGCCGCCACCGCCGCCGCCCGCGCCGGTGCAGCCGATGCGCGTGCACGCCGGCATGCAGGCGCCGGTCAAGGTCATCAACGTCGATCCGATTTACCCGACGATCGCGCAGACGGCGCGGGTGCAGGGCGTCGTCATTCTCGAGGCGATCATCGACGAGCGCGGCGCCGTGAAATCGGTCAGCGTGCTCCGATCGATTGCACTGCTCGATCGCGCGGCGGAGGACGCGGTCCGGCAGTGGCGGTTCACGCCGGCGCGCCTGAACGGCGAAGCGGTCCCGGTCGTGATGACCGTCACCGTGATGTTCACGCTCGATCGATGACCGCCTGAAACCAACCCGCGGCGCGCGCGGTAATGAGATCAGGAGGTGGCCTCATGACCGCGCTGTTCGCGCTCGTTCGCTCCGTCGTGGTCGCCACGGCGTTCGTGTGGCTCTGGGCGATGGTCGGCCTGTGGGCCCGACAGTTCGATCGACTCTTTGGCGGCCCGCTGCCGTCGTGGACGTGGCCCTTGGGATTGGCGGCGCTCGTGGCCGGCGTGCCCCTGATGATCACCTGCGTCGCGCTCTTCGCGATCCGCGGCCAGGGGACGCCGGCACCATTCGACCCGCCACGCCGGTTCGTCGCGCTCGGCCCGTACCGCGCCATTCGCAATCCGATGTACGTCGGAGGATGGCTGACGATTGTCGGCTTCGCTTGCGTCACCCGGTCGAGCAGCATCCTCGTGTTCTCGTTCGCATGGCTGCTCCTCGTTCACCTCTTCGTGATCCTCTACGAGGAGCCGGCGCTCACCGAGACGTTCGGCCCGACCTACCAGCAGTACCGCAAGGCGGTCCCACGATGGGTGCCGAAATTGATAAGTTGATGCATGCTCGATCCCCTGGTCCACGCCGTCTTGACCAGCCGCGTCTACGACGTCGCGCGCGAGACGCCGCTCGACGTCGCGGCGCGGTTGTCGCAGCGCCTCGGCAACACGGTTCTTCTCAAGCGTGAAGATCAACAGCCGGTCTTCAGCTTCAAGCTGCGCGGCGCCTACAACCGGATGGCGCACCTCACGGCGGAGGAGCGGCGTCGCGGCGTCATCACCGCCAGCGCCGGCAACCACTCGCAGGGCGTCGCCTTCTCCGCGCGCAAGCTCGGCATCCGCGCCGTCATCGTCATGCCGCAGACGACGCCGCGGATCAAGGTCGATGCCGTGCGCGACATGGGTGCAGAGGTGATTCTCTCGGGCGACAGCTACGCCGACGCCAAAGCGCACTGCGACACGCTCGTCGAAGAGACCGGGCTGACCTTCATCCACCCGTTCGACGATCCGCTCGTCATCGCCGGTCAAGGCACGATTGCCGACGAGATCCTGCGCCACGGCCAGGACCGGATTGCCGCGATCTTCGTGCCGGTCGGCGGCGGCGGTCTCATCGCCGGCATCGCCGGCTACGTCAAGGCGATCCGGCCCGAGGTGAAGGTCATCGGCGTCGAGCCGTTCGAGGCCGACGCGATGTACCGATCGCTCGAGGCCGGCAGGCGCGTCCGTCTCGATCACGTCGGCATCTTCGCCGACGGCGTGGCCGTCCGCGAGGTCGGCGAGCGGACGTTTGCCATCGTCCGCGACGCGGTGGACGAGATCGTCCGCGTGACCAACGACGAAGTGTGCGCGGCGATCAAGGACGTGTTCGACGACACCAGGACGGTGATGGAGCCGGCCGGCGCGCTCGGTGTCGCCGGTCTGAAGACGTGGGTCGAGCGCGAAGGCGTCATCGGCCGCCAGTTCGTCGTCGTCTTGAGCGGCGCGAACATGAACTTCGATCGCCTGCGCTTCGTCGCCGAACGCGCAGAGCTCGGCGAAGCGCGCGAGGCGCTGCTCGCCGTCACCATCCCGGAACGGCCCGGCGCGTTTCGCGAGTTCTGCGCGACGATCGGCCGCCGCGTCGTCACCGAATTCAACTATCGTCTCAGCGGGCGCGAGCGTGCGCACATCTTCGTCGGCGTCGCGACCGCTTCGCGGCAGGACGCCGTATCGCTGATTTCACTGCTCACCGCGCGCGCCTACGAGACCGTCGACCTCACCGACGATGAGATGGCCAAGCTGCACGTACGCCACATGGTCGGCGGCCGCGCGCCGGATGTGCAGAGCGAACATCTCTATCGCTTCGAGTTTCCCGAGCGTCCCGGCGCCTTGATGGAGTTCCTCGAAAAGCTCGGCGGCCGGTGGAACATCAGCCTGTTCCACTACCGCAATCACGGCGCCGACTTCGGCCGCGTGCTGGCCGGCTTCGAAGTCCCGGACGGCGAGATGGGCGACTTCCGCGAGTTCCTCGATCGCCTCGGATACGACTACGCGCCTGAGGACGACAACCCGGCGTACACGTTCTTCCTGCGTTGAGTGACGGTCCGGCTTTGGCCGGACTTCGGTTTTCGGTGGCGTTCCGCCTCAGACGGACGTCACGGATGGAGAGTGACGTGGCCCGCCGTCAAAGCCCCTGCCTTCTGGTAGACAACGCCTGATGGCCCGGTCACGGTGATCGTGTAATTGCCGATGCTTGGCGTCAGCGACGTCGAGAGCGCCGAGAGATCGCACGCGGCGAAGGTGACCGTGTAGCCGGATTCCTCGTTCAACAGCGCATCGCCGACCGACGTCACACAGGTGCCGCTGTAGCTCACGCTTTTGGCGCCGTCGAGCATCTGCACCCTCACACCTTCCATCGCGTCATTGAACGACAAGCCACTGCTTTCGGGACGTGACGCACTGCTGTGTGCGCTGAAGCGCCGATGGTCTTTGTCTTCGCCTTCGCCCTCGTCGCGATCCTTTTCCCGCGGCTCCTCCGGTCCTCGACCGACCATCACGCCATTGACGTCGACGTTGTCGAGAACGGCCATGCCGAAGTTGTCAGGACCTGTGTCCTGTCCCTCGTCGAACACAATCGAGATCTCACGCACCTGGCGGCCGCTGATGTTTTCTGGCAGGCCCGTCGTCGCGTTGAAGGCTTCCAGAACGCCAGCGCCACCCCATCGAAGCCGCAGCCAACCACTGTCGATCACGAACTGCTGTACCGGGGCGACCGGAGAATTGCAGCCGAGAAAGAACGAGCTGCCGTCGCTGAGCGTGATATTGAAGCGTGGCGCGCCAGCGCCGCAGTGCGAGCCACGCGGATCCGCCGAGGCGCCAGGCTTTCTAATGTCATAACCCAGTTCGGTGATCGTGGTCCCTCGGACACCCTTGAGCGTAGCGCCCGCGGCGGCGACGTTTGCCGTTGGGCCAGTCTTCGCCAGGAGCAAGCCCGTATTGCGACGGTCGCTCGGATCGCCCGTCGGGCATGCCGGGTCGGTATAGGAGTTTGGAACTGCCGTAGTACCGTCGGGAGTCGTGGTGGCGTTGGTCGGACAACCGATTCCTTCTTCCCACTCGGACGCGACCAGATGAGTACCAACCGGATCGAACTCGAATGGGATGACGTTGAACCGAACGGCGGCAACACCCGATCGAAGCGTTCCGATCACGATCGCGAGCACGACCGTAAGTAGCCATGTCGAGTATTTCATCGCAGACCTCTACTGCCGCTCGCGTGCACGGTGCGGTATTGCTACGTGCTCAGGTGTTGGCGCATTCATCGCGAGCGCGTCGGCCAACGAGGCGCGCGACGTTTCAATACATGTGCCCGGAGCGGTCAGCGCGCAGATTGGAACAATGGAAGACAGCCGGAGATAGAAGCGCTCAAGCAGGCTGACGCGCGAATGCAGGAAACACGCAAGCCGCGCCAGCCTGAATCAGTGGCTACCCACTGGCGACAGCCTGCCGACCACACGAGCCTTGCCGCGATTCAGTTCCCGTCGAGCACACGCTTCAGTGTTGTGCGATCGATGTTGCCGCCGCTCATCACACAGACGACCTTCTTTCCGGCGAGCTGGTCGCGGAGCTTCATCGCAGCCATCAACGGCGCGGCGCCGGCGCCTTCGGCGAGATTGTGCGTCGCGCGCAGCGCGAGCCGCACGCCTTCGGCGAGCTCGTCCTCGGTCAGCGTGACGATATCGTCGAGCTCCTGCTTCAGGATGCCGAACGTGAGATCGAACGTGACGCGCGTCGCCATCCCTTCGGCGAACGTGTCGGCCTTGTCGCCGGTCACGCGCGTGGGGCCTCTCCACGATCGGGTGAACGCATCCGCCCGTGCCGCCTGAACGCCGATCACCTTCGCGCGGCTGCCGAGGCCGGTGCGGACGATGCCGCAGCCGCACGCGCCGCTGCCGCCGCCGATCGGCACGAGCATCACGTCGACGTCCGGAAGCTCGTCGAAGATTTCGAGCGCGTAAGTCGCCACGCCGGCGATCAACAGCGGCTCGTTCGCGGAGTGGACGTAGCGCAATCCGCGCGCGTATTGCATCTGCTCGACCTTCTCGCGCGCTTCGTCGAAGTCCTTGCCGAATTCGATGAGCTCGGCGCCGAAGGCGCGCATCGCCGCGTTCTTCTCGGGGTTGTTGCCGATCGGCGTGACGATCGTGCACGGCACGTGCTCGCGAAGCGATGCCAGCGCGATCGACTGTCCGTGATTTCCCGTCGTCGCGGTGATGACGCCGCGCCGCTCCTCCTGCGACAGGCTGGCAATGAGATTCAGTCCGCCGCGGACCTTGAACGCGCCGGTTGGATTGTGGTTCTCGTGCTTGACGCGGACGTCGAGCCCGGTTTCCTCGGCCAGCAGCGGGTGCCGCAGCAGCGGCGTCGGTTTGACGACGCGATACACGCGCTCGCGCGCGGCGTACACGTCTTTCAATGTCGGTGGTTGCATGGCATCAGATCGCCGTGAGACGCGCTGTCACGTCTTCACCAGAGGCACGATGATATCCGGTCGGTCGGTGATCAGCGCATCGACGCCCCAGGCGATCAACCGCCTGGCGTCGTCTTCTCGATCGACCGTCCACACCTGCACGCCGAGATTGGCGCCGTGCGCGAAGGCGACGAACCGCGGTGAGATGACGCGGGTGGCGCCCGCCCATTCGGGAATCTGGTAGCCGTCGTAGGCGACGCGGGAGACCGGCCAGCGGCACCACGATCGATACAACGCCCATCGCACTTCTTCGCGCGCGGCGCTGGTCGCCACCGCCGGTTCCAGGGCGCGGACCGCGCGCAGCACGCGCGTCCCGAACGATCCGAAACAGACGCGATCGACGGCGCCGGCCCGGCGTACGACGTCGACCGCCGCCGCCGCGAGCGCCGCGCGGTTCATCTTCAACTCGACGATGACGCGCACGTCGCGGTAGCGCGCGAGGACGTCGGCGAGGAGCGGCACGTTGGCCCGCGCCAGCTCGCTGGTTGTCCGAACGGCGATCGGTCCGCCTAACGCCGTCGTCCGGTCGAGCATGCGATCGTGGTGAACCACCACGTCCCCGTCGCGCGAGAGGCGCACGTCGAGCTCGAGGCCGTCGGCGCCGAGCCGCAGTCCGTTGTCGAACGCCTCGATCGTGTTCTCGGGGGCGAGCCCGCCGCCGCCGCGATGCGCGAAGACGAGCGGCCGCGACGCGGCAAAGAAGGGATGCATGATTGTTGGTCGTCGGTCGCTGGTCCCCGTGGAGGCTCAGTCTAGTTCGGATAGAATCGTTTCATGGCGGTCATCCAAACCCTCGGCGAACTGCGTCGGTCGGGCCATCGCTCCCGGCCGGTGAAACAAGAGATCCGCGATAACCTCGTGCGCAGGCTGCAGGAGGGCGATCCGCTCTTCCCCGGCATCATCGGCTACGACGAAACCGTCATCCCGCAACTGGTCAACGCCATCCTCTCGAAGCACAACTTCATCCTGCTCGGGTTGCGCGGTCAGGCGAAGAGCCGCATCCTGCGAGGTCTGGTCGATCTGCTCGACGAGCAGATTCCGGTCGTGCCCGGTTGCGAGATTCACGACGATCCGCTCGCGCCGCTCTGCGCGTCGTGCCGCTCGCGCGTCGTGAAGGAAGGCGACGACATGCCGGTGGCGTGGCTGGGGCGCGAGTCGCGCTTCGTCGAGAAGCTGGCGACGCCCGACGTGACCATCGCCGACATGCTCGGCGACATCGATCCGATCAAGGCGGCGCAGGCGGGCCTGAACCTCTCCGACGAGCTGACGATGCACTACGGGCTGCTGCCGCGGGCGAA
>DAIUKO010000307.1:0-9505 GCA_036848175.1 Vicinamibacterales bacterium | reverse complement strand
CTCAAAGACGATCAGGGTGGCGCGGTTGTGACGTCCTATGTGCCGCTCGTCCTGAGCCTGTCGAAGGACGAGCGGTTTTCGTGTCCGTTCGCTAGTCCGACACCGCGAGCTCGCCGGGCACGATCGGACGCGTGCGCGGGAGGCGGCCGAGGCGCGCGAGGTTGCCGACCAACGTGAGGATGCCGACGAAGACGAGCAGCTTGACGGCGGCGCCCGCGCGCGTGCGCGGCAGCACTTTCCACATCAACCACAGCGCCGGCTGCGCCCAGCACACGGCCCACACCGATCCGTAGAAGTACCGCCGCTCGTGGCCCTCGCCTTTCGTCGACGGCTTCACGCGCGGCAGCATGCCGAGCGCACCGAGGATCCACATCGATCCCGCGATCGGGAAATAGGCGTAGCGGTAGATTTCTTTCATCATCCAGCGGCCGGTTGCGATGGCGATCGCCAGGCCGGTGAGGTTGAGGACGGCGAAGGCGATCACTTCGCTCCACGCAAGCGTGTAGCAGATGCGCCGGTAGAGCGGATTCGGGCGATCCTCGGTGAAGCGGATGATGTACGGCGTCGGCTCGACGCCGGGCAGTCGGCCGCGAAGGCCGGCGAGGCCGGTGCCGACGAGGACCGCGCCGAGCCACAGCGCCATCCGCCGATCGAATCCGCGCTCGAACAGATCGAAGGTCAGCGGACCGGGCGCAATGAAGAAGACGAAGATCCAGATGGGCCAGTGGTTGAAGCGGTAATAGAGCTTGTTGCGCTCCCGAATCTTTCTCTGGGATGCGTACTCGACAGGAATGTTCAAAGCTGCGCTGGCTCGCGAGTATACCCCGGAGCGGAATCCGCGGCGCGCTGCCCCACATCCCGCGGCGATAACTGCGCGCTTCCGCTTCGGCGCGCCTCAGTTCGTCGAGGCGCGCCAGCGGTGCGCGCGCGGTGACGCGCGCGAGTCCGTCGCGCACGAGCTCGGCGTTGATGAACAGGCCGTCTTCGCGGAAGACGTACGCGAGCCGGCGGCGATACGTGTCGACCCTCTCCCCGTCCTGCTCGAGGCGCACCCAGCGATGGAAGACCATCTCTCTCAGGCGATCGCGCGCCTCCTGCGCGAACGGCGCCGAGGTGTCGAACCCGTGCCCCAGTTCGGGCGCATCGATGCCGAGCAAGCGGATGCGGCCGAACTTCGCGACGGTGATTGTGTCGCCGTCGAGAACGGCGGTTACGACCACCGCCTCGGATCGTTTGGGTCGAGCGCCGAACGGCATGGTTTGAATAATTGCCATGGCCGCTGCGAGCGCAGTGGGCAGAATCTGCATACGCACCTCCGTTGGCGCGGAATCGCGCGAAACGAAAGCGCCTTTCTGCAAACGGTCAACCGTGGCTCCCCACGCGTCAGCGAAGTGCCACGTGACTCCGCTCTGAAGTCAGTGACGCTTCGGTGAGGAGTGAAGTGAGGCTGAAGTGAGGCTCTAGCCGGTGAACTTGTAGCCGAGGCCGTGGACGGTCAGGATGAACTCGGGCGCTTTCGGGTTGGTCTCGATCTTCTGCCGGAGGCCCGCGACATGGACGTCGACGGTCCGCGTCAGCGGCATTTCATCGTAGCCCCACACGTCCGACAGCAGCTCGTCGCGCGACAGCGTGGCGCCGCGATGTTCGATGAAGTGACGCAGAAGTTTGAACTCGCGCGCCGACAACTCGATCGGCTGGCCGGCGCGCGTGACTTCAGCGCGCCGGAAGTCGATGATGACATCGCCGAAGCGATACGTCTCTCCTCGAGGCTGCGCGGTTGACGGCCGGCGGCGGAGCAGCGCTTCGAGCCGCGCCATCAACTCGATCGTCTCGAACGGCTTCGTCAGGTAATCGTCGGCGCCGAGCTTCAAGCCGACCACCTTGTCGACGACCTGTCCGCGCGCGGTGAGCATCAGGATCGGCGTCGTCACACCGCGCTGCCGGACCTCGCGGCAGACGTCGAATCCGTTCATCCGCGGCAGCATGACGTCGAGGACGATGAGATCGTACGGCTCGCGCGTCGCCCGTTCGAGTCCGACCGCTCCATCGTCAGCCGTCTCGACGGCGTAGCCCTCGCTGACCAGCCGATCGCTCAGCGTCAGACGCAGTCCTGCCTCGTCCTCGATCACGAGCACGCGCGGAATCGTCACTGGGCGCTGGATCCCTCAGAGGCGGCAGACCGGTCCGACGTCGGCGACACCGGCAATGAGACGAGAACGGTCGTGCCCGCGCCGGGATGGCTGTCGATCCGCACCTCGCCGCCGTGCGCATCGATGACGTGACGCACGACGCTGAGGCCGATGCCTGTGCCGCGCACCTGCGCGTCGACCGCGCGCCGGCCTCGATGGAACGGCTTGAAGACGTGCGGCAGATCGTCGGCGTCGATGCCGAGACCGCGATCGACGACGCGAATCTGCACGTCCGGTCCGCTCACGCCGCTCCCGACCTCGACGGTCGTGCCCGCACCGCTGTATTTCACCGCGTTGCCGACGATGTTCTGCACCGCCGATCGGAGCGCACCGGCATCACCGCGCACTGCCGGCAGCGATCCGTTGGACTGCACGTTGATCGTGACGCCGCGATCGCGCGCCTCTTCTTTCAGACCGCCGACCGCATCGTCGATCACCTGCGCGATGTCGACGTCGGCATGAGGGCGCGGAGGTGCGTCGGACGCGACACCGGCGAACTCGAGGACGCGCTCGACCATGTCGTGCAGGCGCCGCCCTTCCGACTCGATCAGCGAGCCATAGCGTTTCACCTGCGGACCGTCGGCGACGACGCCATCAGCGAGGTTCTCGCCGGCAGAACAGATCACCGCGAGCGGCGTCCGCAGCTCGTGGGACACGGCGGCGACGAATTCCATCTGCTGCCGTGCGAGCCGCTGCTGGCGCTGCGCCGCGGCGATGATCAGCACGACGCTCGCCGCGAGCAGACCCAGGACGCCAAGGCTGATCGCCATGTTGCGCCGCCGCGACTGCGCGACGATGGCGTCGAGCGATCCGCTCCGATGCCGCACGCGCACCTGCCACGCACCCTGGGCGTCGTTGCCAGGTCCGCCGGCCATCAACATTCGTCTGCCGTCCGGACCGTCCGCACGCCGCACGACGGTGATCGCCAGCCGTTCACTCGTGTAGAAGCGCGCCGGCGGCACGCCTGGCGGCAGGTGGTCGGACGCGGTGGCCAGCCGATTCAACTCGTCCATCCGCAAGTCAAACATGCCGGTGGTCACGTCCGCGCCTGCGGCAGTGACAGCCGCGTCGCTGGAGTTGTAGACGAAGGTCGCCGCGTCATCGCGTCGCACGACGCTCACGATGTACTCGGAGCTGTTGCGATCGCCGAAGTACTTCGTCACCAAAGGCTCGAGGACCCGACGTTGAAGCACGTCCGCGTTCAGAACGACAACGACGATCCGCGCGATCGAGGCCGCGTTGGTCGTGACCAGCACTTGATGGCCCGTCGCGCGAAGCCCTTCGATCCGCTTGATGAACGGGACGGAAACGAACAGCGCGGGAATCCGTGAGTCGATGGCATCGGCCAGCAGCATCGGCGGAGGAACGCCGGGCACCTGCGGCTGCGCCTGGCGCGCCCGATTGAACGAGTCGGCCAGCTCCGGCGGCCACGCGCTTGCTTCGAGCACTCGGCGATCGAGATCGAATCGGCGCGGCTGGCTCACGTCGCCGATCCGTCCATCGACGAGATACAGCGCGCGCACCAGATCCGGCGTCGGCGTCGAGGCCTGCCACTTCGCGTACGCCTCGCCGAGCGTCGCCGCGGGATCGGCATCGAGGCGTTCGCCGTCGACGTGAAACGCGACGTAGGTGCGTGTCAGCTCGCGGTCGAACTCCTGACTGAATTCCGACGCACGCGTACGCAGGCCCGCGCGCATGCGCTCGCGTTCAGCCTGACTCACCTCGCCGAGCCAGCGGTACTGAAGCGTCGCGAGCGTCCCGAGCAGCACGAGCAGCAGCGCGGCCACCAGCAGCTGCCATGGCCATCGGCGCAGCGTCATCACGCGGTGAATCTCCTCGGACCGATCACGAGGCCGCTCCGTTGTCGCGGCCCCGAAATCGTCGCCGAAGGGTCTGATGTACTGGTCATTCCCGCAGGAGGCGTTCCACAAGCAGTGTATGCGAAGAATCCCGAGGAAAAATCGCGGTTTACAATTCTTACAAAACGATTGCCGAGAGATAACAACTTCGCGCGCCGTGCCTCGTCATACTCGTGGTCCGAACGTGTTGACGCACACGAGGTGATGACATGCAGCGGCTGGCCCTCTATCTCTTTTCACTCGCGCTGACCTTCGGCGGCTACGCTGCTCGCGCGGCCGGCGACACGAAAGCGGCCGAGCTCCTCGCGCAGGCGCGCGCCGCGCTCGGCGGCGACGCGAAGCTGTCGAAAGTTCACGGACTGTCAGCGAGCGGAACCTTTCAACGCGAGATGGGCGATCGACAAGTCACCGGCGAGATCACCATCGACCTGCAGCTGCCGGACAAGATGGTCCGCACCGACAGCATGAGCCCGATGGGCGACGCGACCATCGTCGTCCTGCAGGGCGTCAACGGCGATCAGCTCTTGCGCAATTCGCGCACGATCGGCGGCGGACCCGGCATGATCGTCCGCATGGCGCCGCCCGGCGGCGGCGGTCCCGACGCGGACGCGCAGGCGCTCCGCAATCAGCGCGCGGAGATGGCGCGGCTCGCGTTGTCGCTACTCCTGACCTCGCCTCCGTCGACGCCGGTCGAGTTCTCGTACGGCGGCGAGGCCGAGGCAACGGACAACGACAAGGCCGACATCATCGACGCGAAGGGTCAGGGCAGCTTCGCCGCGCGGATCTTCCTCGACAGGAACAATCATCGTCCGCTGATGCTGCAGTATCGCGGCGCGGCGCCGCGAATCGTCATGCAGACTCGGCGCGGCGACGCTCCGCCACCGGACGCGGCCGCGGCGCCGGGCCGCGGCGATCACGACGCGCCGGCCGGAGGGCTGCCGGCGCCGCAGATCGTCGATATCCAGATGTTCCTCGACGACTACAAGCCGGTCGACGGCGTGCTGCTGCCGCATCACATCTCGCGATCGATCGACGGCAAGCCGACCGAGGAGTGGACGTTCAAGACGATCAAGGTCAACCCGGCGTTCAAGCCGGATGCGTTCTCGGGGAAGTAGGGCGCGATGGGCGGGAGGGGCTGGATGGGCGGGATCGGTCTCGCTCTCCTCATCTGTTTGTGGCCCGCGGGGGCGGCCGCGCAATCGCGGAGCGATGCCACGCTGCGCGTCACCGTCGTCGATCCGAGCGGCGCGGTGATTGTCGGCGCCGAGGTGACGGTAAAGACGAATGCACCGGTCAGTCCGTCCTCCGCTGCGGCGTCAATCAGCAACGTCACGTCAGGTAGGGGTGATGCCGTCTTCAGCGCACTCGAACCGGGTCGCTACTCGATTCACGTCGAGTCGCCGGGCTTCGAACCGTCCGACGCGACCGACGTGCGCCTCCGCGCCGGTGAGAACCGCCGCGAGGTGAAGCTGAAAATCGCCAGACTGGCCGAGACAGTCGAGGTCGGCCGCGATCCGCGGGAGCGTGCAAGCGATCCGCGCAGCGACGCGTTCGCGACTGTCCTCGGTCAGGCGCAAATCGACGAACTGCCCGACGACCCCGACGAGATGGAGCAGGTGCTGCGCGACATGGCCGGACCGGGCGCGACGCTGCGCGTCAACGGCTTTCGCGGCGGCAGGCTTCCGCCCAAGAGCCAGATTCAATCGATTCGGTTCCGGCGCAACATGTTCGCCGCCGACGTCCACGAAGCGGGCTTCATCGCGATCGACATCACGACCAGGCCGGGCATCGACAACTGGCGTGGATCCACGGGCATCAGCTTCCGCGACGATGCCCTCAACGCGCGCAACGTGTTCGCGCCGGTCAAAGGCGACGAGCAGTACGAGCGCTACGGCTTCAACCTCAGCGGACCGTTGTGGAAGCAGCACACGTCATTGTCGCTGGCCGTCGACGGCGTCGACGCGTTCGACACGAAAACGATCGTCGCCTACACACCGACCGGACTCTTCAACGCGTCCGTCCGCAAGCCGAACGACACGCTCAACGTGACCGCACGGCTCGAGCACGCGCTGTCGAAAACGCAGATGCTGCGCGCCGAGGCGCAGCACAATCATCTGCGTCTCGAGAACCTCGGCGTCGGCGACTACGATCTGCCGGAACGCGGCTACGAACAGGCCACCAACGAAGACATCCTTCGCGGATCGCTCACCGGATCCATCCGCAAGGCGCTCTACAACGAGCTGAAGATGCAGTGGCGGCGCAGCGACATCGCCTACGCGCCGGCGAGCTTCGCCCCGGCGGTGCTCGTGCTGAACTCGTTCAACGACGGTGGGGCGCAGATCTCCGGCACACGGACGGTCGACACGTTCGAGTTGTCGGACGATCTGGACATCGCGGCCGGACGCCACGCGATCCGCGCCGGATTTCTCGTCGAAGGCGGTCGCTTCAACACGAACGTGCGCCGCAACGCGAGCGGCACGTTTACCTTCTCGAGCCTGCCGGCCTACAACCTCGGCGTGGCGACCACGTTCACGCGCAACGTCGGCAACCCGACTGTCACGTTGGGACTGGTGCAGTCGGGGATCTACGTGCAGGACGACTTCCGCGTGCGAAAGGATCTGACGATCAGCGGCGGCCTCCGTCAGGAATACCAGTCGCAGATCGGCGGCTTCCACCTCGCGCCGCGCGGCGGCATCGTCTGGTCGCCGTTCAAGAGCGGCAAGACGACCGTTCGCGCGGGCGGCGGCGTTTTCTTCGACTGGTTCGACGCGCAGCTGTACGAGCAGGCCGTCCAGCTCGATGGGACGCATCAGCAGATCGAGACGATCACGCATCCCGGGTATCCCGACCCCATGCTCGGCGGCCTTGCGGTCGTTCTTCCGCCGGGACGCGTCCAACTGTCACCGCACCTCACCCAGCCGCAGCTTCGCGAAGCCATCGTCGGCATCGAGCAACAGCTGCCGCGCGACGTCCGACTCCAGACGATGTACATCCATCGCCAGGGGTCGAACCTGCTCCGCGGCGTGAACGTCAATGCGCCGCTTCCGAACGGTCAGCGTCCCGATCCGTTGTCGGGCCCGATTACCGAGATCACCTCGATCGCGGCGTCGCAATTCGACGGCGTCAGCGTCAACCTCAATTACATGCGGCCGCAGACGCGGTTCTTTCTCGCGGCGAATTACATGATCGCGCGAGCGATCGACGAGACCGACAGCCCGTTCAGCCTGCCGGCCGACAGCTTCAATCTCGCCGCCGAACGCGGTCCGGCGCTCAACGTCCCGTGGCATCGATTCATGAGCCTCGTCAACACGCCGCTGGTCGGCCGCTTCCGTCTCGGCACGTCGATTCGCGTGCAGTCGGCGCTGCCCTACAACATCACGACCGGCCGCGACGACAACGGCGACACGATCAGCAACGATCGGCCGGCCGGCGTCACCCGTAATTCGGCGCGCGGCCGCGCGCAGGTCGACATCAACGCGCGTCTCAGCTACGCGATCGGATTCGGCACGCGGGCGGCGAGCGCGACACAAGGCCCGCAGATTCGCGTCGTGCGCGGCGACAACGGCGATCCGCTGCGCGACATGTCGGGTGCGGACCTGTCGACGAAGAAGTACGGCGTCGAGCTCTATGTGCAGGCGTTCAATCTGATGAACCACGTGAACGTGCAGAATTTCAGCGGCGTCGTGACGTCACCCTTCTTCGGCCAGCCGACGGCGGCCGCGCCGCCACGCCGCATCGAGCTCGGCGCGAAGTTGAGTTTCTAGCCCGCGGATCCGTCGCGATCGAATCCCGAATCCCCAATCCCGGATCCCGCTCTGCGCAAGGAGTAGAGCACGATCCCGGCGGCGACGGCGAGGTTCAATGAATCGACGCCGTCGCTCGTCGGAATCCGCACGCGATGATCCGCCGTTGCTTCGACCGACGGCGTCAGGCCGGCGCCTTCCGCGCCGAGGACGAGCGCCACGCGATCGCGACGCGTTCGCACCTGAAAGGCGTCGAGCGGTTCCGATGGTTCGTGCGGCGTCAACGCGACGATCGTGAATCCGGCGGCGCGCACTTGCGACAGCACGCCGGGCCACTCCTGCGCGCGCGCGAACGGCACGCGCAGCGCCGCGCCCATCGACGTTCGAATCGCCTTGCGATAAAGCGGATCGCAGCAGGTCGGACTCAGGATCACACCTGACGCGTCGAACGCCGCGGCATTGCGAAACACGCCGCCGACGTTGTCCGCGTTCGCGACTGCTTCGAGCACGACGATCAGCCGCGCGTCGGCAATCAGCGCCGCGACGGTGAGCGCCGGCGGCCGCTCGACGAGCGCGAGACAGCCGCGATGAATGTTGTGGCCGGTGATACCGAGAAAACCGTCTGCCGCGCAGACGTAGATCGACACATCTGGCGGAAGGGCGTCGAGCACGGACTCGAGACTTCGCAGCGCCGCGTCGCTCACGAGCAGCGACTGCACACGATCACGTCCGTCCTCGATGACGCGCCGGACGATGTGGCGCCCTTCGGCGACGAAGAGTCCACGCTGCCGCACGAGCTCGGCGTCCGATACGTCGCGGTACGCGGCGATTCGAGGATCGCCCGCAACAACAATACGCTCGATGGCCACGGCTCCTTGACTTTATCGCGACGACGACGGCATCGTCGTCGTCGAAATGACGACCGACGAATACCTGTACGAGACCGAGGAATCGAATCGGCGTCGCGAGCTCCGAATGAGCAGGATCTGCGAGCCTCCGGCGCCGTACTTCTCGCACCAGCAGCTCGTGCTCAAAGTCGCGCGCGTGATCAGCGATTACGTAGAGCCGCGTCGCCTCGGCTCCGTGGCCGTCGCGCCGGTCGACGTCGTCCTCGATCGCGAGAAACATCTCGTCCTGCAGCCTGACGTGCTGTTTATCTCCACCGGGCGCCTGTCTATCGTCCGCAACCAGGTATGGGGGCCTCCCGATCTCGTTGTCGAAGTGTTCTCCGACTCGACGAAGAAACTCGATCGCGGCGAGAAGCTGGACTGGTATCGCGAGTACGGCGTCTGCGAATGCTGGCTGGTCGATCTGTACGGCAACAGCCTCACCATCTTCGACTTCACGGGCGCGACGCCCGTTGAGCGCGTCTCTGTCGGTGTGGACATCGTCACGTCGTCGTTGCTGCCAGAGCTCGAGCTCTCGGCCTACCGCGTCTTTTTTTAGATTCTGCCGGTCAACGCTTCACGCTCTCGCGCCGTCTAAGCTCGCGAATGCATCTGGCACGCGATCTCCAGTACGCGTGGCGCGGGCTGAGGCGTGCGCCGCTCTTCACGATCGTCGCGCTGGCGTCGATCGCGCTCGGCATCGGCGCGAACACCGCCATCTTCACTCTCGTCGATGAAGTTCTGCTGCGCGCGCTGCCGGTGAAGAACCCCGAGCAGCTCGTCCTGTTCAACGGTGCGCGGAACCATTACGGCAGCAACTCGGGCGG
>DAIUKO010000306.1:3679-9535 GCA_036848175.1 Vicinamibacterales bacterium | reverse complement strand
CAGGGCGGCACGCAGCGGTTCGACGTCGGCTGCACGGCGACGAGCTTCAACAGCGTGTCGTGCATCTCGCCGGAAGCCTCCTACTGGCTGCCGACGCCGCTTCAGTACGGATCGCAGATCAAGTGGACGTCGCCGATCTCGAGCCGACTCCTTCTCGAAGTCGGCCAGTCGCTCGCCGTGCCGACCTACGCGTTCCGCTTTCAGCCCGAGGCGAACAATCCGTTCGACGTCCAGCACTTCAACTCGTCGACGAGCGTACGGACGGTCGCCTCGTCGACGGCGCCGCAGGCGTACTTCAACGAAGTCTGGAACACGATCGCGAACCTGTCGTACGTCACCGGATCGCACAACTACAAATTCGGCGTGAACCAGAACTGGGGATACGAGACGACGCGCGTCGAGCGGCACAGCGACATCTCGGTGCTCACCTTCGTCAACGTCGCCGGTGTGCCGACGGCCAGCACCGTGTCGCTGACCAACTCGCCGTACGAGCGCCGTGAGAATCTGAACGCCAACCTCGGCCTGTTCGCTCAGGACAAGTGGACGCTGCCGCGGCTGACGGTCACCTACGGCGGCCGCTTCGACTACTTCAACGCATCGACGCCGGCGCAGTCGGCGAGCGGCGGAGTCTTCATGTCGCCGGCGGCGCAGGCCGCGCGCGCCAACATCGCACCGGTGTCGTGTCTGCCGTGCTGGAAGGATTGGTCGGTCCGCCTCGGCGCCTCCTACGATCTGTTCGGCAACGGCAAGACGGCGCTCAAGACCTCGATCGGCAAGTTCCTCGGCCAGCAGGCGCTCGGGCTCGCGTCATCGGTGAATCCGCTGAGCGGCCAGACCGATGCGCGCACCTGGACCGATTTCGATCGCAACGGGACGATCTTCGATGCGAGCGGGAACCTGCAGGCCAACGAGATCACCGGACCGACGCGCAACGTCAACTTCGGGCTGCCCGGGATCGGCACGACGCAGTTCGATCCAAACCTTCCGCGGCAGACCAACTGGGAAGAAACCGTGTCGGTGCAGCACGAGCTCTTCCCGCGCGTGTCGGTGACGGCGGGGTTCTACCACCGGACGTTCCAGCATCTGCAATACACGAAGAACACGCTGGTGAATCCCGACACCGACTACACGCCGTTCTCGATCACGGTTCCGAAGAACACAAACCTGCCGGACGGCGGCGGTCAGGTGATCACGATGTACAACCTGAACGCGAACAAGCTGGGCCTCGTCAATAACGTGCTGACGTGGTCGGACAAGAATTCGCGCGTCTACAACGGATTTGAAGTGAGCATGAGCGCCCGGCTGTCGCGAGGGTTCGTCTTCGGCGGCATCACGACGGAGCGGACCGCGACCAACGGCTGCGACGGCCCGGTGACGACCGCCGCGAACGCGACGCCGTCGAATCCGAACAACTATCGGTTCTGCGATCAGGTGCCGCCGTTCAAGACACTCTACAAGGCGTCCGGCGCGTATCGCCTGCCCTACGACGTGAGCACGAGCCTCACGTTCCAGGCGCGTCCGGGAATCAGCATCGGATCGTTCTATACGTTCAACAGCGCGATCGCCGGCGTCGCGCTCACCGGCGGCGGCAATCTCACAGTCAGCGTCGTCGATCCGACGACGCAGTTCTACGATTACGTGAAGACGCTGGACGCGCAGATCTCGCGGACGTTCCAGTCCGGCACCACGCGGATTCAACCATTCGCGGAGATCTTCAACCTCTCGAACTTCTCGACCGTTCTCACCGTCAACGAAACGGTCGGGACCAATTATTTCGCTCCCGGCAGCGTCGTGCAGGGCAGGCGGTTCCAAATCGGCGCGCGCGTGGATTGGTGATCCCCGAAAGGACTTGGGATTCCGGATTTGATCGATCAAATCCCGAATCCCAAATCCCAAATCCCGACACCGGCGGCGCCGCGCGCCGCCGTTATAATCACAACTCATGCGGACTGTGAAGACCTTGGCAGTCGGCGCCGCACTGTCCTGCGGCGCCGCGCTGTCGTGTGGATGCGGCAGCGGACCCGACCCGCCGCCGTTCAAACCGGTCGCTGACGTCAAACAGCTGATGCTCGGCGCGATCGATCCCAGCGCCGACGTGATTTGGGAGGCGACCGGCGAGATCATCTCGAAGGACGGCGTCCTCCAGCGGCGGCCCAAGAATCAGGAGGAGTGGGACGCAGTCCGCAACGCCGCGATCGTCCTCACTGAGTCCGGCAATCTGCTGATGATGAGCCCGCGCGCCAAGGACGGCGACGTGTGGATGAAGCGGTCGCAGGAAATGATCGACACTGGTCAGGCGGCGTGGAAGGCGGCCGAAGCGAAGAACGTCGATCTTCTCTTTACAATCGGCGGCGACGTCTACGAGGCCTGTTCCCGCTGTCATCAGGAATACATGGACGCGATCAAGAATGCCAACAAGTGAACTGGTCGCGTCCGCCAGGACCATCACCGGTGAGTCGGCGCTCGGCCGGTGGGAGATGACGCCGGGCGTGCCGGCGCCGTGGCTGCGTCCCTACGTGCGCGACTACTGCGGCTGGTTCGAACACTGGGCCTCGCCGCTGTGCCGCCGCGAGCTGCCGACGGAGATCATCCCGCTGATCATCAACTTCGGCGCCCCCGTCCGCATCTTTGACGCGGACCATCCAGCGCGCTGGACCAACTTCGACAGCTTCACGACCGGACCCTTCGACACGTTCGTCCTCGTCGGATCGGCGGGACCGTCCGGCGGCATTCAGATCAATCTCACGATTCTCGGCGCGCGGCTGTTTCTCGGCCAGCCGCTGCACGCGCTGGCCAACCGGATCGTCACGCTCGAAGAGATGTTCGGGCACGCCGGACCGCGGCTGGTGATGGAGCTGTACGACGCGCCGACGTGGGACGCGCGCTTCGCGATCCTCGATCGCGAGATCGGCGCCCGGATCGCTGCCGCGCGCGCGCCGGCGCCGGCGGTGCTGTGGACGTGGCGCCGGCTGATGCAGACGCGCGGACGGATTGGGATGGCGACAATCGTCGACGAAGTCGGCTGGAGCCAGAAGCATCTGATCGCGCAGTTCCGCGAGCACCTCGGTCTGACGCCGAAGACGCTCGCGCGCATCCTGCGCTTCGCCAGCGCGGTGCAGATGATCAAAGGCGGCGACATGCGGCTCGTCGATCTCGCTGACGACTGTGGCTACTACGATCAAGCCCACTTCACCCGCGACGTGCGCGAGTTTGCCGGCGTCACCCCGCGAGAGCTCGTCAACAGCCTGATGCCCGCCCAGGGCGGCTTCTCGGCCGACAGGTAAAATTCGTCCAAGACTCTGGAGCGACCAGCCAGCTAACCTTCCTCCACGTTGACAGGTAACGGTGGCGTCCGGCCTTAGCCGGACCCCTGATGGAGGACCACATGACTGCGGAAATCCGCCCCAACATCTTTCCCGCCCTTCGCTACAACGACGCCCGCGCGGCGATCGACTGGCTGACACGCGCCTTCGGCTTCGAGACGGACGTCGAGCACACCGTCCCCGACGGCAGCATCGCGCACGCGCAGCTGCACCTCGGCGCCGGCGTCGTCGGCGTGAGCTCGGCGCACCTCACGCCGTCCGATCATCCATGGTCGAAGGTCCGGCAGGGCATCTACGTTCATGTCGACGACGTCGATGCGCATCACGATCGCGCGAAAGCCGCCGGAGCCGACATCGCGATGCCGCTCAAAGACATGGACTACGGCTCGCGCGAGTACTCGGCGCGCGATCTCGAAGGGCACCTGTGGGGCTTCGGCACCTACGACATGGCGGGGAAGCATGCCGGCGAGCCGAACATCTTCATCGGCGTGCACTACGCCGACGCGCGCGCGGCGATCGACTGGCTCGGGCGCGCGTTCGGGTTCGAGAAAGGGCTGGAAGTGCCGGGACCCGACGGCAAGGTCATGCACGCGGAACTGCGCCTTGGTCCCGGCACGCTCATGATCGAAACGGGTCCGAGGAGCGCCGAAGCGTGGGGCGAGAACAGGCAGGGACTCTGGGTGTATCTGCCGGATCCCGACGCGCACTTCGCGCGCGCGAAGAAGGCCGGCGCGAAGATCGTCCGTGAACCCGAGACGACCAGCTACGGCGCGCGTGCGTATTACGCACAGGACGTGGAAGGTTTCCTGTGGGGATTCAGTACATACAAGCCGGCGCCTGCCGCAGCGACGGCGTAGGGAGGGGACGGCTTCAGGCCGTCCCAATCCCAGTCAGCCACTGACGCGCAGCGGACACATCGCCCTGTGTAAGCTCGTGGCCGCCCGGCTGCCACTTCAGCGTGACGTCGGCCCCGGCATCGCGAAAGAGCTTCGCGAGGCGCTCGGTTTCGTCCAGTGACACGAGCGGATCGGTTCTGCCGTTCGACAACAGCACGCGTGTGCGCGGCAGCGTCGGCAGCGGATCCGGAACGAGAGGCACCATCGCGCGGATCAGGATGCCGCCGGTCAACGCATCGGGCCGCAACAACATCGTGCTCGCCGCGATGTTGGCGCCGTTGGAGAAACCGACGGCGATCAGCCGTGCGGCATCGAACCCGTATCGCGCGGCGGCGGCGAGAAGAAAGTCGGCGAGCTCGCCGGTGCGGAACTTCAGATCCTCGATGTCGAAGACACCTTCCGCGAGGCGGCGGAAGAAGCGCGGCGCCCCGCGCTCGAGCACCTTGCCGCGCGGGCTCAGCATTCCCGCGTCGGGCGCGAGGATCTCGCCAAGCGAGAGCAGGTCCTGTTCGTTGCCGCCGGTGCCGTGCAGCAGCAGCAGGATCGGCGCATTCGGATCCGCCGGCGGCTCGTAGACGTGGACGAAGTCGAGGTCGGGCATCACATGTCGGGGCCGACCGATGTCGGCCCCAACCGAACGATCAACGAGTGACGGGCTCCGGCGTTTTCAGCGCCGGCAGCTGACTTTGAATCTGCGTGCGGTAGCTCTCGAGCCAGGGCGGCAGGACGAGTTGTTCGCCGAGATGCGCCGGATCCTCGTCGGCGGCGAAGCCGGGACCATCGGTGGCGAGCTCGAACAGGACGCCGCCCGGCTCCTTGAAGTACACCGACTTGAACCAGAAGCGATCGATCACCTCGGTGGCGTGGCCGCCGGCGCCGACCACCTGTTCCCGCACGTCGTGCTGATGCGCCTCGTCGTCGACACGCCACGCGAGGTGATGCACGCTGCCCACGCCCCACGCACCGCGCGCGCCGATGGGAACCTCACGGATGTCGACCACGCCCGCGGCGTTGGGAAAACCGTAGCGCGTCCAGCCATTCTCGTCGCCGAGCCGCGTGAATCCGAGCGTTCCCGTCAGAAACGCGGTCGTTGTTTCGACGTGCCGCTCCCAGAGTTGTGCACCGTAGAGTCCGCGGATCTGGCGCTCCGGCGGAATCGGGCTGCCATCCCACGGCGTGAACGTGCGTGGCCGCGAGCTTTCGACGAGCGCGACCTTCAATCCGTGCGGGTCGACGAGCGGCAGCACGTTCTCGCCGAAACGCGTTTCGACCGGTTGGAGCGGCGTCCCGTACTTCTGCAATCGAGAGCCCCAGTAGTCGAGACTGCGGGGCGGCACTTCGAGTGCGACTTCAGTCGCGAGGCCGTGGCCGAGGCGCGGCGGCGCGAGATGCGCCCATGGAAAGAACGTGAGATCGGTACCGGGATGTCCTTCGGCATCCGCGTAGAACAGGTGATACGTGCCAGGATCGTCCTGGTTCACGCTCTTCTTGACGAGACGCATGCCGAGCACGCCCGCGTAGAAATCGAGGTTCTCCTGCGCGGGTCCGGCGATCGCGGTGATGTGATGCAGTCCGTTGACGCTTCGCACTGTCGCTCCTGACCAGAAACCAGTTTAACGCTTCCCAAGCCCGCTCGT
>DAIUKO010000306.1:0-3579 GCA_036848175.1 Vicinamibacterales bacterium | reverse complement strand
TTCGCACTGTCGCTCCTGACCAGAAACCAGTTTAACGCTTCCCAAGCCCGCTCGTGGTTCGACAAGCTCACCACGAGCGGATCATAGGCGCGTGGTCCAATATTGTGAGAAATGCGAAGTCGGTTCGACAAGCTCACCACGAGCGGATCTCATAGGTGTGTGGTCCAATATCGCGAGAAATGCGAAGTCGGCGCCGCGCGCTCGTCGAATACATCGTCGAACACTCGCTCGTCTTGACCGTCGGTTCGGCGATCGCTCTTGTCTGGGCCAATACGCCGGACGCGGAACGGTACTATCGACTCGCAGCGCGGCTGGAGTTCCTCGTCAACGACGTCGGGATGGTGTTCTTCTTCGCGCTCGCGGCAAAGGAGATCGTCGAAGCGACCTCCGCCGGCGGCGCGCTGCACACCTGGCGCCGCGCGGCGGTGCCAGCCGTGGCCGCGGTCGGCGGCATGATTGCGCCGGCGCTCATCTATGTCGCCTACATCAACTACTCGAGGCAGGTCGTGCTGATGGCGGGATGGGCGGTTCCGTGCGCGACCGACATCGCCTTCAGCTTTCTCGTCGCGAAGTTGATCTATGGCCGCCGGCCGCACCCGGCGATTCCATTTCTCCTCCTGCTCGCCATCGCCGACGACGCGTTGGGGCTGATGATCCTCGCCGTCTTCTATCCGGTGCGCGAGCTTCATCTGCTGGTCGGATCGCTCTTGATGGCGACCGCGTTGATCCTGGCGTACGGTCTGCGGCGCGCTCGCATGCCGAGCTTCTGGCCGTACGTCATATTGGGCGGCGCGACGTCGTGGCTCGCGCTGTTCTCCGGCGGCCTGCATCCCGCGCTCGCTCTCGTACCGATCATCCCGTTCCTGCCGCGCGCCGCGCGTGACGCCGGGCCGTTCGTCGAGGCGCCGCCTGGCGCTCGTGATGCGTTGAACCGGTTCGAGCGCGCGTTCAAGTATCCCGTGCAGGTTGTGCTGTTCTTTTTCGGCCTGGCCAACGCCGGCGTTCGATTCGGCGCGGTGGGTGCTGGAACCTGGGCTGTGATGATCGCGATCATTGCCGGCAAGCCGATCGGCATCTGTCTGTTCGTGGCCGTCGCGGTCGCTGCCGGCCTTCGGCTTCCCGCGCACCTCCGCTGGAACGACGTCGTCGTGGTCGGCATCGCGGGAGGCATCGGCTTCACCGTCGCGTTGTTTTTCGCGATCGCGGCCTATCCGCCCGGGCCGATTCTGGAGCAGTTGAAGCTGGGTGCGTTGGCGAGTGTGGGAAGCGCCGCGCTGGCCTTCGCCGCCGCCGCGATCCTGCGGGCGGGACGGTTCAGTTCTTCGTCGGAGGCACGTCTTTGATGATGAACACCTTCTCGCCGGGTCTGATCAGGCCGAGCTCCCGCCGCGCGACTTCTTCGAGCGTGTTGGGGTCGCTGCGCAGCCGTTGCACTTCCTCGCGCAGACGCGCGTTCTCGGCGCGCAGTCGCGCGATCGTCGCCGCCAGGACGTCGCCCTCGTGGCGCGCGCGCAGCATCGCCAGCAGCCCGCGGTCGCCGACGAGGCCGTTGACGACGATAATCGAAGCGACGAGCATGATCACCCAGTGAACGATGCGGCGATTTCGACTCGCGGGACGCTTTGGGTTCGGTGCGCGGCGCTTGACTCCGGATCGGCTTTCTGCGGTCACGCGTGGCACACAGTACAACAACTCATTTGAAAAGTACATCCGGTAAATGCCCGATCTGGTGATCGTGTTGACGACGATGCCCGACGATGCGCGAGCGGACGAGCTGGCGCGCACGCTCGTCGACGAGCGGCTGGCTGCGTGCGTCAACGTTCATGGACCGATGATGTCGGCGTACCGGTGGAAGGGCAGCGTCGAGCGAGACGCCGAGCGTCAGCTCGTGATCAAAACGACGCGCGATCGCCTGGCCGCGCTCGAAGCGCGGCTGCGTCAGCTGCACCCATACGAGCTTCCTGAGCTCATCGTCGTCGGTGTCGAAGGGGGAAGCGACGCGTACCTGCGATGGGTCAGCGACGAGACGCGATGAGTACTCGCAGGGCGGCCTTCAAGGCCTACGCGTCGCCGGGCCTCAAAGGCGCCCGGCTCTCGACTGTCGCGGCGCCCCCCTACGACTGACGGCGCCGGTGTGAGAGGTACTCGAAGACCATCGGCAGGACCGACACGAACACGATCCCGATCGTCACCAGCGAGAAGTTGTTCTTGATGATCGGGATGTTGCCGAAGAGCAGTCCCGCGCCGAGGCACAGGCCGACCCATCCGACCGCGCCGACGAGGTTGTAGAGCGCGAACGACGCCGGTTTCATCGCCGCCGCACCCGCGACGAAGGGGAGGAATGTCCGCACGATCGGGACGAAGCGGCTCAGGATCACTGCCTTTCCGCCGTACTGCTCGAAGAAGGCGTGCGCGCGCTCGAGATGCTGGCGGTTGAGCAGTTTGTGGGAGATGCCGGCGCTGTCGGTCGCGCTGAATACGCGCGGACCGACGATGCGGCCAATCGTGTAGTTGACGGCATTGCCGGTGAACGCGGCCGCGGCGAGCAGGATGAACACCGCCGGCGCGCTGAGCGCGCCGGTCGCGGCAAGGGCGCCGGTGGCGAACAGCAGCGAATCGCCCGGCAGAAACGGGGTCACGACGAATCCGGTCTCCGCGAAGATGATCGCGAAGAGGATCCCGTACACCCAGCGGCCGTAGTCGGCGACGAACTCCAGCAGGTGTTTGTCGAAGTGAAGGAGGAAGTCGAGCACGCGTCGTCGTCCAGGGAGCAAACAGCGCGAGCGAACTAGACGCGCTCGAGCGCTTGACTGAGGTCCTCTTTCAGATCCTCGATGTCCTCGATGCCCGCGGAAATGCGCACCATGCCGTCGGTGATGCCGAGGGCCGCGCGGCGGTCGGCCGGCACGCTGGCGTGCGTCATCGTCGCCGGATGGGAAATCAACGTTTCCACGCCGCCGAGACTCTCGGCGAGCGCGTGCAGCCGGACGCCGTTGAGCAGGCGCCGCGCGGCCTCGAGCGATCCGAGATCGAAGGCGAGCATGCCGCCGAACCCGCGCATCTGCGTTTTGGCGAGCTCGTACTGCGGGTGCATCGGAAGACCCGGATAGTAGACCTTCTTCACCTTCGGGTGCGTGCTGAGGAATTCGGCGAGCGCCAGGCCGTTGGCGTTGTGCTGCTGCATCCGGATCGGCAGCGTCTTGGTGCCGCGCAGCACCAGCCACGAGTCGAACGCGCTGAGAATCGCGCCGGCGGCGTTCTGCACGAACTTGAACCACTCGTTGTCGTCATCCCGCTGCGAGACGACGATGCCGCCGACGCTGTCGCTGTGACCGTTGAGATATTTCGTGGTGCTGTGGGTGACGATGTCGGCGCCGAACTCGATCGGACGCTGGACGTACGGGCTCGCGAAGGTGTTGTCGACGACGAGGCGCGCGTTGCGCCGGTGCGCGAGCTCGGCGGCGGCGCGCAGATCGGTGATCCGCATGATCGGGTTCGACGGCGTCTCCACGAACAGCATGCGAGTGGTTTCCGTAAACGCGCGCTCGGTGGCGTCGAGGTCTCCGGTATCGACGTAGG
>DAIUKO010000305.1:0-9549 GCA_036848175.1 Vicinamibacterales bacterium | reverse complement strand
CGAGCACCGGCTTCCAGTCCATCGTGCTGTCCTGGACCAGCCGGTTGCGCGCGGTTACGTTGTCGCGAACGTTCTCTTCGAGCCCCTTCGGGTCGGTGAGGTCGCAGACGCGGATGCCGCGGCGCCCGATCTTGTCCTCGTAGGCCGGACCGATGCCGCGCGAGGTCGTGCCGATCTTCCTCTCGCCGCGCCGCGCCTCGGACAGCAGATCCAGGTCGCGGTGATACGGAAGAATGAGATGCGCCTTGTCGCTGATCAGAATCCGGCCGTCGACGTCGATGCCGTTCCGCGTCAGCTCGTCCACTTCGGTGAAGAGCGCCTGCGGATCGATGACGACGCCGTTGCCGATCACGCACGTGACCGCCGGATGCAGAATGCCCGAGGGAATCAGACGCAGGATGAACTTCGAACCGTTGACGTAGACGGTGTGGCCGGCGTTGTGACCGCCCTGATAGCGCGTGACCAGCGAGAAGTGCGGCGTCAGCAGATCAACGATCTTGCCCTTGCCTTCATCACCCCACTGCGCACCCAAGACTGCAAGATTCATAGTTGAATTTGACGTCACCCAAACCGCTCATGGTGAGCCCTTCGACTCGCCGCTCATGCTGAGCATGTCGAAGCCTGAGCGTCTCGCTCAGGATGTACGCTGCGCTCGCCCTTCGACAGGCTCCGGACGAGCGGTGAGCGGAGTAAGATTTTACTCGTAAATGATCGAACTTGACGGCACGTCGCTGACGATCGAACAGCTGCTCGCAATTGCGGACCGCGGCGAACAGGTGGCGTTGAGCGCTGCGGCGCGCGAACGCGTGCACGCCTCTCGCGCCGTCGTCGATCGCGTCGCGCGCGGCGATCAGCCGGCGTACGGGATCAACACCGGCTTCGGATCGTTTGCCGACGTCAGGATCGCGCCCAGCGCGCTCGAAGAGCTGCAGGTGAACCTGCTGCGCAGTCATGCGGCCGGCGTCGGCGCGCCGCTGCCGGTTCGCACGGTGCGCGCGACGATGGCGCTGCGCGCCAATGTGCTGGCGAAAGGCTTCTCCGGCATCAGCGCGACGACGCTGGACGCGCTGATCGCGCTCCTTAATAAAGGTGTACATCCCGCCGTGCCGTCGCGAGGGTCGGTCGGTGCCAGCGGCGACCTGGCCCCGCTCGCCCATCTCGCGCTCGTGCTGATTGGAGAAGGCGAAGTTCTCTCCGACGGATCGGATGTAGGGCGCGCGCCTGAAAAGCCCGCGCTGCGAGCGTTGGCCGATGCCGGTCTGAAACCGATCCGGCTCGGCCCTAAGGAAGGGCTGGCCCTCATCAATGGCACGCAGCCGTCGACCGCGATACTGGCACTTGCCCTCGCCGGCGCCGAGCAGCTCGCGCGCGCCGCCGACATCGCCGCAGCGTTGTCAATTGATGCACTGCGCGGGTCGATTCATCCGTTCGAAGCGCGGATCCACGACGCGCGGCCGTTCGCCGGCCAGCGGACGTCGGCGGCCAACATCGAGATGTTGATGCGCGGCAGCGGCATCAACAAGTCCCACGAGTTCTGCGGAAAAGTCCAGGACGCCTACTCGATGCGCTGCGCCGCGCAGGTGCACGGCGCGGCCCGCGACGGGATGCGGTTCATCCGCGACACGGTACATGTCGAAGCGAACAGCGCCACCGACAACCCGATGGTGTTCGCCGACAGCGGCGACATCGTGTCGTGCGGCAACTTTCACGGCGCGCCGATTGCGCTGGCCGCCGACCTGCTGGCGGCGGCCGTGGTACCACTGGCCACGATCAGCGAACGCCGGATCGATCGGCTCGTGAATCCGGCGCTCAGCGGCCTGCCCGCCTTCCTGACGACGGAAGGCGGCGTCCGATCGGGCTACATGTTGGCGCAGGTGACGGCCGCCTCCGTTGCGTCGGAGTTGAAGACGCTCGCCCATCCCGCCGGCGTCGACACGATCCCGACGTCTGCGAACAGGGAAGATCACGTCAGCATGAGCATGACCGCGGCGCTGAAGAGCGAGCGTGCCGTCGCGCGCGCGCGCGAGGTGATCGCGATCGAAGTTCTGTGCGCGTGTCAGGCGATCGACCTGCTCGCGCCGCTCGACACCTCGGCTTCGCTGAAAAAAGTTCACGCGCTCGTGCGATCGCGCGTGCCCGCGCTCGACGGCGACCGCGCGCCAGCGCCGGATATCCGCGTGATCACGGAATTGATCGCGTCGAGCGAGTTTGAAAACTCGTGCGGCGCGCGAGTCAAGTAAAAAATTTTTCATTTTCAATTTGACAACACACGCTCCGCTTCTTAAGGTCTAACTTTCTCGCCGCACAGCTTTCATGACCACTGCAACACGCATCATCAGATCACCGCGCGGCACGTCGCTGACGTGCAAGGGCTGGCCGCAAGAGGCGGCGCTGCGGATGCTGATGAACAATCTGGATCCCGACGTCGCCGAACGGCCGGACGATCTCATCGTCTACGGCGGATCGGGTAAGGCGGCGCGGAATTGGCAAGCGTTCGATGCCATCGTGCGGTCGCTGACCTCGCTCGAGCACGACGAGACGCTGCTAGTGCAGTCGGGCAAGCCGGTCGGTGTGTTCCAGACCCATCCGGGCGCGCCGCGCGTGCTCATCGCGAACGCGTTGCTCGTCCCGGCGTGGGCGACCTGGGAAAATTTTCGCGACCTCGAGGAGCGCGGCCTCACGATGTACGGGCAGATGACCGCTGGCAGCTGGATCTATATCGGCAGTCAGGGCATCGTGCAGGGCACCTACGAGACGCTCGCGGCCGTTGCGCGGAAACATTTCGGCGCCTCGCTGAAAGGCCGACTATTCGTCAGCGCTGGCATGGGAGGCATGGGCGGCGCTCAACCGCTCGCCGCCGTGATGAACGGCGCCACGGCGCTCGTGATCGAAGTCGACCCGCAACGGATCGCTCGTCGGCTGGCTACTAAGTATCTAGATGAGGCGACCGATAACCTCGACGCGGCGCTCGACGCTGTCACGCAGTGGACAGGCGAGGGTAACGCCCGTTCAATCGGACTACGCGCCAACGCCGCGGATGTGCTGCCAGCTCTGGTCGCGCGTGGCATCACGCCGGACGTGCTCACCGACCAGACGTCAGCGCACGATGCGCTCAACGGCTACGTGCCCAACGGCCTGACGCTCGACGAAGCGGTCCGGCTGCGCGAGCGCAATCCAGCCGAGTACGTGGATCGATCGATGGCGGCGATGGCGGAGCACGTTCGCGCGATGCTCGCGCTGCAGTCGCGAGGCGCGGTCACCTTCGACTACGGCAACAACATTCGCGCGCAGGCGAAACAGGCCGGCGTGGCGCGCGCATTCGACATCCCGGGCTTCGTGCCCGAGTACATCCGGCCGCTCTTCTGTGAGGGCAAGGGCCCGTTCCGGTGGGCCGCGCTGTCAGGCGATCCCGCCGACATCCGCACGACGGACGAGGCCGCTCTCGAAATGTTCGGTCACAATCAGGCGCTGACGCGCTGGATCCGACTCGCGCAGGAGCGCGTGGCGTTCCAGGGACTGCCGGCGCGAATCCTGTGGCTCGGCTACGGCGAGCGCGCGCGCTTCGGCCTCCGCATCAACGAGCTCGTCCGCGAAGGCCGGATCAAAGCGCCGATCGTCATCGGCCGCGATCATCTCGACACCGGATCGGTGGCGTCGCCTTATCGCGAAACGGAAGGGATGCGCGATGGCAGCGACGCGATCGCCGACTGGCCGATTCTGAACGCGCTGCTCAACGCCTCGAGCGGCGCGACGTGGGTGTCGGTTCACCATGGTGGCGGCGTCGGCATCGGCTACTCGCTGCATGCCGGGATGGTCATCGTCGCCGACGGCACGACCGATGCCGACGAAAAACTCGAACGCGTGCTCACCTGCGATCCGGGGATCGGCGTCGTGCGCCATGCCGATGCCGGCTATCCCGAGGCGATCGCCACGGTTGAGCGTGAAGGGCTCCGTATTCCGATGCGTGAGGACGACGCATGTTAACCCCTCGTATGTCTTTGGCGCGTCGCGTCACCGCGGCGCTGGACGCATCCCCGTCGCGCATCCCCGTGCTGGTCGGCGGGTGCGGCAGCGGACGAACGACGCTGCTCCATCAGCTGCGCGAGCGAATCGGCCGCGCCTCCTCGCAGTACGTCGACGTCGAACGGACGGCGACGACGCCCGAGCGCTTCCTGCGCGCGGTGTCGGCGGTGTCGTCCTTTCCTGCCGTCGACACATCGGCGCCGGCGGCGCTGGGCGCGCGGCCGGCGTTCGATGCGACGCTGGCGTTCTTCGCACACGCGCGTGCATCGGGCAGCGAGCCGGCGACGTTTCTGCTCGACGAATTCCTCGAGCTGCGAACGTTTGAAAGCTTCCCAGGTCTCCGGCGCGTGCTGCACGACTTCGTCGACGGCATCGCGAACAGCACGAACCGCTTCGTCCTGTCGAGCCGCTACGTCGCGCGCGCGCTGCGTCTGCTGCGCGACCGCTCGGCGCGGTTCGAAGTGATCAACATGCCGGCGCTCGCGCTGGAAGACACGCAGGACATTCTCGGCCCCGCGCCGGCCGCCGGCAGCGGTCCCGCCAGCGCAGACGAGGCGGAGTATCTCGCCCGGACGGTGCAGAGTCTCGCCGACGGCCGTCCGTCGTACGTGCGCGCCGTGGCCGACGAACTGGCAGCGATGCGCGAGCACGGCGCAGGCGAAGGCGGTGCCGCGAGCGCCGCCGTGGCGGGCATCGGCGATCCGATCAGCGCGCTGGTGTCGCTGCTCGCGCCCGAGGGTCGTCTCGCGAAGGAATGCAGCTTCTGCTACGAGCTGCGCCTCCACCGCGCCCGCGGCTACGGCGCGCTGAAGGCGATCCTCGAGATCCTCGGCGAGGAAGAAGGACTGACGCTCACGGAAATCTCGCAGCGGCTGCAGCGGACGCCCGGCTCGACGAAGGATTACCTGTCGTGGCTCGAGGACGTGGACCTCGTCACCTCACGCTCCAAGCGCTACAGCTTCACCGACCCGCTGCTGCGCGTCTGGGTCCGCCTCCACTGCCGCGCCACCGCGCCGAGCGAGGACGACCTCGCTCGCGAAGTGCATCGCTATGCGCTGCCGCGGCTGCCGCCGCAGACTGAGCTGCCGAAGCCGCAGCCGCAACCGCAGGCGGAACCGGCGTTCGCCATGGTCGGCGGACCGCCGTCCGGCATCATCGAGATCGACTGAATTTGGAATTTGGAATGTGGAATTCCAAATTCCAAATTCCTGATTGCTAGGTTCTCACCACTGCCGGTTCATACCGCAGTCTCGGGTACCACGTCGTGCCGCGGCCGTCCGGCGTGAAGTCGAACAGATTCCACAGCGGCCAGATCATGTCCACGTGCCGCGCGTTCTGTCCGCGATCGGCCGGCGCGTAGAGCAACTCGCTGCCCCACGTGTGGTGGATCCGCCCCGCGCGCCGCACGAACACGTTCATCATCGGCATCTGCGCACCCTTCGCGTTCTCGCCGTGATAGTCGCGGTTGTAGGTGTTCGAGCCCGACGACAGCAGGCGCAGCTGATGCCATCCGCGCTCGCGCGCGAAGGCGAGAATGCGGTCGATCGGCGACTTGGCGATGACGACGAGGTTGACGCGTTCGGTGACGTGCGGCACCTCGCCGTCGAGGCTGTCCAGCATCGAGGTACACGACGCGCATGCCGCCGGCATCTCCGGTCCGAACATGAAGCTGTACGCGATCAGCGTATCCATCCCCGGCGCGAACAAATCCGAGAACCGCACCGGGCCGTCGGCGCTCTCGAACACGTAATCCTCCGGCAGCGGTCCGCCGGGCGGCAGCTTGCGCCGTTGGGCCGCGATCGCCTCGGCGTGACGGCGCAGCGCGATCTCGCCTTTCAGCAGCTTGTCCCGCGCCGCCCGGTACTTGGCGGTCTCGCCCGGAAACCGCGTCGCGTTCGTCCGATCTCCAGCAGCCTTCTTCGTTGCTTTCTTGGCCACAGCCCCTCCTGCATGGCAAATTCCTAATTCCTGATTCTCTCGAGCGCGGCCTGTGCCGCTTCCTGCTCGGCTTCCTTCTTGCTCGGACCGATCGCCTCGCCGATCGCCTCGCCGCGCACGAGCACCTCGACGTGGAATTTCTTGTCGTGATCCGGTCCGATCGTGCCGACGAGACGGTACTCGGGCGGCGCGTCGCCGCGCGACTGGAGAAGCTCCTGCAGCGCCGACTTGTAGTCCTGGCCGGGGACGCCGGCTTCGCGCGCCTCGCTGATGAGCGGCGAAAACTCGCGCGCGAGGAATGCGCGCGCGTGGTCGATGCCGCCGTCGAGATAAATCGCGGCGATCAAGGCCTCGTAGCTGTCGGCGAGCAGCGCCTGCTTGCGCCGACCGCCCGTCTTCTCTTCGCCGCGCCCGAGCAGCATGTGCTCGCCGACGTTGAGGCGCTCTGCCTGCCGCGCCAGCGCCGCCGTCGACACCAGCGCCGCCTTGGCTTTCGACTTCTGCCCCTCGTTCCATCCGGGAAACTCGCGGAACAGAAGATCGGCGATCACGAACCCGAGCACGGCGTCGCCGAGGAATTCCAGCGACTCGTTGTCGACGACGCCGCCGCTGACGTCTTCGTTCGCGCGCGACGTGTGCGTCATCGCGTGCTCGAGCAGTCCGCGATCGCGGAAGCGATAGCCGATCGCCTGCTGCAGCCCTTCGAACTCGTCGCGCAGGCGGACGACCTGGCCGTTGGGCACCTCGATGCGGTGGCTGTCGATGATGCGCCGCGCGTCCTCCGCCTCGCTCTCGTGCACCGACAGGCGGATCTCCGCCAGTCCGCCGATCGACACCGGCCACAAGGCCTGCGGCGCGGCAGACGAGGCGGTGACCGACATGAGGCCGTGCGCTTCGAGCAGCCCGCGCACGACGCGCGCTTCGACGTCTGAATGGGTCGTGAAGATCTCGACCACGTCAGGCCACGGCCGCGACGACTTCGTCGTCGACCTTGAGGAGGATCATCGTCATGTCGTCGTGCTGCGGCGCATCGCCGACGAACGCGGCGATCTCGCGGAGAACCCGTTCGCGCAGCTCGTCCGAGGGCAGGTGCGCGTGCGCCTCGACGAGCTGGCCGAGGCGCGTCTCGCCGAAGCAGTCGTCGTAGGCGTTCATCGCTTCGCTGATGCCGTCGGTGAAGAACAGGTACAGGTCGCCCGGCGACAGCGGAATCGTCTCCTCCTCGAGCAGCCGCTCGAACATCTCGCCGTTGTCGATCTTCAAGCCGAGGACGAGGCCGTCCGGCGCGAGAATGCGCGCGCGTCTGGGGTCGGCGCCGTTGGCCGGGACGTAGATGAGCGGCGTGTGCCCGGCGCGCGCGTAGGTCATCGTCTTCGTGCGCAGGTTGAGGATCGCGTAGGTCATGGTGATGAAGCTGCGCGCGTCGAGATGCTTCGCGATGATCCGGTTGGCGGCGATCAGCAGGTCGCGCGGCGATCGATGAATCTCGCTGAGCGACAGGACCAGCCCCTTCAGCTCGGCCATGTAGAGCGCGGCCGACGTCCCTTTTCCCGAGACATCCGCGATCAACACGCCGACCCGATGATCGTCGAGCGGCAGCAGGTCGTAATAGTCTCCGCCGACTTCGCGCGCCGGCACGCACAGCGCCGTCACCGACAATCCGGGCATCGTCAACGGTCCCTGCGGCAGCAGCGACATCTGGATTTCGTGCGCGATCCGGAGCTCCTCTTCGAGCCGCTTCTTCTCGGCCGCCTGGCGCAGCAGGTCCTCGATGCTCGCCGTCATCGAGTTGAACGATCCGGCGAGCTCGCCGAGCTGATCGTCGGAGGAGACCGCGATCTTGTGCGTGAAGTCGCCCTGACGGACGCGCTCCGTCCCGGTGAACAGCTCGTGCACCGATCCGGTGATCGACTTGGCGAGCGCGAACCCGGTGATGAGCGCGATGAACTCGATGATCAGGAAGAGCGCGCCGATGACGAACAGCATCAGCAGCAGCCCCTGGCCGAAGCTGCGGCCGACGCTGCCTTCGGCGGCCGAGATCCGATCGTAGAGCTGCCCCATGCTGAGGCGCGTGTAGACGATGAGCGTCCCCGCTTCGCCGCTGTTCCAGTCGCGATACTCCATCAAGCTGCTCAGGTTGTTGAGCAGACCGCTCTCGTTCGCGGCGGCGTCCTTGCGTGACGGGTCGCCGCCGGCCGTGCCCTCCATCGGCCGCGGCTTGTCGCCTTCCGGTCGGATGACGGCGGTGAACCCCTTCACGTCGACGCCGGTGTCGCTGCGAAGCTGCTCGCGCACGCGATCGTCGACCAGCACATCGGTCACGACCGCGAAGCTGGGCTGCGGCACATCCGGAAACGCCACCGCCCGGACGACGACGTGTGTGTCCTCGTCGGGCGCATCGGCCATGCGGCGATGCGTGTAGGCGAGAACGCCAGAAAGTCCCGAGCAGTCGACCCACGCCGGAATCTTCGTCGGCGGCGGCAGGTGCGACCACGGACCCGACGTCTGAAGCTTGAAGTCTGAAGTCTGAAGGACCGGACGCGGCGCCGACGCGGCCGAGCCGCACGCGCGAGCGACGGGCACGGCGACGAGCGAGATCCCGGGGAACTGCGCCGCCGCGTTCGACTGGCGCCGCGCCAGAATGGCGGCGGCGTCGCGACCGCCGCTCCGCTGGATTTCGATCGCGGTGCTCTGGGCGAGAAACTTCGCCTGATCGCCGAGCGCCCTCAGCCGGCTGTGCACCAGATACGAGCTGAAGTTGTAGAACAGCAGCAACCCGACGAGGAGCGAGAAGCCGACCAGCAGCAGCGCCGGGACGAACCCGATGAAGATGTAGGAAATGATCAGCTTCCGCCGGACGCGCCACAACAGACGGCGCTTGGCGAGCACGATCAGGCGGAACAGAAAGTACGCGGCGCCGGCGGCAATCGCGAGCCCGGCGACGGTGTCGACGACGGTGAGAAAGGCCGGGACGGCGCCGATGACGAGCGCCGTCGTGCCGATGGCGATCTTGATGGCGGCGCCGATGACGATGGCGCGGCCCGGCAGCGTGCGAAACAGTGCGTACCGTACGCCCTCGCCGGGTTCGGCGCCGTCAGCGAGCGGCACTCGCGACGTGCGCGATCGAAATGATCGGGATCGAGCCATGCGGTGGGCTTCCGGCTATTAGAACATATAGACCAATTGCAGTATCGTACCGACCGTGAAACTCACCAGCTGCGCTCGCTTCAGTACGGTCTGCCTGCACGCCGGCCAGGAGCCTGATCCGACGACCGGCGCGATCATCACGCCCATCTATCAGACGTCGACCTACGTGCAGGACGAGCTCGGCAAACATAAAGGGTACGAGTACGGGCGGACGCAGAATCCGACGCGCATGGCGGTCGAGCGCAACATCGCTGCCATCGAGGGCGGCAGAGCGGGGTTCGCGTTTGCGTCGGGAATGGCGGCGATCGGCGCGATCACCACGCTCCTCAGGTCAGGCGACCACGTGGTCGTGTCCGACAACACCTACGGCGGCACCTTCCGCCTCTTCGACAAAGTCCTCACGCGCTATCAGCTCTCGTTCACCTACGTCGATACCGGAGA
>DAIUKO010000304.1:0-9570 GCA_036848175.1 Vicinamibacterales bacterium | reverse complement strand
CCGTGAACGACGATCACGTTCGAATGCCATCCGCAGATACAAGCCGGCCACGAAGAGACGAAGGCACGAAGAAAAATCTCTTTACGGTTTTGTCCTTCGTGTCTTCTATGTTGAGCGCGACCGTACTCCAGGAGTTTTGGGGTCAGCGACACATGCCGACCGCAGCGCGGCGATCTGATCCGCCGCGACGATCACGCTCGACACCCCCTCCGGCAACGCGCGGGCGAAGTGTGGATCGACGGCTGCACTCGACGGGTCAACGCCCCGCGGTTTGACCAGGACGAGCCGTCGCGCACCGACGCGGCCGGCCACCCACGCCGCGATGCTGTCGCTCGTGACGTCCCATGACCGAGGAAGAGGATCGGCGTCGCGGAGCCAACGAAACGGCGCGAGTACCGGAATCTTCTTCGCCTCGATGGCGCTCGTGATTTCCCGCGGTGAGGTCACCAGCGCCGCGCTCGCCAGACGATCGGCGATGAGATACGCGTGCTGGTCCATGGCCAGCACCGCCATCCAGTGCGCCGCCGCATCGGAGAGTCGCAGTCGGCGATCCACGTCGCGGACCGCGTCGGCAAACGGCCCGCCACCAGGAACGATCAGGAGCGCGTGCGCCTGCGCGGCCGCGTGAACCGCCGACAGTACGGCTTCAAGGACGTCGACCGACGCCAGGACACCGCCGCCGAGCTTGACGACTGTCTCGACGAGCGGCTTCAACGGCGCACATTCTACAAGCGCTGGGTGTATAACCTTCAACCGGAGTGGCCGCCTCGCGTGCGGGCCAGGAGGAGATCTCATGCTCGCTGTCGGTCTGGTCCTTCTCGTCAGCGCATCGACGCCGTGCGACAACCTGAAAACGCTCTCAACGCCGCAGGCGACGGTCTCCGCCGCCGATGTCGTTCCCGCGGGCACCTTCACGCCGCCTCCATCGCCGCCAGGCGCGGCGCCGCCGGCCGCTGACGGCCGTGGGCGCGGACGCGGAGCGGCACCCGCCGCGGCGCCGCCGTCCGAACCGATCCCGCAGCACTGCCGCGTGAAGCTGACGTTGAAGCCGTCGGCCGACTCCAACATCAACAGCGAGCTGTGGATGCCGACCGACAACTGGAACGGCAAGCTGCTCGTCGTCGGCAACGGCGGATTCGCCGGATCGATTCAGGGCTATGGCGACATGCAGATCGCACTGCGCCTCGGCTACGCGACGGCGGCGACTGATACGGGACACAACGCCGCGGATGGCCCCAACGGCATGTTTGCGCTCGGTCACCCCGAGAAGATCGTGGACTTCGCGTATCGTGCGGTTCACGAAACCACCGTGGAGTCGAAGCGGCTGATCAACGCGTACTACGAGCGCGCCGCGCAGTACTCGTACTTCAAGGGCTGCTCGACAGGCGGACGTCAGGCGGTGATGGCGGCGCAGCGCTTCCCGGAGGATTACGACGGCATCATCGCCGGGGCGCTCGCCAACCGCCACATCCACATGCACACGGCGGGATCGGCGCGGCAGATCGTGCTGGCGCGCCATCCCGACATGGCCATCTCGCCCGAGAAGGCGCAGATGATCAACGACGCGGTGATGCGCGCGTGCGACACGCTTCACGAGGGCTTTCTGAACAACCCGCTGCAGTGCACCTTCAAGTTCTCGTCCCTCCTCTGCAAAGGCGCCGAGTCGAACGACTGCCTGACGCCTGCCGAGCTCAAGGGTGTCGAGATGTTCTATGGCGGCCTGAAGAACAGCAAAGGCGAGGTGATCTTCGCCGGTCAGGCCCTCGGCAACCCGCTGCCGCCGCTTCGAAGCTCCAGCGATATCAACGTCATCGACACGGTGAGGATCTGGGCGTTTCAGAATCCGAGCTACGACTGGCACACGTTCGATCTCGATCGCGACATGCCGATCATCGATCAAAAGGTTGGCTTCGTCGATGCGACCGATCCCGATCTGCAGAAGTTCAAGGCGCACGGCGGCAAGCTGCTGCTCTACGCCGGATGGGCCGACACCGGGATCACCCCGATCAACACGGTCGAGTACTACGCGAGCGTCGTCAAGACGATCGGCAAGAGCGCCACGGACTTCACGCGCCTGTTCATGGTGCCCGGCATGGGGCACTGCCGCGGCGGCGACGGCCCGGACACGTTCGACACGATCGGCACGCTCGAAAAATGGCGCGAGAAGGGTGTAGCGCCGGCGACGATCGCCGCGACGAACAAGACCTCGGGTCTGTCGCGTCCCCTGTGCGCGTATCCGCAGTACGCGAAGTACAAGGGCACTGGCGATCTGAAAGACGCCGCGAACTGGGTCTGCACGGCGCCGTAAGGCGCGGTCGAACGCCATTCACTGCTACAAGGCGTGCTTTTCTCAGGTGAAGGTCGACGAATCATATGAGAGTCATTGGCGTTCTCGATCTGCGAAACGGACTCGCCGTGCACGCACGCGCCGGCGATCGCGAGCGCTACGCGCCGGTGCAATCAGCGGCCGGCGAGGCGATTGAGCCGGGCGACGCGCGCGCACTCGCACGGATCTATCGCGATCGATTCGGTCTCCGCGAGCTGTACGCTGCCGATCTCGATGCGATCGAGGGGCGGGCGCCGCAGGATCGACTGGTGTCGTCACTGGCCGCCATCGGCGCGCTCTGGCTGGATGCAGGCGTATCGTCGGTGGATCAGGCTCGCCACGCGTTGAAGCTTGGCGCCGCACACGCGATCGTCGGTCTCGAGACGCTCAGGTCGTGGGATGCGCTCGACGAGATTTGCGCGTCCGTGGGAGGTGCGCGCATTGCCTTCAGCCTGGATCTGCGCGACGGAAAGCCGCTCGGGAACGAACGCGTGACGGGCGGGTCAGCTGACGCCGTGGCGGCGCGTGCCGCCAACGCTGGTGTCGCCTCGATCATCGTGATCGATCTCGCCAGGGTCGGCACTGGTGACGGGATCGACGTTCGGCTTGTCGCTCGAGTCCGCGACGCGGCGCCTCGCGCAACGCTGCTGGCCGGCGGCGGCGTGCGCAGCATCGCCGATCTCATAGGTCTCGCCGACGCCGGCTGCGACGGCGCGCTCGTCGCCACCGCGCTGCAGGACGGCCGGATCGGCGCGGAACAGATCGCCGCGGCGCAGGGTCACGCGAGCTTCTCGCGATAGACGGCCCACTGGCCGAAGTTCTCTTCGACCTCGATCTCGATCGCGGTCAAGCCGCGCGCGCCCATCTGCTCGAGCTTCGCGCGGAGACGGCCCGACAGCATCTCCGCCAGCATCTCCACTGTGGTGTTGGGCACCGGCAGCAGCGCGCAATCGATCCGCGGAAAGCGATAGCGCGGCCGCCCTTCAACGGCGACGTTCACGGCATCGCCCTCTTCAGTCACGTCAATCTTCGGATTCTCCAGCGGCAGCAGCACCTTGTGATCGATCTCGTCGCAGAGCTCCTTCATGAGATGTTTCAGGATGACGAAGTCGAACACGAACCACGTTTCCTGGTCGAGGGCGCCCTCGACGGTTGCGCGCGCGCGGTAGTTGTGGCCGTGCAGCGCCTCGCAGCGGTGGCCGGCAAACGTGATGAAGTGCGCCGAGGAGAAGACCAGATAATCCTTCGCCACCGAGACGCTGAAATTCCCGCGGTGCTGCATCATGGTCTCCACCGGCCGCCGACGAGCGCGACGAAGATCGCGGCGGCCGTCAGATCGGCCGTGGTCCCCGGGTTCCCGATGTGACGCGCGTCGCGCAGTTCACGGTCCATCCGCTCGATCGCGTCCCTCCCCTCGGCCGATCGAACCCCGCCCGCCGCCATCGTCGCGCGCGCCTGGCGCGAGACGTCGGCGGCCATCGCCGCGCCGCCTCTGCGCGCGATGTGCGTGTCGGCGCTGGCCGCCAGAATCGTGAGAAAGGTCTCGACGATCGCGTCCGGCCACGAGAGATGGTCGCGGCGCGCGCGCTCGAGGACCGGCACGCCCGTCGTGAACGTCAGGTCGAACGCGGTCGCGTACTCGCGTGCGACGCCGTCGCGGCCGGCTGCGCGGCGCATGACATTCAACAGCGTCTCGGTTGGTTCGTCCGCGACGTCCTGATCGTCGACCGTTCCAAGTCCCCCGGGCGCGGCGATACGGATCGCCGCGTACACGTTTCGGGCGTCGTCGACGGTTGACGCGTCGAGCACGCGACGAGTCTCGTCGCGAAGCGTGCGGCTGAAGCCGGACGCCACCGATTCCGATGTCGTGTCCGCCTTCAGGAAGACCGCGGCTCTCGCAAGCGGCGCCAGGAGCAGCACGATGCCCAGGTTCGTGTTCGAGCGGGTCCACCGTGCCGTCGCGTCGATCGCGCGGCGGATCGTCAAGCCCAGCGGCTGCGAGCCCGCCGCCGCCATCGGCGCGCCAATCGCGGCAGCGCCAGCCAGGAAGTCTTCGTAGCGCAGATCGGCGAACGGTCGGCCCGGAGAGACGTTGCCCGGCTTCGCCGCGCTCGCCTCGAGGAGGCAGGCGAGCTGCGCGGCGGTCGCGACGTCCGTCGCCGCCGAACATTCGACCGACAGCCCTTCGACCCTCATACTGGCATGGTCGCTTCGGACCGCCGCGGCGTTCGCACGCGATCCAGCAGGTGATCCACGATCGTCCCCGCCACATCGATCCCGGTCGCCCGCTGCAACCCCTGCCAACCGGGGATCCCGTTCACTTCGAGGACGAACACACGGCCGTCCTTCGACGGCAGGAGATCGACGCCGGCGTAGTCAGCGCCGACGGCCGCCACGGCACGCAGCGCCAGCGCCGCCCAGGCTGCAGGCACATCGCAGGCGCGCGCCGAACCGCCGCGCGACACGTTCGTGCGCCAATCCCCGTCTCCCGCACGCCGCTCGATCGCGCCAATCACTCGGCCGCCAACGACGAAGACGCGCACGTCGCGGCCGCTCGAATCGACGGCGCGCTGGATGTAGAACACGGCGCGGATCTGATCGAGCGACTGCAGCACACGGAACGCCACATCGGGATCCGACACGCGAACGATCCCATGACCCATCGACCCGAAGATCGGTTTGATCACGATCGCGCGTTCGCCGCCATCCTGAGACGTTCGCTCCAGCATCGCGCGGACCGCCGGCATGGCGTCGTCGATCCGTTCGCACACCAGCGTCTCCGGCGTTGGCACGCCCGCTTCGCGAAGCCGTGCGTCGGTGTAGAACTTGTCGACGGATCGCTCGATCGCGCGCGGGGAGTTCACGACCGGCACGCCGTGCTCTTCGATCCAATGCAGCGCGTCGAGGCGATAGATGATCTGTTCGAGCGATCCGCTGGGGATGAACCGTGCGAGCACGGCGTCTGCGTCGAGGATGGCCGCGTCTCCATTCGACAGTGAGCTGGCCGCGCCCAGACTCGCGACCAGTCCCTCGTACGGCAAGACGCGACCCGCGTGACCGCGCTCGGCCAGCGCGCGACACAATTGGTCGGCATGCCACCCCGGTTTGCTGAGAACCACGACATGCATATTGTGTCGACGGTTAGGAGAACAGCGATTGGCGCAGCACGTCCACGTTCACGCGTCCCGCATGGAACGTCCGTCCGCTCGTGATGCTCGACAACGAGACCTCGGCCGGGCTGAAGAGCATCGGGTCGATCTTATAGAAGTCGTTGTCGTATCGCTTGAAGATGTCGTAGAACGGCGTGCCGTAGTCGGCCGATGTCGTGGAAGGGAGCCGCTCGGCGAGCTCAGCGAGCTCGTTGTCTTCCGCGCGCACGACATAGCGCGCCTGTCCGCCGTAGAGAATGCAGTCGTTGGTGCGGCCGATCGCCCGGATGTCGTTGCGCGCGACCGGCGGTCGCGGCGCGCTGCCGAACGCGCTCACCACGCGCCTGACGTCGAACCCGACGGTGTCCATCTTGTGGAGTCCCGTCTCGAGGACGCGTGCGACGATCTGGATGCCGCCCGCGATGCTGGCCGTGGGAGCGATGACGAGCGTCAGGGCGCTCGCGGAAATGCCCGCCTTCTTCGCAATCCACTCCGCGACCGCGTCGGTCGGCAGCGTGCGCCCCTCGAGGACGAGCACGCCTCGCGCGGCGTCTTCCGCGTAGCCCAGCTTGCCGAACAGCTCCCGTTCGACGCGCGCCTTTGCGCGCAGCGGCCCCGAGCCCATGGCGAAGAACCCCGTCGGATCGACGGCCCATCCGGCGTATTGCGCCGCCATGCACGATTCGGCGGGATGATCGGTCCACACCTGCACGCCCGGCCACACGTCGCCTCCGATCGGAAGCGAGACGAGCGAGACGTGGCCGAGCCCTCCCATGCACAGCTCCGCCAGCGCCGCGCCGGCGGCAAGGCCGCCCGCCGCTTCGATGCCGGCGTCGATCACGCGCGTGCCGCCCGACAGCGCATGCACCGAGATTCGGAGTTCGGCGGCGCGCGCGACACACTGATCGGCGAGCGTCCATGCGCGCTCGTTCATGCCGAGGTCCGTCAATGGTCGTGCGTGCACAGTTGTTCCGCGAGGAGATACGCGACAGCGGCGGCTGGCGCTGCCCGCCAGGCATCCGCGCCCGGCCAGCCGACGGGATCGCACGCCGCGAGGCCCATTGATTCAGCGGCCGCTCGCGCCATGAACGCGCCGCTGCCGGCAACAACTGCGATACGAGGAGACTCCGCGCCGAGGACGCGCGTCACCTGCCTGATGCCATCCGCGATTTGACGTACTTGCGCGCGCGCGACGTGGTTCGCGATCGCCGTGATCTCTCGGTCGCTCAGCATCTCCGAATCGGCGCACACCATGCGAGCCAGCCGCGCGCCCGCGTCGGCTCGACTCCGCCCTCGCCCGTCCGGCGTGTCGCACGAGTAGTCGTCTTCCCCGAGGCGTCCGAGCCAGCGATACACATCGGCCGTGATGGCGAAGTGCTCGGCCGCGACGCGGCAGCGCGCGCCACCGAGCGGCAGCGATCGAACGGCTGCGGAGACGGGCGTACGAAGACACCCCGTGTAGACGAGCTCGCCCGAGCGCAGTCTATCGGGATCCGTCCGACCCACGGCTCTCACCCGGCCGGAGACGATCGGAATGACGTCGGTCGTGGTGCTGCCGACGTCGATGAAGAGTGCGTCGCGATTCTCGCGCGCCGCCAGCGTCGCACCAGCCATCCAGTTGGCGGCCGCCACGGCGAGCGGCTGCAGACGAGCGTCATTCGGCGAAAGAAATCGTCCGTCGACGCTGTACACCCACAGCACGGACGCCGGGAACGCGCGTTCGACGGCACCGATGACCGCCGCGACACCCTCGCGTTTGGTGGCGAAGCAATCGGCCAGCTCCGCGGTCATCGTCAGCGCCATCGGCGATGTCGTGGCGGCGCCGCCCGCCATCGCCGCAAGCACGGATGGCAGACCAGCGGGATCGCGCCAGAGCGGAAATGCCCGCTCGTCGACCGTCGCGACGCCGCGCCGGTCCGGCGCGATGCGAACGAGCTTGATGTTGGCGCCGCCGACATCCCAACCGAGAATCTCTGCCGCCACGACCGTCACGCCGCTCCACGCTCGCGACGAGCGCGTTCACACGACACAATCCGGCCCGCCGCCGAAAACCTGATCGAACGTCGGACGCGAGGCACGGCCGGCAAATCGCCGGCGCAGGCGGCCATCGCCAGCGCCGCCACGTTCTCGTCCATCGCGGCGCGGACGCCGAGGTACGCGGTGGTCAGGCGCGGATTGATCTCGATGACGACGACCTCCGATTCGGTGAGCACGACGTCGACGCCGACAAAACCCCGAAGTCCCGGCACGGTGCGACATGCGTCGAGCGCCGCGGCGACGGCCTGCGGCGCCAGCTCGTGATCGAACGGCGTCCGTCCGCCCCGATAGGCAAACGGCGGCGACGCCGCAAGGATCTGCTCGTTGACGCTCAATGCCACGGCGTGCCGTCCATCCGCGATCAGCGACACGCTCGCGGCCGCGCCGCGAACGTATTCCTGCAGGAGCACGGCGCCACGGCCGCCCGCCGTCCGTGCCAGGCCGACCGCGCGCGGCAATTCCCCTCGGTGATGCACAAGAGAGATCCCGCTGCTGCCCGCGCCGCGGGCCGGCTTCACGACAAGCGGATATCCAACCGCGGCAGCGGCGCGTGCGGAATCGACGTTTCGCACGAGGCGACGAGTCCGTGGACGGCGGACACCCAGCGCGGCCAGCCGATGCGCGAGGGCAGACTTGTCAGACGCGCGCGCGATCGCGTCGGCGTCCGATCCGAGCAGCGTCTTCCGCCGCCGTGTCACACGCTCGGCCAATCTTTCGAGACATCGATCGGTCTCCGGCGCGATGAGCCAGACGGCGTCGACGCTGTCGATCGCACGATCGAGCGCCGCCTCGCGTCTCCGGTCGCCCGATGGCAGCGGAATCACCTCGACGCCGCGTGGCAGACCGCGCCGGCTGCACGCGTCGGACGTGGTCACAATCTCATGACCACCGATCGCCAGAAGATCGGCGACGAGCGCCGCTCGCATGGCGGCGCCTTCGCGCGCGAGCGACCCGGGCACGTTCCGCCCCGCGAGACCTCCGCCGCTCGCGAACTCGTAGACCAGCAGTCGCACGTCAGCTCGCCAGCTTCTGCAGGTGGAAGTGATGTTTGCCGAGCTTGCCGCCGTAGTTGCCCGCCGAGATCTCGACGACGCCGGGACGGCTGGCCGCCTCGATTCCGGCGCGAAGCGCCCGCTCGATGGACGAGCGATCCAGTCCGTCCACGACGATCTCGAGCACCGCGTTCACCTCGTCGGGCAGCGCGCTCACGACGTCGCCGCGTCCGCGCAGCGTGGGGCAATACGCATCGTTGGTCGACGCGATCATCTTCTTGTAGTGCTTCGCGCCGACCTTGCTGCCGCTGCGAACGACACCGCCCGGGAACGGCAGGATGACGCCGCGAACGTTCCGCATGACCGCCGACGCGGCCTCCGCCGCCTCGAGCGCCGCCGCGTGATCGCGCGCCAGAATCAGGAGATTGCCGCCGCCGATCGCCGCCTGCACGCCGAAGCTTTCCTGGACGAGGAACTCCCCTTCCATCACCGGAATCCGCCAGTAGCGCTGGCCGTCGAGGAACTTGCTCGACTGGTACTTGTCGCCGAAGTGCCGCAGGAGTCCTCCGACGACCACGCGCTCGGCGGCGTCAGGCAGGCCGTCGAAGCACGCGGTGGTCGGACAGGTGAGGACGCTCTGGCCGACGCGATCGACGAGGCGCTGACCGAGACCGGCCGCGTCGAACGCGAACAGCAGTACGCTCACGCCGGGACGGCCGTCGGGCGTGTCTTCCGGCAGCAGGTCGGCCTCGATGCCCGCTTCGACCTTGCAGCCGATGACTGACGTCGCAAAGCCGGTCATCGACTGCGCGGCGGTCCGCGCCCAGCCCGGCGTCTGCGCCGTGATGATCACGCGCGCCGCGCGCATGTCGAAGGCTTCAGCGAAGGTATCGGCGATTCGCGGCTTCACGCTCGACGCGCGCTCCTTGTACAACGAAGCTCCCGCATGCGCAATGTCTACTCCCGACTTCGACTCGCCGCTCATGCTGAGCCCGTCGAAGCATGAGCGTCTCGCTCAGGATGTACCCTTCGACTCGCCGCTCATGCTGAGCCCGTCGAAGCATGA
>DAIUKO010000303.1:7199-9576 GCA_036848175.1 Vicinamibacterales bacterium | reverse complement strand
GCGGCCGACGTCGGCGCGCTTCGAATCGCCGGACGCGTACACGACGCCGGCGCTGGTCCGCAACGGCACGACGACTGAAATCGTCGTCACCGGCGGCGACGTCGTCACCGGTCACGATCCGGCGACGGGGAAGGAGCTGTGGCGCGCCAACGGCCTCAATCCTGACAACGACGGCAGCTACCGCATCGTCGCGTCGCCGGTCGTGCTGGGCGATCTGATCGTCGCGCCGTCCCGCGAGCGGCCGATGCTGGTGTTGAAGGCGGGCGGACACGGCGACGTGACGCGGTCGCACGTGCTCTGGTCGTTCGGCAACGGCCCCGATGTCCCGACGCCGGTGACCGACGGCACCTATCTCTACGTGATCAACGACCGCGGGATCATGTGGTGCCTCGATCCAAGAACCGGAAAGGAAATCTACGCCAGGCAGCGGTTGCCGCCGGCCACCTACAGCGGATCGCCGGTGCTGGCCGACGGCAAGATCTACATCACCAACGAAGATGGTGTGACGGTCGTCGTGAAGGCGGGGCCGACGTTCGAAGTGCTCGCACGCAACGACTTCGACGACTACACGCTCAGCTCGCCCGCGGTCTCGGAAGGGCAGATCTTCATCCGCACGGCGAAGTTTCTGTATTGCATCGGCAAGCGAGCCGCGTGAAGCCTCGCTACGACAAAGGCCCGACGTAGCGCCAGAACTCGTCGAGCGTGCGCACGCCGGCGGACAGGACCGCATCGTAGACGTGCTGGCTGGTGATCGCCTCGCGATAGCGCGGATGCCGGCACACGTCGTTCTTGATCGACAGAATCGCGGCACGCGTCTCGTCGTTCAACGCCGCGGCGATCCGCTCAGTGTGCCGCAGACGTTCGGCGCACGTGCTGGCGTCGACGCCCCAGAGATCGATCTTCCAGCCCCCGCGCGAGAGCAGATCGGTGTGGATGCCCAGGTAGAAGCCGGGCACGTTCTCAGTTGCCGGAAAGTGCAGATGGTCCGTGAACGAGGCCTTGCGAGGCGTCATCGCGGCGGCCAGCGCGCCCGCGAGCTCGAGAAAGCGGACGGCTGACAGCTCTACCATCTCGAGATAGATGTCGAGATCGCGCCACGTCATCAGCTGCAGCGCGTAGCTGCCGCTGAGATGAGGCCGGCCGTAGTCGAACAGGATCGACAGGAAGTCGTGGCGGTCGAGCAGGCGATCGGCTTCGTCGCGCAGCAGACGATCCTGCGCTACCAGGTCCACAGCGCGAGCGAGCTCGTGTCCTTGATGAAGAGACGGTTGCCACTGACGGTCGGCTGCGCCCACGTCGCGCTGTCGGCGACCGTGTAGCGCTTCACCGGTTCGAAGCCCGTCGCGCTGGCCTTGGCGACGATCAGCTCGGCATCGTCTTTCAGCATGAACAGCACATCGCCGGCGTGGACGATGGCGGCGTTGGTCGCCTGCCGAGGCGCGCTCTTCCACAGCGTCCTGCCGCTCTTCGCGTCGACGGCGAAGAACTGACCGCTGTTCTTGTGCGTCATGCCGAACAGCGTATCGCCGACCACGACCGCGTTCGTCATGTAGAGCGGAAGATCCGCGTTCGACCAGACGTTCTCAGTCGTCCATTGATTGTCCCGTTTGACGATCCGGAACGCGGTAATCGGCTGCTCGAGACCCGATACGATGACCGTGTCGCCGTACAGGATCGGCGTGATGACGTTTTGCGTGTACTGCGTGCTCAACGGACGCTTCCACAGCAGCGCGCCCGTGGCGGCGGAGACGCCGACGACATTCTCCTGCGTCAACGCGATGACCTGGCGCGTGCCGGCGAAGTCGGCGGCGATCGGCGATCCGTACGATGGACCGTCGCCGGTCCACTTCCACTTCTCGGCGCCGGTGTTGGCGTCGAACGCGGTCAGCGCGCCCTGGTTGTGGCCGCCAATGTGGACGATGACGTTGCCGCGATCGACGAGCGGCGACAGCGCGGTGTGGTACAGCGGCACCACCGACTGGGCCGGTTTCTGCCACAGCTGCTTCCCCGTGGCGGCGTCGACGGCGGTGACGACGCCGGTCATGCCGAGCGTGTAGAGCTTGCCGCCGGCGAACGTCGGCGTCGACTTCGGACCTTTCTCGTGACGCGCGGCCGCGGGATTCACCGTGAACGGCGCCGCGTAGCTGGTCTGCCAGATCTCCTTGCCGGTATCGGCGTCGAGCGCGGCGAGGACTTCGTTGTCGCCGCGCCGTGAAAAGCTGTAGACGCGATTGCCGACCAGCACCGGCGACGCGTAACCGAGGCCGACGTCGACCTTCCACTTGCGCGCCAGCCGATCCGGCCACGCCGGCGGTGCCGTGAACGACGCGATCGCGCCGTCGCGATTCGGGCCCCGCCATTGCGGCCAGTCGGGGGA
>DAIUKO010000303.1:0-7099 GCA_036848175.1 Vicinamibacterales bacterium | reverse complement strand
TCATGACTTCTGCTTGATCGCCACCAGATCCTTGAGCCCGCGGACGATCAGGATCCCATCGGAGATCGCCGGCGTCGCCATCACCACCTGACCCATGTGATTGGTGGCGAGGAGCTCGTACTTTGGTCCGGCCTTGACGACGAAGACGTCGCCATCCTCGCTGGTCAGATAGATCTTGCCATCGCCGGCGACCGGCGACGCGCTGAACGATCCGCCGGGGCCGACGCGCTCCTGATAGATCCGCTCACCGGTTCGCACGTGATAGGCGGCCAGCACGCCGTTGATTTGCAGCACGTACAGCTGATCGCCGTAGATCACCGGCGTCGGGATGTACGGTCCGCCGCGGGTGGTGCTCCATGCGATCGACGCGTTCGTGGTCTGATCCTTGGCCGGCGTGATGTCGCCGCTCGCGCCCGGCTTGATCGCGAAAATGGGCTGCACGCCGCGATAGCCGTTGGTGACGATGATGATGCCGGGGCCCACGATCGGCGTGGGGATCGTGATCTCCGAATTGCCCGAGAGGCGCCAGAGCTCGCGGCCGTTCTCCGGATCGTAGCCGCGAATGAATGTCGTCGCCTGCGTCACTAACTCGGTCCTGCCGTTGTTCTCGAAGATCGCCGGCGTCGACCACGACGGAATTTCTTCGCGCGCGGTCCGCCACGCCGGCTGGCCGGTGGCGGCGTCGAACGCGGCGAGAAACGAACTCTTCTGGATATCGCATTGAACGATGACCAGGTTCTTCCAGATGATCGGCGAGCTGCCGATGCCCCATTCGTAGTCCGGATCGTAGAACCAGCCGGCGTTCAGGACGCCGAGGTCTTTGTTCCAGAGCGGCTTGCCCTCCATGTCGTACGCATAGAGGCCCTCGGATCCGAACGAGACAATGACGCGGCGCCCGTCGGTGACCGGCGTGGCCGACGCCTGACTCGATTTCGGATGCCGCTTCGTCTTCGGGATGCCCTCGTGGGCCACGCGCTCCCAGAGGATTTTGCCGGTCCGCTTGTCGAGCGCAAGGAGCTTCCACGTGTGCTTCGTCACGTCCTTCGCCGGCTCGACATCGCCGTAGAGGCCGGTTCGAATGCCGGCGCTCGCATCGCTGCTGACCGCCGTCGATACGAACACGCGATCGCCCCACACGATCGGACTCGATACCGACACGCCGGCGACGGGCGTCTTCCACAACAGGTTCGCACCGGTCGTCGTATCCCAGGTCACCGCCATCGGCGATCCGTCGGCGACGCCGGATGCCGCCGGTCCGCGGAACATCGGCCAGTTCTGCGCGGAGACCATCGAACCCGCGAAGACCCAGACGACGAGCGAAGCTCGAAGTCGCATGTGTTATTTGTCCTCGACGCGCGTCAACGCCATCGCGTTGCCGCCGGCATTGACCGTCATCGCGGTCGCCTTGTTCTGCTCGAGTGTGAACGTCACCGTCGAACCCGGCTGCCCGCTGAGGCCGAACGTCTTCTCGTCACGCGCGACGAGCGTCATCGGCGGTCCGCCGAAGGTGGCGGTGAGACGGCCGTCCGCCAATGCGATCGTGACCGTCAGCTGCGACAAGTTGCCAGTCCCTCTGTAGGTGCCGACATAGCGCGCCAGTTGTGCCGGCTCGAGCTTCACTTCCGGGCGCGGCTTCGCGCCGGCCTGCTCGAGGAGAGACACGGCCTCCGCTTGCTTCCCTTTCGTTGCGGCTTCGAGCGCGTCGGTCAGCGTCGCCGGTGCGAGTCCGCCGAGGCCGACGATGAGCTTGATCGTGTCCACCTCGCCGCGCGACGCGGCCGCCATCAGCGCATCCTCTTTACCCTGCGCGCCGTGCTGCACGAGCAGCCGAACGACCTCGGCGTGCTGCGGCGTGCGTCCCATCGCAGGATTCACCGCCCAGGTGAGCGCGGTCGCGTTGTAGAACGTGTCCTTCACGTTGACGTCTGCGCCGCGATCGAGGAGGAGCTTGACGACGTCCACGTGTCCGCGGTCGGCGGCGAAGGAGAGCGCCGTACGGTTGTAGCGGAACTTCGTGTTGATGTCGACGCCCTCGTCGAGCAGCTTCTTGACCGCCGCCGCGTCGCCCTTGCGCGCGGCTTCCGACAGTAGGTCGGCCTTGTCGTTCGGCGTCTGCGCGCTCAGCGCGAGTGGAATGAGGAGCATCACAGCGCAGAGGGACTTCATCACAGACCTCACACTCGAGAGACGAGCGGTTGGCTGCTAGGCCACGGGCCGGAAGTACAGGACCATCGCCGCGCCGATCGACGCGAGCAGAAATCCGACGTAGAGCATCGGGCTGATCGCCGCCTTCGGCGGGTGGATGACCATCGCCAGCAGCACGTTCACGATCGGTGCGCCGCCGAAGACCAGCGGCATCACATAGACGGGAAGTCCGCCCGCCTTGAACGCCCAGATGATGCACGCCGCGCCGGCGGCGCCGAGCGCGCCGGCGATGGTCGCCGTGATCAAGCCATTCGTGTTGAATCCGGACAAGCCACCCTGCGACGACAAGCCGATGACAGGGACGATGACCCCGATCAGAAAGTACGCCACGCCGACGCACAGCAATGCCTTGAGCGGGTTTCCGAGCTGCGTCTGTCCCAGGAACAACAGCACGCCGTACGCGCCCCACGACAGCACGGCTCCGGCCACGAAGATCACCCATCCCATACGTTTCCTCGTCTGTGGACTTGCGCTGATGGTTGCCATTTCCGGTGGCTGGATTGTAGCAGCTACTGACGGACCTTCCGCATCGTCACGGTGAACGCCTGCTGGCCGGCCTGCGGGTCGTAGACGATGACCGGCGTGAGGCGGCCGCGGATGGTGTCCGGATTCGACCGCGCGTATCCCATCAGCGTCTTCGCGAGCCGTTCCTTCGACTGCGCGATCGGCTCGCCGCGCGGCAGCGCCGTCAGGAGATCGTTGAACGTGGCGTCCCAGACCTCCGACCGCAGCAGCGCGTCGACGACGGTGCCCTTGAGGATGTTGTGCGAGAAGTTGAAGAAGAACGAAATCGGCGAGTACGCCTGATCGGATGGGCGGTGCGCTTCGAATTCGGCAATCAGGGCGTCGCGGTAGCCGTCGAACCGCGCGCGGAATTCCAGCCGATCGGCGTCGCACGACGACAGCGATGACGGCGGCTCGCCGAGGAAGGCACGGGCATCGGGCGTCAGTCCGTTCAGCAAGGCTTCGACGATCGCGTCGCGCGAAGGCGCGCTCGCACGCGCGTGGCCGTCGCTGGCGCGCCCGTACTCGCGCATCAGCGTGACCAGTGCAAAGCACAGCCACGGGTAGTCGGCGACGTTGTCGTTCCGCATCACGATCGTGTCGCGCCCGTATGTCGCTTCGAATCCGAAGCGCAGATGGCTGGCCATGCTCGACGCGTGTCCGAGCGCGATCCTCGCCCGGTGCGTCTCGTTCAGCGTTCGCGCCCGCTCGAGCAGCGTCTGGTAGCCGCGTTCGTGCAGCTCGAAGTGCGACGTGGCGATGAGGATCAGCGTTTCGGCATCGTCGACGAACCGCTGGCCGCTGCCGTTGGATCCCTGGAGCTCGCGCAGCAGACCCGCCAGCCGCTCGAGATTCGCATCGGCGTCGCCGTCATCCCAGATGCGCAGCGAGAGCAGCGCGAGCAGGTGGAACAGGTAGTAGTCGACGAGGATCGCGATGGCGAGGCGGTCGACCGCCTCGCCGCCTCGCGTGTCGATCAGGTAATGAAGGACGTCGACCGGAATGATGTCTTCGTTGACGGTATCGGCCTTGCCGTCCCAGTCATGCAGGACGTGGAATCCATCGTCTCGCGTGAGCCGATCGAACGCCCTGACGAAGCGGCCGAAGGAGATCGGGCGGTCGCCATCCTTCCACGCGTGCGACCGCATGCTGTCCTGCAGCCGGAGCAGAGCCTCCCTCAAATCCTTCGCGGTTGCGACATCGGCGACGACGGCTCGGCGGAACGAGCCGGTGAGCGCCTGTTCGAGCGCGGCGCAGGCTTCGTCGAAGATCAATGACGGTGACGATTGCCGCGACAGGAATCACGGATACTGCGCGAAGCAATAGAGCCGTCCGGCGCCTCCGCGCGGCGCCGTGTTCGCGCAGTTCTGATTCGCGTGTGCCGAGTTCCACGACGACAGCGCGCCCGACTGATCCTGGTTGGGACCGAAGCCGTCCGAGTGGCCCACCTGCCCGACGAAGCTCGCCGAGTCGGACGTCCAGTCGTTGCACGTGAAGCCCCGCATCAGCGTGCCGTCTGCGTTCGAACCGGTCAGGATGTCGTGCTCGACCGGGCTCGGCGAACCGGTCCATTGGCCGTTGATCCGCTGACCGCGCTCGTCGACGAAGAGGGCGGCGTCGCCCTTTCGTCCGTGCAGCTCGGTGAGATTGTTCGCGACGACGGCGCCGTTGACGTTCACCCACGGCCCGCCGCCGATTCGGTCGCGCGCATTGGTGGGATTGCCGTCGAGGTCGCGCTCGACGCTCAGGTACGCTCGCCACGCGCGCGCGCCTGCGCCGACGTTGGCGGCGAGGTTCTGACACGTCGCGTCTGCGCCTCGTAATCCGCCCAGGTTGCCGGTCGTGCTTTTCTGGCTGGTCACGAAGAAGGTCATCACCGGCCCGCTCTGGCTCGGGCTGGTGTTGCTGCTGCCACACGCGGTGGCAACGAAGGCCGTTGCGATGCTGAGCGTCACGACACGTCGCGTCATCGGCAGGCTCCGTTCTTGTGTGTCAAGCCACGGATGCTAGCATGGCGCCGCGTCGGGCGTCGCGTGATTGTCGAATGGTGACCGCGTGGATGAGGGAAGGAGCCGGCGCGCGCCGCGTCATCGAGCGACCGGCGGCACGCGCCGCCAGTCGCCCGACTCTTTCAGTCGAACGTCGCTAGTTGCGGTCGTCGTCGTCGTCGTCGTCGTGTCCGCGCGCGTGGTCGAACAGCGCCGCCACGATGCCGAGATTCGGCGTACCCCACCCGGTCGCGAGGTCCCATCCTTTGCCCGCGCTGAAGCCGGGGACGCAGATGGAGTTCCAGTCCACATCGGTCCCGCAGAAACTGTTGTCTCCGGACGTGACGTCGTGGAACAGCCTGCCGTGGATCCCGATATGTCGCTCCTCGCGCTCCCACATGCCGATGGCGCCGAGCCTGTAAAGGTGCCCGTTGAGGAAACCCAGTGAATGTCCCAGAGCCTGGTTGAGATCCGCGATCACGCCCGCCCACTGCGCGGCGCCGGCGCTGGTCCCACCCATGATGAAGAACTGAGGTTCGCCGAGGAAGCCGAGGTAGACGAGCACGCCGCCGACGACGCCCGCGTTGAAGGAGACGTCGGGAATGCCGCGTTGCCCGTTCAGCGCTCGCCGTGCCGCGAACGGCAGCGCCGCCTGATACCGCGGCCGATCGAAGAGCGCGCTGACGCCGCCGCCGCCCGCGAACGAGATCCCCTGCGGCGCGTCGTTCCAGACCGTTTCGCCGAGATACTTTCCGTTCGGATCGGCGTGGTCGCCCGTGCCGAAGAACAGGTTCGTTCCGCCCACGGCGGTCACGTTCGGCGACGACGCGGGATAGTTGACGTTCTGGTTCGGGAGGATGTCGCCGAACTCGTCAGCAAGGTTGGTGCTGCCCTGATCGCCCGCCGCCGCGAACACCGTGATCCCGCGCTCGCGCGCGCGTGCGAACGCGCGCTCCCACGCTCGGACCATCTTCAACCCGGCGTCGTCGCCGAGGAACGATTCCGACTGGCCGAAGCTGATCGAGATCACCTGTCCGAGCCGGTTGTCGATCGCGTGGGTCAATCCGGCGAGCAGATCTTTGTCGGAGTTGCTGGCGGCCGCCACCAGCACGATCTTCGCGCTGGGTGCGATCGCGTGCGCCCACTGGATGTCGAGCGACGTTTCCTGCGCCCACTGCAGCTGATTCGGGTCGTTCACGTCGAACGCCGGCGTTCCCGGCATCGTGATCACCTTGAACGACGGCGGATGCGGAAGGCCGAACGCTTCGTCGAAGGCGCGGAGATCCGCGAGCGCGGTCGGGCTGCCGAACGCATTGAGGATGACGATTGTCTGACCCTTGCCGGTGAAGCCCTGCTCGATCATCGAGTTCAGGCCGTAGGCGGCGCGGATTGCGTAGGGGCCGTAGCACGCGGGACTGCCGAAGTCATTCAGACTGCGATCGAAGAAGCGCGTTTCGCAGGGACGAACCGGCGCGGTCGGCGCGGCGTCGGCCGTGGCGACGCGCATCGACTGTGGCTGAAAAAAATGATCCTGTGCGAAAGCGCGGCACGGGGCGAAGAGCAACACGGTCGCGACGACTGCGAAACGCAACTGGGAACCCATTACCAAACTCCTTGCTGAATGAAGCCGCGAGTCGGGAGTAAGACTATTTGTCTGCCCAGGGTTTGAGAATGAACCCAAGGTCCGGGCGGGAATCAGACCAAGGTCGCAGGGGCCATTGCCGTCGATGACCACGTCAAGAGGCCCGGTGTTGGGACGCGTAGAAGTGTGCCGAACTGTAATCTTCGCGTCGCGCAACCACGGCGGGCACGGCGAACGAGCTGTCGCTGGCCGTGCCCATCAGCGCGGTTCCTGGAGCGATCGTCGGCGCGAGACCCGCAGTGAACTGCGAGACCGTGATCGTCACCGTGGCGATGTTCGAGAGATTTCCAGCTGAGTCTCTCGCCTGGTACCGGAACGTATCGGTGCCCACATAGGTCGGGCTCGGCGTGTATCTGAAGCTGCCGCCCGCGTTCAGCGTCAGCGTGCCGTGGCTCGGCCCGGTGACGAGGACGGCTGTCAGCGCGCCGTTGCCGGTATCGTTGCCGAGCACACCCGGCGTGGCCACGATGAGCGCCGTCGCTTTGGTGGTCGAGTAGCTGTTGTCGTTGGCCACCGGCGCCGTGCCGCCGCCGCTGGCCGTAATCGTGAGCGTGCCGTTCACGTAGGTGATCGCGTAGTTCACGCTTCCCGCGCCGCTCAGTGTAATCGGATACGTGCCCGCCGGGCTCGACGTCGTCGCCGTCGTCGTCACCGTCGGCTGCGGCGCCAGGTCCGCGGCGGTGTCGCCGTTGACGAAGCCGCTGTAGCTCACCGTCAACGACGGATTCGCCGTGCCGGCGACCTTCGTCTGGTTGTTCGC
>DAIUKO010000302.1:0-9654 GCA_036848175.1 Vicinamibacterales bacterium | reverse complement strand
ATATCCGACGCGTTCAGGACAAATCGTGATGGCGTCGACTTTGCCTCGCATCGACCTCATGACATCGTCGGTTGACTTCATCGACCGACGCTTCTTCTGTCAAGGAGCCGAACCATGAGGCGGCTGTCAATCATGTGCGCGGCGTTGTTCTTCGTCATCACGATTGCGGCCGCGCATGCCCAATCGACGACCGGAGGGATTTCCGGGCGGATCGTGGATGCGCAGGGTCTCGCGATTCCCGGTGCCACCGTGACCGTGACTGGAGCCCAAGGCGCGAAGACGGTGGTGAGCGATTCCGAGGGCCGTTTCAATGTGCCATTTCTGACCCCGGGCTCTTACGCCGTGCGTGCCGAGCTGCAGGGGTTCAAGACCGCCGAGCGAACCGGCATCCAGGTTCGGCTCGATCAGCCCGTCGATCTGCCGCTCACGATGGACGTGGGCGCAATCACCGAAAGCGTCACGGTCGTCGGCACGGCCGGCGCGGCCAGCGTCGCCACGAGTGTCAGCCCGACGAATCTCGACAGCGCGACGCTCGCAACCCTTCCGGTCGGACGCCGCTTCAGCGACACGCTGTACCTCGCGCCGGGCGTGAGCAGCAGCGGCACGCTCGGCTCGGCCAACCCGTCGATCTCGGGGGCGAGCGGACTGGAGAATCAGTACGTTGTCGACGGCGTGAACATCACCAACGGCGGATACGGCGCGCTCGGCTCATATTCGATCGTGTTCGGCTCGCTCGGCAACGGCACGCCGTACGACTTCATGCAGGAAGTGCAGGTGAAGACCGGCGGCTACGAGGCGGAATACGGTCAGAGCACCGGCGGCGTGATCAACGTCGTCACCAAGAGTGGCAGCAACGAACTTCGCGGCAGCGTGTTCGGGTACAGCCATCCGCACAGCTTCGAGAACGCGTGGCGCAAGGCGACCACCGTCAACGGCACGGTCAACACCACCGCGACACAGCTCACCGACGCCGGCGCGACGGTCGGCGGTCCGGTCCGGAAGGATCACCTCTTCTTCTTTGGCGCCATCGATCCGCAGTGGGAACGGCGGACGTTGCAGGCGCCCGACAACTTTCCGCTCGCCAGCCTCGGCGACGTGGACCGCGATCGACGGGTGATCAACTACGCCGCCAAAGGCACGTGGCAGGTCACGGCGCCGCATCGGTTCGACGCGTCGTTCTTCGGCGACCCCGCTCACGGCAACAACGGTCCCCAGCGCACCAATGCGCTGCTGCGCACGACCACGTCCGGTTTCAGTTCAATCGATCAATACGGTGGTCACAGCCAGACCGTCCGTTACAGCGGCGCCCTCTCCTCGCGATTCCTGATCGACGCGTCGTTCGCCCACGCGCTCAACCGCATCATCGAGATCCCGTCGGTCAACGACCCGGCCGTGACCGACTTCACCGTCAGCCCGAACGTCCTCAGCGGCGGGATCGGGTTCTTCGAGGCCGGCAACAAGAGCAACAGCTGGCAATATCGCGCCAAGGCGACGACCGTCCTCAACGGCGCCGGCCAGCACCAGCTCGGGTATGGGTTTAACTACGACCGCCTGGCCTACGATCAGATCAATCAGCGGACCGGTCCGACGTTCATCACTCCGGCCGGCGACCAGACCGCGACCGGCGCGCAGATTGCGATCCTGGCCGATCCGACCTTCGGTGAAATCTTCCGCGTCACTCGCGCGAATCTCAACGCCGCGCGTCACACCACGCAGCGCTACTGGGCGGGCTTCGTCGAGGACACGTGGCAGATCGGCAGCCGGCTGACGATCAGTCCGGGCGTTCGCTACGAACAGGAAACCCTGTCGGGGACGATCGTGCAGGACTTCTCGCTCAAACAGAACTGGGCGCCGAGAATCGGCGCGGCGTGGAGTCCCGACGACCGCGTGAAGGTCTACGGGAATTACGGCCGCTACTACGCGCGCGTGCCGAACGATCTCGCGGCGCGAGCGCTCTCGTCCGACGCCGCTATTACTGCCGATTACTTCGATCTGCACCTCACGCAGCCGATTCCCAACGGCGTGCTCGCGGGGCCCGTTGGCAGCCAGACGACGACGCATTACACGCTGCTCGGGGCCGGCGCCGACGTCATCGATCCGAACGTGAAGCTCAGTTACTACAACGAGTATCTCGCCGGCGTCGAGTATCAGCTCCCGCGGAACCTGGCGGTGGGGGCTCGCTACGTTCATCGTGACATCGGCCGCGTCCTCGAAGACGTGCAGCCGTTTCCCCTGGTGGCGACCTTTCTCGGAATCCCTGGTGCGGCGACCGCGGACTACACGTTGACCAATCCCGGACCGGGCACGCTGGTGCTCGGCGGTCTCGGTGCCAGCTTCGAGGCGCCGGTGCACGACTACAACGCGGTCGAGCTTACGGTCGACAAGCGGCTCAGCGACAGGTGGGCGCTCTACGGATCGTATCGGTGGTCGCGCCTGAGGGGCACCTACGAAGGCGCCTATCGCGACGACAATGGCCAATCCGATCCCGGCATCACCTCGTTGTACGACTTTCCGACCAACGATCCGAGCTACACCGCGATCGGGGTGCCGCAGTTTGGATTCAAAGGCGATATCCGACTCCAGGGCGACCTGGGAACCGGACCGCTGCCGCTCGACCGGCCGCATCAGATCAAAATCTACGGATCGTACCTGCTCGACGTCTTCAACAACGGGTTGACGCTGTCGGGCGGTCTGAACATCAGCTCGGGCAAGCCGCTGACCGGGCTCGCGGCCAATCCCCTGTACCAGAACGGCGGCGAGATTCCGCTGACCCCGCGCGGCGCCGGCATGCAGACGACCGACGGCGTTCAGACCCGCTCGCCGTTCACGACGACCGTCGACGGGCACGCGGCGTACTCGCTGAAGTTCGGCGACAGGCGCAGCCTCGCGCTGATCGCCGACGTGTTCAACATTTTCAACCGCCGAACGGTGATCGATTACGACAACTACTTCGAGAAGACGTTTGGCTCGGTGAATCCCGATTTCGGGGTGGCGGGCGCGTCGAGCGTGACTGCGGGACAACAGTTCCTGGCGCCGCGGCAGCTTCGCGTCGGCGCGCGACTCGAGTTCTGACCTGTCGCGCGGTTGGTGTTCTCTGAGTGTGGCGTGTGTCGCATCGCTGCTCCTCCTGGCGCGGCCGTCCTCTGCGCAACCGGTCGGTGCGGCGCACGCCGCCAACACTCTGGCGTGAACGGAACAATTCAGTCGAAGGTCTCGCTCGGTGTCAGCGGCCGGTTCAGCGCTGAGGATCGCTGCGGGTCTCGTCGAGCGCTCGCAGCAGCTCCTGGCGCGATGGGTTGTGGAGCACGCGCTCGTGGATGACCACGACCGGAAAACGGCGCCGGCCGTCGGTGATGGCGAGCAGCAGTTCGCTCGCGTCCGCATCACGATCGACGTCGTGAAAGTCGTACGCGAAACGTGCGTTCGTCAGATACTCCCGCAGGCTATAGGTCAGCCCGCACCAGTCGGCCCCGTAAACCTGAATATCGCTCGACATCGCCATCTCCTCGCAATGACCGCGAGGATGGACCCCGCAACATCAATGCCACGAAAAACACCGTGATCTGGCGAGCAGTGTCTTTCGATGGCGCATCAATGTGCGGTCAGTCGTCAATACGTGTGATTGCCGATGCGCAGAGAATGATCGGATCGGCGCGCCGGCCACGGCGTGTCATCACGACTTCGGTGGCTAGATCGGCGATTCGCGCGGATTCGCGGCTGTGGGCAGGTACGCCGCGCCATCTTGGCGCGGTCGCGAGATCCCGTGTCGCTTCATCTTGTTGATCAGCGTCGTGCGATTGAGCCCCAGCTTGGCGGCCGCGCCCCTCAGCCCGCCGATGACCCATCCGACCGAGTCCAGCGTGTTGAGAATCAGCGTCCGCTCGCAGTCACGCAACGTCGTGGCCGGTCCGGCCACTACGCTGAGAGTGCCGGGCGGCGGCAGCGGGTTGGGCAGCACGCCATCGTTGGACAGGATGACTGCGCGCTCGACCAGATTCTGCAGTTCGCGGACATTTCCCGGCCAGTCATGGGACACGAACGAGGCCATCGTCGCCGGTGGAATGTGCTGAATGTGCTTGCCGACCCGCCTCGAAAACCACTCGACGCAATGAGTGACGAGGGCAGGGATGTCCTCACGGCGTTCGCGCAGCGGCGGCAGATCGATCGGAAACACGTTCAATCGGTAATACAGATCGACCCGAAACTCCGACTGCCGCACCATCGCCGCCAGATCGCGGTTGGTGGCCGCGACCAGGCGGACGTCGACCTGGTGAGTATGTGTGCCGCCGAGCCGCTCGAATTCCTTTTCCTGCAGCACGCGCAGGAGCTTCGGCTGAAGGGCGGACGGAATATCGCCGACTTCATCGAGAAAAAGCGTCCCGCGATCGGCGAGCTCGAATCGTCCGATCTTCTGGGCGATGGCGCCAGTGAATGCGCCTTTCTCATGGCCGAACAGCTCGCTCTCGAGCAGGTCGAGCGGAATCGCGGCGCAGTTGATCTTCACGAACGCCCGTCCGCACCGCGCGCTGAGCGTGTGAATCGCCCGTGCGATCAGCTCCTTGCCGGTTCCGGTCTCGCCCTGAATGAGAACCGTGGAGTCGGTGGGTGCGACGCGCTCGACTTTCTCGAGCACCGACTCCAGGGCGGGGCTGTCGCCGATGATCTGCTCGAACCGGCGCTGATCCGATTGCGCGTCGCGACTGGACGATTTCTCGAACCCACGCACAGAGGCCCTCCGTCGGAAGCGTTCCTGTGCCGCGGTTAGCGCTCCAACGCAGCTCGCACGCTCTCCAGGAGGACCTCGTCGTCGAACGGTTTGGCGAGGAACTCCACGGCCCCTGATCGCAGAGCTTGCATCCGCATTCGCGCGTCACCGTGTGCCGTAATGAAAATCGTCGGAATCCTGACCTGTTCTGCGTTCAGCCGCGCCTGCAGATCCAGTCCCGACATCCCGGGCATGCGGATGTCTGCAATCAGACAGGCCGCGTGTCGGCGATCGTCCGAGTTCAGAAACTCCTCAGCCGACGCAAATGCCCGCGCGGAAAAGCCCGCCTCTTTCAGCAGGCCCTGCAGCGCGCCTCGCATCAGCTCGTCGTCGTCGACAATTGCCACGAATGAGGAATTCCGTTCGCCGCTCATCGGCTATAACAATGTATTCAGGCCGCCGGCCGGCGCAATCATCCCTTGGTATGAGACTCCCTGGCTCCAGGAGCAGCTTCCAGTTTGGCGGCCATGCGGACCAGTTCCGCCAGCGAATCGGCCTTCATTTTCCTCATGACGTGTCCGCGATGGATTTTGACCGTGATCTCGCTGGTGCCAAGCGCCGCCGCGATCTGTTTGTTGAGCATGCCCGACACGACGAGGCCCATCACCTGCCGTTCGCGTGCGGTCAGCGAACCGTACCGCTGCTGCAGCTCTGACAGCTCGCTGTACAGTTGGCGTGCGACCCGGTCACGCTCGAGCGCCACGTGGATGGCGTCGAGCAGATCCTGCTCGTCAAACGGCTTGGTCAGGAACTCGACCGCCCCTGACTTCATGGCCTTGACGGTCATCGGAATGTCGCCATGGCCCGTAATGAAGATGATCGGAACCGGCAGGCCGGCGTCTGCGAGCTGTCGCTGAACCTCGAGACCGCTCATACCCGGCAGTCTGACGTCGAGAACCAGGCAGGCCGGGCCATCAGGCAAAGGCCGCCGCAGGAACTCCTGGGCGGAGCCGAACGTTTCCGATCGCAGCCCGACCGATTTCAACAGGCCCGCGATCGACGAGCGCATGTCTTCTTCGTCGTCGATGACGAACACGGTGGGCGGACGCACATCGTCCATGTCGTCGGCAGGAGCGTATCACACGCCTTCGATCAGGCGCCGCCATCCGTGCGCGCGGCGCGTCGCGCTCGATGTGCGCCGACGAACGCGGCTGTCCGTATCTTGACGCTCGAGACCGCCCGACAGCCGCCGCGGCCGACTGTTCTGTGCTGCACCGACGTCGCGTAACGGTCGATCCGAAAACGAGTTGCATCGGTGCTTGGTGCCCGCAAGCCATTCTGGAATGACACATGCTCAGGAATCCACACAAGTGTGGAGGTCGTGGGACATGAGCTCAGTTCTGGCAGTCAATCCGCGCGGTGTTGAAGACGTCGATCGCGAGCCGCAGATGTGGACCGGACCGCACGCGGCGCCGTCATCGGGCCCCGCGTTCATCGCCGAGACATCGACGGAGCTCTTGCGGACGATTGCGGGAGTTCTGGACATTCGCGCCGTCTTTCCACGTGTCTCCGAGATCGTCCAGCGCGTGGTGGCGCACGACGCGCTCGCGCTGAAGTTCTCGAATCGGGCCGGTCACGTGACGCTCGAGGCTCGCTCCACCGATGATCTCCCGATCGACGGCTGGTCTGCAGCCGACGACACGAAGGATTTCTCGCTGGTCGGCGATTTGCGGCGCGTCCGATCCGCCGATGCCGACCGGCGCACGCTCGACGCGCTGGTCGCGGCTGGCTACCGGTCCATCCTCTGCGTGCGCACCCTCGCGCAGAGTCAGGTGATGCGGTTGGCCTTCTTTGCCAAAGACGCCAACGCCTACACGACCGACGACATCCCGGCGGCGCGCCATGTCGCCGACTACGTGGCGGTGTCGGTGGCGCACGAGCAGTTGGCGGCGGCGGAGCGCGACCGCGCCGAAGCGCGCGGGCGCTCGGAGGGTGTCGCCGTTCGCGTCCGTACGCTGAGCGACAAGGGCGAAGCGCTTCCGGCCTGCGGCCGGATCGTCGGTCGATCGCCGGCGTGGCAGCGCGTGCTGACGCGGGCGCTGCGCGTGGCGCCGACTCAGACCACGGTGTTTCTGCAGGGCGACTCGGGTACCGGCAAGGAAGTCGTGGCGAGATTCATTCATCAGGCATCGCCGCGGAAGAGCGGTCCGTTCGTGGCGATCAACTGCGCGGCGCTGCCCGAACAGCTGCTCGAGTCCGAGCTGTTCGGCTACGAGCGCGGCGCATTCACCGGCGCTCAGCAGGCCAAGGCCGGCCAGATCGAACTGGCCGCGCGCGGCACCTTGTTCCTCGACGAGGTGAGCGAGATGAGCCTGCTCGCACAGGCGAAGTTCCTGCGCTTCCTGCAAGAGCGTGAATTCCAGCGGCTGGGTGGGACGCGAATCCAGAAGGCCAACGTGCGGGTGATTGCGGCGACCAACCGCGACTTGCGTCAAGCGGTCGAGCGCGGCGCGTTCCGCGAGGATCTGTATTACCGATTGAACGTCTTTCCGATCGATCTGCCGGCGCTGCGCGACCGGCTCGGCGACGTGCCGTTGCTCGCGGAGCAGTTTCTGGCCGATTTTGCCGAAACGCTCGGCGGCCCGCCGGCGCATCTCACTGACGAGGCGCGCGATGCGTTGCTCGCGCACACCTGGCCGGGGAACATTCGCGAGCTGCGCAATGTGCTCGAGTCGGCGACGATTCTGGCAGAGGACGGCGTCATCGAGCACCGGCATCTTTCGCTCCATGCGAACACCGCACCGGTCGCGTCGCCCAACGACCTGGCGACGCTCGAGCGCCAAACGATCGAGAACGTGCTGCGCCAAACCGACTGGAACAAGTCGAAGACCGCGCGACGCCTCGGCCTCTCGCGGACGCAGTTGTACGTGCGGCTGCGGCGCTATGGCATCGAAGCGCCCGAAGTGAATTGACCGCGGGCGCGGCACGTGCGACAGCATGTTCAGTGCGTTGGCTCCGGCACCAGATCCTGTTCGAGAGCCAGCATCGCAGATCCGTGCACGAGTGCGTCAATCTCGGACGATGTCAACGCGTATCCGAGGGTATAGAACTCGGCGATCGTGAGCAGCGGGTCGCAGGCGAACTGAATCCGCAGATCTGCATCCGTCAGCAACCGATCGATCACATATCCAACATCTCGCTGCGACATGGTTCCGTTTCCTTGCGGTGAGTGTCGAGCAAGCGTTGCGCCAGCGTGAGGAAGGGAAATTACTGGGCGAAGCGGTCGAGCGTGAAGGTGTCGTACATCATCTCTGAGCGCGTGTGCGCAGAGCGCGCGATTTCTGGCGCGAAATCAGACTCACAGGCTGGTCTGCCCCTTGCTTCGACGGCGTTCATGAATCGTCGTCCTGGACCCGTCGTGTCGGCCGTGATGTGCCTGGGCAACCTGCTTCTGTCCGTGACCGGTGCCTGGGCGCAGGCGGCGAACGCTCCGAACGCTCTCCACCGGGCCAGCACGCTGCGGGATCTGAATAATTCCGTTGAAGCACTCGTGCGCCGGGTGTCGCCGTCCGTCGTCCAGGTGCTGGTCACGGGCCTTGGTCCGCGGGATGGTGCCGATGCGGACTCGCCGGCGGAGATTGTGCGTCAAACCAGCCTCGGGTCCGGCGTCATCCTCGATCGGGACGGGTACATCGCGACCAACGCTCATGTTGTCGCCCATGCGGTCCGAGTGCAGATTGTGGTCTCGACCGAATCCGATGACGAGCCACCCGGCCTGAGGGTGGGCGGCGCCGCGAAAACATTCGACGCGCGGGTCGTTGGCGTGGCCAGGGAAATCGATCTCGCGCTGCTCAAGATCGACGCCACGAACCTGCGGCCGCTCCCGATCGGCAACTACGACGCCGTGCGCAAGGGCGATGTCGTTCTTGCGCTGGGCAGTCCGGGCGGTCTGCGCGGATCGGTCTCGATGGGCGTGGTCAGTACGGTGGCGCGGCAACTGGATCCCGATAGTCCGCTCGTCTACATCCAGACCGACGCGTCAATCAGCCAAGGCAGCAGCGGCGGACCGCTGGTCAACGTCGATGGCGAGCTGATCGGCATCAACGCGTTCATCCTCAGCCAGCCGGGCGGCAATCAGGGTCTTGGGTTCGCGATTCCAAGTGCGGTCGTCGCCGCCGCCTACCCGCAGCTTCGCGCCCGTGGCCATATCGAGCAGGACTCGATCGGCATCCGCGTGCAGGGTGTGACGCCCGCGCTCGCCGCCGGCCTCGGCCTGGCTCGCGAATGGGGCGTCGTGGTCGCGGATGTGCTCGAGGGTGGACCGGCCGACAGTGCGGGCGTCCGCGTCGAGGATCTCATTGCCAGCGTCGATGGCAAGCCGACGACGAGCGTGCCGCTGCTGGCGATGCAGCTCAATGCCCGCCGCGACACCAGTCGCGTTGTCCTGGGACTCCTGCGCGGCACGACCCAATGGACGGTCGAGGTTCCGGTCGTTCACATGCGGACCGAACTGGATCTGAGCGATGCCACACGCCTCGAGCCGCAGGCGATCGACGCCCTCGGCATTCTCGGCATCGAGATCGACGAGCAGCTGGCCTCGACGCTGTCTGCGCTCCGTGTTCCGTCCGGGGTGATCGTCGCCGCACGGACGGAACGCTTTGGCAGACATGACCTCTCGATTACCGCCGGCGACGTGATTCACGCGGTCAACGGAACCGCCGTCTCGACCATCGACGGGCTGAAGACGGCGTTGATAAGCCTGGACCCGCAGCGACCAATCGTGCTGCAGGTGGAACGCGACGGCGCGTTGACCTTCGTCACCTCCGAGCGCGATTGAGCGACCGCGTATCGTCGCTACGAGAGTTCGACGATGCCGCGCTTCAGCCCAATCGTCACGGCGTGGGTGCGGTCGTTGGCGCCGAGCTTCGAGAGGATGCTCTGGACGCGGC
>DAIUKO010000301.1:0-9688 GCA_036848175.1 Vicinamibacterales bacterium | reverse complement strand
AACTTCGCCGGCTGCGCCGTCGTCATCAGCCACGACCGCTGGTTCCTCGACCGCATCGCGACGCACATGCTCGCCTTCGAGGGCGACAGCCAGGTGGTGTGGTTCGAGGGGAACTATCAGGATTACGAGGCCGACCGCAAGCGGCGCCTCGGCGCCGCCGCCGATCAGCCGCACCGAATCAAGTACCGCAGACTAACGCGTTAAGATGGCGGCAGCGCCTGCGGCCAGTGGAAAAAAGTAAGCGGAGTCCCGCGAGAAAGCCAAGAGATGTGTAGAAATATCAAGACCCTGTTCAACTTCGATCCGCCGGCGACCGAGGAGGAGATCCGCGCCGCGTCACTGCAGTTCGTCCGCAAGCTGAGCGGATTCAACGCACCCTCGAAAGCCAACGAGGAAGCCTTCGATCGCGCCATCGAGGAAGTGGCCGACGTCGCGCGTCGGCTGATCGGTTCGCTGACCACCACCGCGCCGCCGAAGAATCGCGAGGAAGTCGCCGCGCAGGCGCGCGCCCGCGCGGCAGAACGATTCGGCGCGCGCGGATAGGGCGGTGCCTGTGCCGGACACGCTCAGCGTCCGCACCGCGACGATCGCTGATGTTCCGGTGCTCGTCTCGCTCATCAACGCGGCATTCGCCGTCGAGCGCGCCTTCGTCACTCGCGATCGCACCGACGTCGACGAGATCGCGGCGTTCCTCGAGAAAGGCGCGTTTCTGATCGCCGATGGCGACGCCGGCGGTGCCGACGCATGCATCTACGTCGAGACGCGAAGGGAGCGCGGCTACATCGGCATGCTGGCCGTGCGGCCGACACTGCAGGGGCGCGGCATCGGTCGTCGTATGATGGCCGCCGCGGAGCAGTACTGTCGCGCCGCAGGATGCCGCGTCATCGACATCAAGATCGTGAATCTGCGAACGGAACTGCCCGGCTTTTATCGCAGTCTGGGCTACGTCGACTCGGGTACGTCTACGTTCGACGATCCGAAGCTCACCAGGCCGGCGCATTTCATGTTGATGACGAAGGAACTGTGACGGCGATTTGACATGGCGGAACTGCCCGCATCGCTCGCGCGCATCCCGTGGTTGCGTGCGCTGGGGCAGCGCCACCTGCTGCCGCGGTCGCTGACCGCGATCCGCGGCTACACGCGATCGACCGCCATTGCGGACATCACGGCCGGCCTTACCGTCGGCCTGGTCGCGCTGCCGCTCGCGATGGCGTTTGCGATCGCGTCCGGACTCCCGCCGCAGGCCGGAATCTACACCGCATTCGTGACCGGATTCCTCGTCTCCGCGCTGGGCGGTTCGCGCACACAGATTGCCGGTCCCACCGGCGCCTTCGTCGTCGTGGTCGCCGGCATCGTCGCGACGCACGGCGTCGACGGCCTTTTCATGTGCACGATGATCGCCGGCGTCCTGCTCATCGTCATGGGTGCGACCGGAATGGGCACCGCCGTGCGGTTCATTCCGCGACCGGTGGTGGTCGGCTTCACCAACGGCATCGCCGTGCTGATCGCCAGCACGCAGTTGCGGGACTTCTTCGGTCTCAGGATCGACTCGGTGCCGGGCGAGTTCTGGCCGCGGATGGTGACGCTCGCCGCCTACGCGGCCACCGTGTCGTGGGCCGCCACCGCTGTCGCCGTCACGTCGCTGGCGATCATTCTCGTCACGAATCGAACGCTGCCGCGGATTCCTGGATCGATTCTCGCGCTGACGGTGATGACGGTCGTCGCGCAGCTGTTCAAACTGCCGATCGAGACGATCGGGACGCGCTTCGGCGGCATCCCTCGCGGTCTGCCGCACGTGACCGTCCCGACGTTTCACGCGGCATTGATTCCAGGGTTGATCGTGCCGGCGGTGACGGTCGCCCTGCTTGGCGCGATCGAATCGCTGATGTCGGCGATGGTCGCCGACAAGATGAGCGGCGATCGTCACAACTCGAACGTCGAGCTGATCGCTCAGGGCGTGGCCAATGTCGTCTCGCCGCTCGTCGGCGGCCTGCCCGCGACCGGCGCCATCGCGCGCACGGCGACGAACATCCGGTCAGGTGCGCGGACGCCGGTTGCGGGGATGGTGCATGCGTTGACGCTGCTCGTGGTGCTCATGCTCGGCGCGCCGCTCGCGAGCAGGATCCCGCTGGCGGTGCTCGCGGCCATCCTGATGGTCGTGTCGTGGAACATGGGCGACTGGGCGGAGATTCCCGAGCTGCTTCGGCTGACGAAGACCGACGTCGCCGTCTGGATCGTGACGTTCGCGCTGACCGTTCTGGCCGATCTCACCGTGGCCGTCGAAGTGGGAATGATTCTCGCCGCGCTTCTGTTCATCCGCCGCGTCGCCGACACGACCACGGTGACGGCGGTCACGGACGAGTACGTCCGCGAAGGGCACGTGCACAGTCTGCAGCATCACACGCTGCCGCCGTATGTCACCGTGTTCCGGATCCACGGGCCGTTCCTGTTCGGCGCCACCGACAAGTTACGTGTCGTCACACATGACCTGTCGTCGCTGCCCGAAATCGTCGTGCTGCGGCTGCGGAACATGACCGCGCTCGATGCGACCGGACTGCTCGCCATCGAGGAGCTGGCCGACCTGCTGCACGGCTCAGGCAGGGATTTGATTCTCTGCGGCGCGCGGTATCAGCCGTCGCAGCTCATCGCCCGCGCCGACTTTCATCGGCGCGTGGGCGATGCGAACATCTGCGCGAACGTCCGCGATGCGCTCGAACGCGCGCGCCAGCTCCACGACGAGCGGATCAGCGCGCGTGCTGCGCCACCATCTCTTTATCGGTGAGCCTCAGGAATCGCGCGGCATTGTTGTAGAAGATGTCGCGCTTCTGGGCCGCGGTCAAAAACGTCGCCGTCTCGATCGACGCGATCCAGGTGCGCAAGAACCATCACTCGTAGCGAAGGGCGGCGATCGGGTTGATCGTCAAGGCGCGTCTGGCCGGCAGATAGCCGGCGAGCGTCGCGACCATCACCATGACCGCGATCGCCGCGGCCATCGTCGATGGATCGTTGGCCCCGAGACCGAAGAGCAACGTCGATACGAGACGGCTGGCCGGCATCGCTCCGCCGAGACCGATCGCGACGCCGGCCGCGACGAGGACCATGGATTCGCGCATCACCAGCGCGAGCACGTCCTGCCGCCGCGCGCCGAGCGCCACGCGGATGCCGATCTCGCTGGTTCTCCGGGCGACGCTGTACGACATCAAGCCAAAGAGACCGACCGATGACACGAGCAGCGCCAGCCCGCCGAACAGCGTGTAGGCCTGCGCAAAGACTCTCTCCTGCAGGAAACGCCGTTCGACTTCCTCGATCTGGGTCGTGACGTTGATGATCGGCAGCGTCGGGTCCACCTGACGCACGGCTTCGCGAATGCTGCCGATCGACGACAACGGATCTCCCGCCGTCCGGACCTGAAACGTCGTGCTGCCCTGCGGCCGTTGCAGCGATGGCACATACATCGTCGGGAGCGGCGCGTCGCGCACGCTGTTGTACTTCGCGTCCCGGAGAATTCCCACGATTTCCCGCTGGCCGCTCTCTGCGGCGCTCGATCCGACGCGGCGGCCGATCGGCGATTCGTTCGGGAAGTACCGCCGCGCGGCCGCTTCGTTGATCACGACCACGGACGGCGCGCTGGCGTCGTCGCGCGGCGTGAAGCCGCGTCCGGCGAGAAGCGGCATCTCCATCGTGTCGAAAAACGTCGGCGAGACGATGACCGCCGAGATCGCCTCGCGCTGTCCGGGTGCGTAGGCACGGCCTTGAACGAAGATGCTGCCCGAAAATCTCCGGTTCGACATCAATGATGGATTCGACCATGAGACCGCGCGAACACCGGCGATCGCGCGAAGGCGTTCGCGGATCCGGTCGTAAAGGAGCAATTCCCGCTGGCCGTCGTAGCGGTTCAACGCCGGGCTGACCTGAAACAGGACGACGTTGCGCGGGTTGAAGCCGATGTCGACGTGTCGAAGATTCTGCAGCGTGCGGAGCATGAGTCCGGCGCCGCTGAGGAGCACGAGCGAGATTGCGACCTGGCCGATGACCAGCGTCTTCCCGAGCACGCTGCGCGATCCGGCGACGTTCCGGTTCGTCTCCTTGAGCGCCGAGTTGACGTCGGTACGCGTCGAGCGAAGTGCCGGTGCGACGCCGAACAGGATGCCGGTCGCCGCCGTGATCCCGATCACGAACGCCAGCACGCGCCAGTCGAGCGGCGACGGCTGTCCCGGCGCGCCGGGCAGCAGCGCTTGTCCCCAGCGGCCGACGATGAGTCCGAGCGCGCCGCCGATTGCCGCCAGCAGCAGGCTTTCGGTGAGAAGCTGCCGGACGAGCCGCGCGCGCGTGGCGCCGAGCGCCAGCCGCACGGACAGTTCCCGCTGGCGGACGGTCGCGCGCGTGAGAAGGAGGTTGGCCACGTTGGCGCAGACGATCAGCAGGACGAGCGCGACCACTGCCGTCAGCACCGTCATCGCGCGCCGGTCCGTCGTGGTCACGTCGTAGATGCCGCGGCTGCTCGAGTCGACTCGCAGCTCTGGAGTTTCGGACCCGTCCTTCGGTGACAGGCGCGCGCGCTCCACCGACGACAGCGACGCGAGATACGCGTGGAAGCCCGTGACCGCTGTGTGCTGGAACACACCCGCGAAATTCGCCTGGACCTGTTCCGCAGTGGCGCCCGGCTTCAAACGGCCGACGACATGAAGCCACCAGAAGGTCGGCCGCGACACGAGCGACTGCGGCGCGTTGAGGCCGGCGTTCAGCTGCGGTTCGAGCGCCAGCGGCAGCGATACATCAGGCGCGTCGGCGACGACCTGCTCGACGCCGGTGAACTCGGGCGGCAGCACGCCGACGATGGTGACAGGGATGTTGTTGACGATCGCCGGCGTCCCGACGACGCTCGGATTGCCTCCGAACCGCGACATCCAGTACTTGTGGCTGATCACGGCAGCCGGCGCGGCTGTCGGCCGATCGTCGGCCGGCGTCAGCGTGCGTCCGAGCCGCGCGCCGACGCCGAGCGCTTGAAAGTAATTGCCGGTGGAGAGAAACCCGGAGGCGATTTCAGCCTGACCATTGACGACGACGTTCACCCGCCCGAGCGGCGCGCACGCGAAGAGATCCGCCAGCGTGCGGTTGTCGGCGACGAACTGCTCGTACATCGGGTACGAGAAGGTCGGCTCGACCTGCCGTCCGCGGGCGTCGGGCGCTGTGAAGCCGTAAAGGAGGACGTCGGTCCGAACCTGGTTCGCGCCCACGTGGCGGAAGCGAACGAGCGTGTCGGGATCCTTCACGGCGAGCTTCTTCAGCAGCAAGCCGTTGATCGCGCTGAAGAGTGCCGTATTGGCGCCGATGCCGAGCGCCAGGGACAGCAGGACCACGGCCGTCCACCCTTTGGCCTGCACCAACATGCGCGCAGCCAGTCGAAGGTCTCTCAACATGCGGTATGTATAACATGATGTGTTATAAAACTCGCATCTGGTCGCTCGGCTGACCCTTCACCACGACCTGTTCCTGCGGCTTCATCGACACGTGATCGGCACCGTGTTGAACCACCGGCGCACGAGCTCCCGCGCCGCCTCGTCGCAGCGCCGGCCATCGATGACCGCCGGTGCAAAGGCGCCGCCGCCGACGGCGTAGACGAAGCCGACCGCAGCCCCGCCGATCGCGATCGATCCCACGGCGAAGCCGCCAATCGACAGACCGATGCCGATCGCTGCGCCGCCCACCGCCAGGAGAAGACCGATCGAGGCGCCGCCGACCGTGACGAAACCGATGGCCACGCCGCCGATGGCGAGAAGACCGACCGCGATGTTGCCGATGGCAATCACCCCACGAGCGATCCTCGGCGCCATCGTGACGGGGTCGATTCCGCCGCAGATGTGCAGGAGGGGCCATCCAGCGATGGTCGTTGCCGATTTGTACTCGTAGCCGTATCCGTACCAGCCCGGTCCGTACCAGCCGTACGGCGGCACGCTGCTTTGCGGTTTCATCGGATCCTCATCCGTTCGCTGATGGTTTCGAACAACCCCAACGTCCAGCAGAGAGGGCAGCCTCTCATCGCGATCACGGCCAGCACGCCCGCGGCGATCGCGAACGCTGGATCGGACATCTGATGCGCCAGTGCCCAGACGATGAGCGGCGCGGCGATCACCCCGCGCATCACGTGGGCGGCGATCGTTCTGCTCGCGAACATTGGCGCTACTCCTTGCCGTCAGTGGCATGCCGCAAGGTGAGTGGCAAGGTGTTCGGTCCCTGCGTCCACGTGCCAGTTATCTCTGTGCGCGTATCGTTCAGCACACCGGCGAACGACGCGCCGACCGACGTCACTTCGATGGTGACATTCGATCCCTTCTGCGTCATCGCGATTGGAATCTCGATCCCGCTGCCATCGGGGCTGACGACGGTGCCGGCGGCCGTGCCGTCGGGTTGATTCGCCATCTTCACGATCAGCCGCATCTGGCCGCCGTCGGCCTCGAGCGTGCCGTTCCAGCTGCCTTCCAGCTCCGTCCCGATCGCTGCGCTCTTCGGCACGACGACCACTCTCGCGTCCCCCGTTCGCGTCAGCATGAACGGGATGGTGTAGCCGCCTTGCGCCGCCTCGCCGGCCATCGTTTTGCCGTCGGCGGCGAGCGTCGCCTGAAAGGTCGCCGGCTGCGGTCCCGCCTTGAGCACGAAGCGGACTGAGCGTCCGTCGACGGCGACGGTCGAGAGCGGCAGTCCTTTCACCTGTTGCGCCGGTTGACCGAACGTGCCGGCGAGCTCGCCTTTCCCGTTTCTGGTGAGATCGATTTCGATGTTCAACTGCGTGTCCTGGATCTGGATCGTTCCTTCCCAATGACCTGACGGATCGACGGCCGTCTGTGCGCGCAGGGAAGACGCGGGGCAGAGCAGCAGCGCGGCGAGCAGCGTTCGTGTGAGAGTACGCATGACTGGGCTCCTTTTGGCTGTGCGCGTCAGAAGTCCTGGCGCGAAATATTTCTGGCGGCGGCGTACAGCATCGCCGTCGACAACGCCGCGCTGGCGAGGAGACCCAGCCACGGCAACCGGCCATCACGGAAATAGATCTCCGCCGTCATCACCCGGAACACGCTAAAGCGCCAGAATTCGCGAACGACCTCCGCTGTCACCGCCAAAGCCGCCGCAACAAGGCACGCCAGGAGCGCCGGTCTCCAGATGTCGGCGAACACCGTCGACAACAGAAACGCGAGGCTGAAAAACGTCGTCCCCGCGATGAAGAGGCACGCGCTGTGGACGAGCGCGTCGCCGAGGCTGTAGCTCTGCCCGATCGCCGGCGAGAACATCGTGACGAACAGCGACGGGACGAACGCCATGACCACCAGCTCGGCGAGTCCGGTCGCGGCGCGGATCGCCAGCAGTCGCTGGCGTGTGATCGGCAGCGACAGCGTGAACAGCGCGCCGCCTCCCGACCCCTGCGAGAGCAGCCCGCCGGTGCCGATCAGCACGGCGAAGAGCACCCACATCTGCGGCATGTTCTGGCGGAACCATTGCGACCACACGTAGCCGCGGTAGTCACGGGAGAGCTCGATCGCCTCCATGACGCGGCGGCCGATCTCGCCGCTGACGTCGACCTTCGGCGGCGCGGCCAGAATGCCGGCCACACGTGGATAGACGAGCACGGTGCCGGTCGCCGACACGATCAGCAGGGCAAGGCCGATCAGGAATCGCCAGCGCGTTTCGAGCCAGGATTTGTACCAGAGCATCTCAGTCCTCCGCGGCCACGGTCTCGAGGAAGATTTCTTTCAACGTGACGGGCACGACATCCACCGATACCGCACCGAACGCGCGGCCTTTTTCGATCACACGTTCAGCTCCCGCGTTCGACAACACGCTCAGGACGCGGCCATTTCGGCGCACGCGCACGACGCCCGGTGCGCTGAACTCCACCTCGGGCGCCGCGCCGTCGAACACGAGTTGGACGCGCCGGAAGTTCTCGCGCAGATCGTCGAGCGCGCCGCTCACGATGGTGCGGCCGCGATCGATGATCGCGATGCGATCGGCGATCTGATCCACTTCGGCGATCTGATGCGAGGAGAAGAACACCGTCATCGCCTCGCTCGCCACGTGCGTCACCAGCGCCTGCAGAACTTCTTCGGTGACCGCCGGGTCGAGTCCCGAGGTCGGCTCGTCGAGGATGAGCAGCTCCGCGCCGCGGCACAATGCCAGCAGCAGCGCAAGTTTGGTGCGCATGCCGCGCGAGAGCGCCTTCACCTTCCGGTCGGGCGGCAGCTCGAAGGCGCGCAGATAGCGCTGCGCCAGGTCGGCGCGCCAGCGCGGGTAGAAGGAGGCCGTCAGGCGAATCATCTCGTCGACGTCCATGTAGTCGTAGAGGTCCTTGTCTTCGCTGACGAATCCGGTGCGGCGGCGGATGTCGACGCTCGCCTCGGGGGAGTCGGCGGGGAGACCGAAGACGCGGACGCCACCGCCGGTCGGCCGCGCCATCCCGAGCAGGACTTTGATCGTCGTGGTCTTCCCGGCGCCGTTGCGCCCGAGAAAACCGAAGATCGAGCCGGCGGGTACTTCGAGATTCAGGCCGCGTACGGCCTCGACACCCTCGTAGGACTTCCGCAGATCGACGGCTTCGATGACGGGCGCGTCACGCACTGTGGCCCCCACTCTTCGGCGCCCTGGCCAGTCCGGCCAGCTCCGCCTCGAACAACCGCCGAATCTCTTCGTCCGTGACGCCGCGCGCGCGCAGCCGCTCCACCGCGGCCGCGACGATCGCCTGTCCGGCACGGAACTTCTCGCTCACCTTTTTGGCGCCCGCATTGCCGGCGACGAATGCGCCGGCGCCATGCCGGAGCTCGATGACGCCTTCGTGTTCGAGCTCGCGGTAGGCCTTGGCCACGGTGTTCGGGTTGATCACGAGCTCCTCCGCCAGAGGACGAATGCCGGGCAGCTGTTCGCCCGGGCGCAATGCGCCGGTTTCGATGCCGTGCTTCACCTGCTCCATCAACTGCAGGTAAATCGGGACGCCGGACGAGGAATTGGGCCGAAACAGCATGGTCAAACAGTAACTGTATTAGTGAACTAGCACAGTATTACTGTGGGACGAGAACCCGCTTTTGTCAAGGGGGACTTGAAAAAAAATTCGAGGGCGGCCGAATGGAAACTAGCGAACCTTCGTGCGGAAGTACTCGATCGTCTTGACCAGGCCTTCTTCGAGCTCCACCTTGGGTTCCCAGTTCAGCAGCGTCCGCGCGCGGGTGATGTCGGGTCGCCGCTGCTTCGGATCGTCGGTCGGCAGCGGCTTGTAGACGATTGTGCTCGACGATCCGGTCATCCTGATGATCGTCTGGGCGATCTCCGCAATCGTCATCTCGCGCGGGTTGCCGATGTTGATCGGATCGTTCTCGGAGGAGAGCATCAGCTTGATGATGCCGTCGACGAGATCGGTGATGTAGGTGAAGCTGCGCGTCTGCGTGCCGTCGCCGAAGACGGTGACGTCCTCGTTGCGCAGCGCCTGCGACATGAACGCCGGCACGGCGCGGCCGTCGTTGACGCGCATCCGCGGCCCGTAGGTGTTGAAGATGCGGACGATCTTCGTGTCCACGCCGTGATAGCGGTGATACGCCATCGTCATCGCCTCGGCGAACCGCTTGGCCTCGTCGTAGACGCCGCGCGGCCCGACCGGGTTGACGTTGCCCCAGTAGGTTTCCTTCTGCGGATGCTCGAGCGGATCGCCGTA
>DAIUKO010000300.1:0-9717 GCA_036848175.1 Vicinamibacterales bacterium | reverse complement strand
CATGGGGACAGTTATAGTACTGCCCGCGAGGAGCGGCATGAGCGATCGCGACGACACGTTCGAGCTCTACGATCTGCGCGTCGAAGTCGTGGCCACGGATCGGCCGATGGTGTGCGGCCACCATGCCGGCGACTGGCTGGAATTGCGCGGCGAGAACCTCACGCTCCCGGCAGGACAGCCCTTTTCCATTTACGCGCTTGCCGCGCTGCTGCCCATCCTTCCGGCGAAGCAGCGGATGACGCACCCGCACGACTGGATGACCACCGACACCGAAGTCGCGTGTCCCGACCCCAACTGCGGCGCGCGATTCCGCATCACGCGCATTGGCACACGCACGTTTCGTCACCGCGATGTGACGGCGGTACCGTTGCCTCGAGAATGATCGTGGAACGACCCCGCGTTCAGCTCGCGCCCGGCTACACCATCTCATGCCTGCTGAAGGGCGGTTGGCAACTCGCCGGCGGCCACGGTCCCGTCGACGCGGCTGCCGCGATGGCCGACATGGATCGGTTCGTCGAGGCGGGCATCACGACGTTCGACTGTGCGGACATCTACACGGGCGTGGAAGCGTTGATCGGCCGATGGTTGAAGCGGCGGCGCGCGCAGGGCGCCGCGATCCCGGTGCAGGTGCACACCAAATACGTGCCCGACCTCGATCGGCTGCCGACGCACTCGCGCGCGGACGTGGTGCGCGGCGTCGACCGCTCGCTCGCGCGCCTCTCTGTCGAGCGTCTCGACCTGGTGCAGCTGCACTGGTGGGACTACGAGATTCCGGGATATGTGGACGCGGCCGGATGGCTCGACGAGCAGCGCCGCGCCGGAAAGATCCGTCACATCGGCCTGACCAACTTCGACCAGCAGCGGCTGGCGGAGATCGTCGGCGCGGGTGTCCCGGTCGTCTCGCACCAGGTCCAATATTCAGTGCTCGATCGGCGGCCGGCCAACGCCGTGGCCGCACAGTGCGCGCGCGGCGGCATCGGCCTTCTCTGTTACGGCGCGCTGGCTGGCGGATTTCTCTCGGACCGCTACCGCGGTCAGCCCGATCCTGCCCCGCCGCTCGAGAATCGATCGCTGGTGAAGTACCGCCTGATCATCGACGAGTTCGGCGGGTGGGACCGCTTCCAGGAGATGCTCGCGGCGCTCGGGGAGGTGGCGGCGCGCCACGGCGTCGGCATCGGCGCGGTCGCGATCCGCTGGGTGCTCGATCAACCCGGCGTGTCGGGCGTCATCATCGGCGCGCGCCACGCGCGACACCTCGACCAGGCGAAGCAGGCCCGCGTGCTCGCGTTGGACGAACAGGACCGCGCCGCCGTGGCGCGGGTCCAGTCCGCGTCGAGCGGTCCGACCGGCGATGTCTATGCCCTCGAGCGCGTGAAGGACGGACCGCATGCGTCGATCATGCGATACACCCTTGCTCGTGGCGGTTTCGATTGAACCGACCGCTCACCCCGCATCCTGGAGCGCGCGGATGGCGGCGGCGAACGCCGCGACGGTGAACACGACAAAAGCCGCCGCCTCGACTGCAATGTTGGCGGCGTCGCCGACGCCGATGGTCGCGTAGCGCAGGACGTCGATCTGCCACGTGATCGGATTGATCAGCGCGGCGATGCGAAAGAGGCGCGGCAGGGGGTCGAGCGGATAGAACATCGAGCTGGCGAAGAGGAACACGAAGTAGAACACCGACGTCACGGTGTTGAACGCGTCATTGCGGCGAATGCGCAAGGCAAAGATCGCGTAGAAGAAAAACCAGCCGGCGGTACCGACAACCGTCGCCGCGACGAGGAGCGGCAGGCGATCGAAACGGACCGGGATGTGCAGGATCGCCGCCGCGAGCATCAGCGTCAGCAGCGCCTGCACCAGTCCGATCAGCACGTTGAACAGCACCTTGCCGAGCAGATACTCGGACCGGCGCATCGGATAGGTGAGCATCTCGTAGAAGATGCCGTTGTCGCGGTCGAGGAAGAAGGACCATGACGTGTTCGACGCGATCCCGAAACTCGCCATGCCGAGCACGCCCGCCAGGAAGAACGCGTTGTAGTCGACGCCGGCCAGCCCGCTGGTGAAGCCGAGCGACGAATTCACCCCGATCCCGAAGACGAAGAGATAGCCGAGCGGGTAGACGAGGTCCCAGAAGATGAACACCGAGTTGGTCGCGCGAATCTTCGCTTCACGGACCAGCACGGCTTCGAGGGCGCGCGTGGTGGTCATCGCGGCATCTCCTGCTGTGGCTGGGTGAGCTGCACGAACACGTCCTCGAGGCTCGCGCCCGCGATCTCGACGTGCTGAATGTGCGCGCGGCGGCCGAGCGCGGTGACGAGCTCGAGGACGCGGGATTCCTCGGCGCGCAGTTGAAGCTGCACGGTGTTGTGCACCACCGTGACGTGTTCCGCGGCGAAGCTGGCGACGATCGCCGACAGATCGTCCGGCAGACGATCGAACGTGATCGAGACGTCGTGCAGTCGGCCGATCAGCTGCTTCAGCGCGAACAGGCTGCCCTGGGCGACCTGCCGGCCGTTGTTGATGATCAGGATGTCGTCGCACAGCTCCTCGGCTTCGGTGAGGATCTGCGTGGTCAGCACGATCGTCCGCCCCTCGGCCGCCTGCGCCCGCAGCATGCCCATCACCGCGCGCTTCAAGACCGCGTCCATCCCGCTCGAGAATTCGTCGAGGAACAGGACCTCGACGTCGACCATGAACATCTTGGCGACTTGCACGCGGCGGCGGATGCCGCCGCTCAAGTCCTGCACTTTCCGATCGGCGGCGTCCTCGATGCCGAATTGCGCCATCACCTCGCCGGCGCGCCTGCGCACGGCGGGGCCGGACGTTCCGTGAAACCGCGCGAACGTCAGCAGGTTGTCGCGCACGTTCAGCAGCAGGTCGGCGGCCTGCTCCTGAATCACCACGCCGATGCGCCGCCGCACCTCGAGCGGCGACTTGACGACGTCGCAGCCGAGCACTTCGACGCGGCCTCCACTCGGACGCGCGAGCGTCGTCATGATGCGAAGCGTGGTGGTTTTCCCGGCGCCGTTCGGGCCGAGCAGGCCGAAAATCGATCCCGACTGCACCGAAAAGGACAGATCGTCGACGGCGCGGATCAGCCGTCCGCGGTCGCTGAACGTCTTGACAAGGTTGTGCACGGCAATGGCCGGTGTGGACACGAACGTCTCCGTGCCGCCGGACGATTCGGCGGCGGCTCCGCGTTCGGCCGACGCTCTTACGAACCGTGCAGGCGGGAAATCAGGTAGGCGACCAGAATCAGCGCAGCGACGACGGCCAAGATGACGCCTCGAACTCGAGCGAGGTTTTCCTTCGTCCAGCGCACGTCATGCCTCGCATTTCATCAACGGCATTCTATCGGTTTTTGCGCTAAGGAACCTTCACGACCAGCGGCCGCGCGGCCGATCGCGGATCGACGGCCGTCAGCTTCGTCATCGTCCGGCCGTGCGCGCCCATCGCGGTGACCTCGACATCGACTCGCGGCGCGTTCGCCGTCGCGGCGTGGACGGGGATGACGTTCTGCGAGCAATAGCCGCCGCCCGTATCGATTAATCCAGAAGAGATGAGCGTCCGCGTTCCTGCGCGATAGACGCGAACCTCCGCGCCCGCTTTCGTATGGCGGCCCTTCCCGTCGACGACGTCGATCGCGAGGGCGCGCCGCGCCGGCGTCGCCGACAGCAGGTTCCTGAACAGGTAGTGGCCGCCGCCGGGATCGTTGTTCGTCAGCGCGAGATCGAGCGCGCCGTCGCCGTCGACGTCCACCCACTGCACGCCGTGGCTGGCATCGTGCTCGCGCACGAGCGCCGGCAGCACGTCGTGGAACGTGCCGCCGTCGTTGTGAAACAGATGATCGGCATAGTGCGTCTGTCCAGCCAGAAACCCCGCGACGTACAGATCCGGACGGCCGTCGTTGTCGTAATCGCCCCACGCGGGCGTCGTCGCGTGCTGGTCGAAGAGAAGACCGGCCGCCCTGGTGACGTCGACGAACCGCCGGCCGCGATCGTTTCGATACAGCGCGCTCGGCCCGTAGTTGGCCACGAACAGATCGAACCATCCGTCGCCGTCGAAGTCGGCGGACGCCGCCCCGACGCCGCCGAAGTCGGCCGATGCCCGCGGCGCCTCGACGCCCCACTCGCGCGCAACGTCCACGAACCTGCCGCCATCGTTGCGAAACAGGCCGTTCGTCTCGCCGTTCTGGTTCGCGACGAACAGGTCGAGGTCGCCGTCGCCGTCGATATCGAACCAGACCGCGCCGACCGACTTGCGCGGATCGCCGATGCCGGACGGACCCGTGACATCGGTGAAGCGTCCGTTGTCGTTGCGAAACAGCCGGTTCGCCTTGTCACGAAACGCGATGAACAAGTCGAGATCGCCGTCGTTGTCGTAGTCGATCCATGACACCTGCCGCGTGACGCCGGTCAGGTTGACGCCGAGAGACGCCGCGTCATCGACGAAATGCCCGCGGCCGTCGTTGTGATACAGCCTGTTCGGCGTCTTGCCGTCGATGAAACCGACGTACAAATCGACGGAGCCGTCCGCATCGTAGTCGCCCCACGCGGCGGCGCGCGTCTCGATGTCATCGGCCACGCCCGCGGCGGCAGCGACATCGGTGAAACGCCCGTGGTCCTGTTTGTAGAGGCGATTGGAGCGGCCGCGAAAGCCGACGAACTCGTCAGGCTGACCATCGTTGTCGAAGTCGGCCCACGCGTTCGGCATGGCGCCCGGCGCCGCGAACGTGTCCGGCTGCACGAGCTCGAATCGCGGCGCGTGATCTCGAGCGGCGAACCACGGTGACAGCCACAGCGCGACCGCGGCGATTGTTGCAGGAACACGCACGCCGGAATCGTAACGCAGCCACCCCGTCGGATTGACGCGGACTGACGCCGACACGCAACCCTTAAGTTCCTGGCGGCAGCAGGCAGACGACGTCGCTGCCGCCCGTTGCCGCGAGCGGACGGTCGAACGTGATCAGGCGACCCTGATGTCGTCGCGCCAACCCGAGGAGATATCGATCCGGAACTTGCTTTCCGGTGCTTGCGCTGCGCACCTCGGCCATCGCCGCCGGCGAGACGGCGTCTGGCCAGAACCGGTACTCACGGCTGGCCGCTGTGAGCAATAAGAGGCGATCCGCGGTCGTCTCAGGCGGCCACGCTCCACCGGGCAGCTGCGCGCAAACTCGGATGACGCCGAGTTCAGTGACGGCGCACGTCGCCCAACCATGCTGCCCTGCCTCGATCGTGAACCACTCCAATGCGGTGGCGTGATGCTCGTGCTCGGGTACGAGCAACGCGATCAACACGTTGACGTCGAGAAGACCGACCACCGCCGACGCTATTTGTCGGTGCCGTCGGCGAGGCGGTCAACATCCTCCACCGTGAGCGTCCGAGCTCCAGGCCGCCGAGGGAAGACGGGCACACCGCGCTCGAAGCGGACATCAGTGTCTGCGATCCGGCGAAGCAGTGCCTCCACGAACTCGTCCACGTGTTGGCCCGTCTGGCCAGCAAGATCGGCGAGCCGTTGTTTCAACTCGGCGTCCACCGTGATCGTGGCGTTCGGCATACGCTCGTTATTGTCCCACGTCGCCGCGCCTCGAGCGCACCTGCCGCCGGGGCGGCCACAAATCCAGTCCAACCGGTTTCGAAAACCGCCCATCTCCAAGCGTTTCAACGGTTGTAGATCCCTCGATGGAGTGGCTTGCGCGCAGGGTCGAACCCCACTCGCCCGCCTTCCACCGTGTCATTCGCATCGGTCGTCCTCCCGAAAGCGCACCGCGAAGATCTGCGGCAGCTCGTGTAAAGTTGGCCTCGCATGGAGCGGAAATGCAAACGGTTCGCGGACTTCCCTGTTTAATCACGTGCGCCGGTCTGATTCTCCTCGGCGCGACGATGGGCACATGTTCGTCGTCGAAGCCAACGCCGAATCCGGCGCAAAGCAACACGCCGCAAACCGCGCTATGGGGCGACCTCAAGCCGGTCGTGTCGGTCAAGGAATTGATGAAATACATGATCGACCCTTTTGCCGACAACATCTTCAATGCCGTCGGCACCACCGTGAGCAAGCAAGGGACCGTCGAAGTCGCGCCGAGGACCGAAGAGGACTGGGACAAGATCCGCATCGGCGCCGTCACGCTCGCGGAAGGCGCGGATCTGCTGAAGATCCCTCGACCGTTCACACCGCCTGGCGACGAGAACAACAGCACCGGACCCGACGCGGTTGAATTGTCGCCGGCGCAGATCACCGCGAAGGTCGAACGTGACCCGGTGGAGTGGAACGCGCGAATCCAGGCGATGAGAAACGTCGCGCTCGAGGCGCTCGACGTCGTCAAGAGAAAAGACGTCAACGAGTTGTGGGACGTCGGCGAGAATCTCGACCAGGCGTGCGAAGCGTGTCATCGGAGCTACTGGTACCCGGGCGAAGGCGCCGAGTTCTATCGGAAGCTCGAGCGGCGTCTCGACGAATTCCGCCAGCAGTCGCAGCACGCCAACCCCAGCGCGACGCCGAAGAAACCTTGAGGGACCGGGCATGAGGTGCGGATCGAGGCCGGCGATCGCTGCGGCGGTCACGATGATGCTGGCGGCGGCAATCGGGATCAGTCGGCACGCCTCAGCGCAGGGAAATCAACCCACCGCGCCATCGAAACCGATGATGGTCGAGGACGTCTTCAAGAACGTCCAGGCGCTCAAAGGCATCGGCGTCGACGATTTCCTGCTGACGATGGGCATCATGTCGGCGGCGGTTGGTTCGGACTGCGTCGGTTGTCATCCATCGGCCGGCACCGACCACGTCGATTGGGCACTCGACACGCCTCGCAAGCGCACGGCCCGCCGCATGGTGCAGATGGTCACCGCGATCAACCGCGACAACTTCAACGGGCGGCAGGTGGTGACCTGCTGGACCTGTCATCGCGGCCGCGATCGCCCGATCACCACGATGACGATGGACGTCGTCTATGGCACGCCGCCCGACGAATCCGACGACGTGCTCGGGCAGGCGCAGGGAGTGCCGTCAGTCGATCAGGTTCTCGACAAGTATCTGCGCGCGATTGGCGGATCCGAAAACGTCGCGCGCGTCGCCAGCTTCGTGGCGACTGGGAAGAGCGTCGGTTATCGCGGGTTCGGCGGCGGCGGTCTCGTCGAAGTCTCCGCTCAGGCGCCGGACAAGCGCGCGACGCACATCAGCTTCCCCGAATATCCGGACCGCGGCGTCAGCGTCAGAACCTACGACGGCCGAACCGGCTGGATCGCCACGCCGCTCGCCGTCGTCCGCAAATACGAGCTCGCGGGAAGCGAGCGGGACGGCGCGAGACTGGACGCGATGCTGTCTTTTCCGACGCAGATCAAACAGGCGCTCACGAATCTGCGGGTCGGTCCGCCGTCGACGATCGAGAACAAGGATGTGACCGTCGTTCAGGGGAACGGACCGAACGGCACGCTGGCGACGCTGTACTTCGACGATGCCTCGGGCCTGCTGGTGCGAATGGTGCGCCACGGGCGCTCGCCGATCGGCCGCGTGCCGACGCAGGTGGACTACTCCGACTATCGTGACGTCGGCGGCATCAAGTTTCCGTTCCGCTGGACATTCGCATGGCTGGACGGCCGCGACAACTTCGAGTTCAGCGACGTGAAGGTGAATGTCCCGATCGACGCCGCGAAGTTTGGCGAGCCGAACGTTGGAAAGCCGTAGCGCGACCTTCGCGCTGCGAAGGCAGGCGCTCGCCGCCATGGCTGGCGTGGCGCTGTTTGCGGCGCAGACTTCCCCGCCGGCGGTTGATGCCGCATTTTCCGCCTTCTTTCACGCTCGCACCCCGAAAGAGGCCGCCGCGGCCGCCGATCAGATCGTCGCGAGCGAAGTCGGATTCGACGAGACGTTTCGCCGCCTCGAGCAAGGCCGCGCCTACTCGCGCGACGTGGCTCGCGGCGTCGTGCAGGAGAGCTACCGCGGCGAAAGCGGTGAGTACTTCTACACGCTCGATGTTCCCGCCACCTACGATCCGGCGCGCAAATACCAGGTCCGCGTGCAACTCCACGGCGGCGTCGGCCGCATAGAGACCAACACGCCTCCTCGCACTGGATCGAACAGCCCGCTGTCTGGCGTCGAACAGATTTACGTCATGCCTCGCGCCTGGAGAGAGGCGCCGTGGTGGAGCGGACGGCAGGTCGACAACCTTGAAGCGATTCTCGATCGCGTGAAGCGGACGTACAACGTCGACGAGAACCGTGTCGTGCTAGCCGGCGTCTCCGACGGCGGAACCGGCGCCTATTACATCGCGATGCGGGAGACGACGCCGTTCGCGAGCTTCCTGCCGCTCAACGGCTTCATCAAGGTCCTCGAGAACGAGACGGCTGAAGCCGACGGCGATCTGTTTCCCAACAACCTGCTGAACAAGCCGCTGTTCGTCGTGAACGGCGGGCGCGATCCGATGTATCCGACGAGCGTCGTCGATCCGTATATCGACCATTTGAAGCGTGCAGGGGTCGGTCTCGTCTATCGACCGCAGCCGGACGCCGCGCACGACACGTCGTGGTGGCCGGCGATCAAGGATTCAGTCGAGCGGTTCGTCGCCGATCATCCTCGCGTGGCGCTGCCCGATGCACTGACCTGGGAAAGCGGGCCGCCGAACATCCCGAGCCGCGTGCATTGGCTGGTCATCAATCGCCTTGGTTCCGCGGAGCCAGCCGGGCCGCCGCTTCCCGACGTGAATCGAATGTCGACGCCTCCTGCACCCGACTTCGGAATCCGTGCGAGCGGCGCACGCATCACTCGCGTCGTCAAGGGATCGAACGCAGAACAGATCGGCCTGCGATCGGGAGATGTCATAGTCGCAATCAACAATCAGCCGGCAGCGTCTGGCGACGATGTCGCGGATCTTCTGCGCGGCTATCCGGCAGGGCGACCGCTGTTGCTCACGGTCTCGCGGGACGGCGAGTCGATGCGATTGACGGGACGCTACGCGCCGACAGTGCTGCCGGGCGAATCGGACACGATGTTTCCGCGACAGCGCGAATCAGGCCGCGTCGACCTGATTCGAACCGGAAACAGGATCGACGCGAAGAGCCGAGGTGTGGCGGCGTTCACGCTGCTGCTGTCGCCGGATCAGTTCGATCTGAATCGCGCGGTCACGGTGGTGGTGAACGGCCGGACGGTCTACGACGGAGTCGTTCAGAAGGACGTCCGGACGCTGCTCAAGTGGTCGGCTCGCGACAACGATCGCACGATGCTCTTCGCCGCCGAACTGCCGGTGACGGTGCCGCAGTAACGTCTTACTTCGGCGGCTCTTCGGTGCCTGCGAAGATCTTCGTGCCGTCGGGCATCGTGATGTTGGTCGCGTTCGCGAATTCCTTGCCGTTCTTCGCGGCAAACCCCTCGACCTTGATGATCGCGCCGGCCTGCATCGAGCTCTTCTTCCAGCCGCGGCGGAGCAGGGCGTTGGGCGGTCCCAACTCAATCGCCCAGTTCACGACTTTGCCGTCCGGAGCTTTCACGTCGATGTAGATCCACGCGTGCGGGTTCACCCAATCCGCTTTCGTGACCGCGCCCTCGAGCATCACCGGCTTGTCCGAATCGAATTCAGCCGAAAACGCATGATGTGCGACGACCGACGCCGTGAACAGCATCACGCCGAAGCCCGCCATGGCGATGGTTCGGTTCATGTTCATCGAGCTCTCCTAGGGCACGGCGACGCGAATGCCGGTGATGTCGGTGTTCGTCATCAGCAGCAGG
>DAIUKO010000299.1:0-9737 GCA_036848175.1 Vicinamibacterales bacterium | reverse complement strand
CGATCACCGCTCCGGCGAGCGTGAACGCGAACTCGCGGAACAGCGATCCGGTCAGTCCGCCCTGGATGCCGACTGGCGCGTAGACCGCCGCCAGCGTGATGGTCATCGCGATGATCGGACCGACCAGCTCGCGTGCGGCATCGATCGCCGCCTGCCGCGCCGACTTCCCTTCATGCAGGTGACGCTCGACGTTCTCCACCATCACGATCGCATCGTCCACGACCAGGCCGACCGAGAGCACGATCGCGAGCAGCGTCAGCAGGTTGACCGTGAAGCCGGCGACGAGCATCAGGAACACGGCGCCGACCAGCGAGATCGGAATGGCCACGATCGGAATCAGCACCGATCGGAACGACCCGAGGAACAGAAAGATGACGACAATGACGATCAGCAGCGTCTCGGTGAGAGTGCGCAGCACTTCGCCGATCGCGTCATGGATGTACTCGGTCGAGTCGTACGGCACGCCGACCTTCATGCCGACGGGCAGCTGCGCCTTGATCTGCGGAATCGCCTCGCGGACCTTGGCAATCACGTCGAGCGAATTGGCGGTCGGCAACACCCACACGCCCATGAACGTCGCCGACTCGCCATTGAAACGGATGTCCTGCTCGTAGTTCTCCGCGCCGAGCACGACGTCGGCGATGTCGCCGAGACGAACGACGACGCCGTTCTGCTCCCGGACCACGAGCTGCTTGAACTCTTCGGCCGTGCGCAGGTCGGTGTTGGCGACCAGGTTCACCGAGACCATCGATCCCTTGGTGTGTCCCAGCGCCGACAGATAGTTGTTGCGGGCGAGCGCGTCACGGACCGCTGAGGGCGCGATGCCGTGCGCGGCCATTCGGTCCGGCTTCAGCCAGATGCGCATCGCGAAGGTGCGGGCGCCGAGAATATCGGCGCGCTGCACGCCGCTGATCGCGCTCAGCTTCGGCTGGACGACGCGGGTCAGGTAGTCGGTGATCTGGTTCGGATCGAGATCGTTGGAGGAGAAGCCGAGATAGATCGCTGCGAACTGATTGTCCGCCGTCTCCAGCTCGATGATCGGCGCCTCGGCCTCCGGCGGCAGATCATTTCGCACCTGCGCGACCTTGGCCTGAATCTGCGTCAGCGCCGCGTTGGTGTCGTAATTGAGCTTCAGGTGGACGGTGATTGCGCTCAGGCTCTGCGCGCTCGACGACTCCATGTAGTCGATGCCGTCGGCGCTGGCGATCACCCGCTCGAGCGGCGTCGTGATGAATCCGCGCACCAGGTCCGCGTTTGCCCCGACATACGTCGTGGACACCCTGACCACGGCGATGTCGCTGCGGGGATATTGGCGGACGCTCAGGGAGCGGATCGATTGGAGTCCCGCGATCAGGATGACCAGGTTGACGACGATCGCGAGGACCGGTCGCTTGACGAAAAGATCGGTGAACTTCATCAGCTGTTCTCTGGTTTCGGCGCCGGACTGTTCGCCGGACGAACTTTGTTGTTGACGAGGACGGCGGCGCCGTTGCGGAGCTTGAAGACGCCGGACGTCACGACCTCGTCGCCGGGCTTGACGCCGGAGACGATGGCGATCTGATCGCCGCGGGCGCTGCCGACCTTGACGAACTGCTGGCGGACCCCGCGATACGTCTGACCCTTGTCGTTCTTGAGATCGGTGACGACGAAGACCGAATCGCCGTAGGGGGCGTAGCTGATCGCCGACGCCGGCAGCGAGACGACGTCGCGCGCCTCGCCGAGGACGACTTCGGTCTGAACGAACATGCCGGGCCGCAGCTTGCCGCCCGGGTTCGCGAGCGTCGCCTGCACCTGGATGTTTCGCGTGGTCTCGTTCACGATCGAGTCGAGCGCCGTGATCCGGCCGGTGAAGTCGGCGCCGGCGAGGTTCTCCGCGGTGAGGCGCACGCTGCGGCCGATCCGCATCTCGCCCGCGGACTGCTGCGGCACGCCGAAGTTCACGTAGATCGGATTCAGCGACTGCAGCGTCACCAGCGGATCGCCGCCGGACAGGTACTGACCGAGATTCACCTGCCGAATGCCGAGCACGCCGGAGAACGGCGCCCGAATCGTCTTCCGCGCGATCGCCGCGCGAATCTCGCCGACGCGCGCATCCGCCTGACGCTCGTCCGCCGTGGCGCGATCGAACTCGGCCCGCGACACCACGCGTTCGTTGAGCAGCCCTTCCATCCGCTGAAAGTTGAGCCGCGCGAGCTCGCGCTGCGCGTCGGCGGCCGCCAGCTGGGCCTGCTCCTGCCGCGTGTCGAGCAGCGCCAGCACTTCCCCTTCCCGAACTGTCTGTCCGGAATCGAAGCCGATTCGCTCCACGGTGCCGGGAAGATCGGCGCTCACCTTCACGCCCTGCACCGCCGCCATCGTGCCGATCGCGCTCAGCGTCGACGGCCAGCGTTCCTGCTGCGCGACGATCGTCGTCACCGCCTCGGGCGGCGGCTGAAACGCCGCCGCCTGCCCGATCGCCGTTTGGATCTGCTTGAACTTCACGAACCCGAGGGCTGCGACGATCAGCGCCGTCGCCGCCAGCATCACGATCATTCGTTTCGCCATACGTTCCTTTTCAACGAGTCTCACCATCCGGACGAAGACTGCGAGTGTTCACTTCAGGGTCCGACGTTGACGAGGACCGCGCCGTAAATGCGGTGGCCGTACCGCGTCTCCTGGCCGAAGAACGCCGGCGCGTCGTCTTTCGATTGCACGGCGATGAACCGGTAGTCGCCGCGCAGTCCCCAGCGCCCCGCCATCCACTTCACACCGCCGCCGACGTTGCTGGTGAAGAAGGTCTCGGTCCCGACGATGCCGAGTGCGGGGCGCTCGAAGACGCTGAGGCCGCCGATGCCGCCGGTCACGTACGGAATGACGGACGAGTGGTTCGCCGCCGAGATCACGACGTTGCCGCTGTAGTTCAGCAGATTGGGCGTCTTGACGCTCGACGTCTGACCCGCAAACGACAGGTCCTGCTCGATGCCGAGCGATCCGCTGACTTCGCCCTCGACGCCGACGAATCGATTGAAGTTGACCGTCACTCCGGCGCCGAGGTCGTAGTTGCCGAAGCTCGGCCCGCTGCTGTCTTTGCTTTCGGTGAAGAACGTCGCGCCGCCCGGGATGATCGTCACCACGACCACGCCCTGTCCCGGCGCGGCCTCCTGCGCGTTGGCGCGACCGGTTCCGATCACGCCGACGACTGTGAGAAGCACTGCAATCCAACGCGTCATCACTGCCTCCTGTTCACGAGAAACTCCATCACTGTGCGCCGCCGGTGATGGTCTGAACAATCAGGCAGGAGCCGCAGTTCTCCTTCATGCGTGCGCGCGAAGCGACGCCGCAACTTCCTGACGAGGTCGATCTACGACTTTTGGACGATGCTGCACCCGGCCCGAGATGGGCGATAATCGCCCAATGGAATCAGTGCCCTGCGCAGGCGAGGAGCGTCACCACGGCGTCAAGGCGGACGAGCGCGATCCTGAGGTGCTTCGCGCGGCGTTGAACCGCGAGACCGTGGCGCGCCGCCGCGCCGACTGCCTCGCGAAGATGCAGGCCGACGTCGTCCAGCTCGCTCTCGATCTCCTGGTGCGCGAACCCGACATCGACGGCTTCTTCGGCGCGCTGACCAAGACGATGGTCGAGGAAGGCGACAGCTGCTCGTGCAGCGTCTGGCTGATCGACGAAGAGCGGCAGCAGTGCGAGCTGTGGATGGCGTACATCATCGACACGCTCTACACGCGCACGAACCGCGAGTGGGACCGCCATTCATTTCCAAGCGAGGACATGGCGAACCATCTCTTCTCGCATGCGCCGGGCTGGGCGCAGACGGTTGAATACGAGCGCAACGACGCGCGTCTGCCCGAAACGGTACGCGCGTTCCATGAGCGCAAGGGCGTCCAGGCCACCGTCATCACGCCGCTCCTGCTCGGCAGTCGGACCCTCGGCTGGATCTCGCTGGCCAGCTCGCACACGTCAGAGTGCTGGACGCAGTGGTGGCGCGTGGTCCTCATCGAGGCGATCGCCCGGCAGGCGGCGCTCGCGCTGCATCACAGCCGGCTCGCGGACCAGCGGCGGCTGGAGGAACGGCGCAAGGCCATCCTCGAAGAACGCAATCGCCTCGCTCGCGACATTCACGACAACCTCGCGCAGGGATTCGCGGCGATCCTGATGCAATTGCAGGCGGCTCAGCGTGAAGCGTCGCTGCTGCAGCCGGCCGTCGCGGTGAAGCTCGAGACGGCGATCCACCTCGCCCGCACGCACATGACCGAAGCGCGGCGTTCGGTCGGCACGCTTCGGCCCAACGTCAGCGGCACCGAGGACGTGGTCAAGGCATTGAAGCGGATTGCCGATCTCGCGCAGCGGACGACAAGCGTGCCGATCGAAGTCGAGCTCGACGAGCTGCCGCGATTCGGCGACGGAGTGGAGCGGGAGATCCTCGGCATCGCGCAGGAGGCGCTGACCAACGCGGTCAGACATGCGCGCGCCCGCCGCATCACGATTCGAGCATCGTCGGCGCGATCGCTCGGCTTCCGCCTGTCGGTGCACGACGACGGCCGCGGGATCGCGCGCGAGCAGCCGACCGATGGATTCGGCATGACCAGCATGCACGAGCGCGCCGAGCGCATCGGTGCGTCGCTGACCATCGTCACGGCGCCCCGCAGCGGAACCGAAGTGGTGCTCGCCTGGGAGCCCTCTTCATTGCCCACACAGGTGCACGTTGCCGGCTGAAGACGCGACCGGCGGCGCCAAATCGAGCGTTCTGCTCGTCGACGATCACGCGCTCCTGCGCACTGGCGTCGCGAACATCATCAACCAGGAGCCGGATCTCCACGTCGTCGCCGAAGCCGGCAACGGCGTCGAGGCGATTGACGCGTACGAGCGGCATCACCCCGACGTGACGCTGCTCGATTTGCGGATGCCGGTGATGGAAGGGGTGGAAGCGGTTCGTCAGATCCGCGAGCGCGATCCGCGGGCGCGGGTCATCGTCCTCACGACCTACGACACCGACGAAGAGATCTCGCGCGCGCTGAAGGCGGGCGCCAAGGCCTACGTCCTGAAGGACATCTCGGCCGACGATCTCATCGGCTGCATTCGCGAAGTGCTGGCCGGCAAAACCTATCTCGCGCCGGCCGCGGCGGCGAAGCTCGCCGAAGGCGTGGCGCGCGTGCAGCTGACGCCGCGGGAGCTCGCGACGCTTCAGTTGATGGCGGACGGAAAGGCCAACAAAGAGATCGCCAGCGAGCTCGGCATCAGCGAGCGCACGGTGAAGACGCACCTCGGACACCTGTTCGAGAAGCTCGGTGTCACGAGCCGGACCGAAGCGATCGGCGTCGCGACGCGGCGAGGCCTGGTTCGCCTCGAATGAGCGGCATTCACGCCAACGTCACCGGCATCTCGAGAAACCGGCTGTAGCGATCGGCTTCCTTCGCGACCGCGGACGCCTCCGCCTTGTTCAACGGCCGGTACGGTCGCACTTCGACGCCGGCCGCCTCGATCCCGAACGTCCTCTTCCAGCTTCCCCGCAGCTTGCCGTCGACGATGAGATGATGCGGATGCTCGACTGCGCCGCGTGCCGCAGGCGGACGTGGTTCGAGGACCCAGTCACGATCCTTGTGAGCGATCAGATACTCGTCGTAGTTCGGCAGCAGATAGGCTCTCGCGGCATGTCTTCTGCGGGCAACGTTCGACGGCGCGTGCCAATAGGCGCGGCCATCAACGACCTCCTCGCCGAGCGTCCGCTTCGACATCTCGACACCCGCTCTGGCCTCGCGCATCGTCAAACCGGACCACCACGAGTAGTCCCTCAGCGTCGCCGGTCCATGGCTGGTGAAGTAGCGGCGCGTCAGCTCGGCGAGCGCCTCATCGCGATCGAGCATGCGCGCGTCCGGCGCCCGTTCGGCGACGAGCGCGTACGTGAATTGCTTGCCTCGCCGGGCGCCGCTGCAAATCACCGCTTCGAGCTCCGCATGCATGATCAGAAACACGAGGCGCATCGCGTCTGCTGCGATGCCGGCGCGACCGAGCGCCGCCGCCAGCTCGATGCGCGTCAGCTGCCGGCCGCCTTCCAGCGCGCGTTCGATCACGCGGCGGCCGCGGGCGAGCAGGCGGCTGTCGAGGCCGAACTTGCGATAGTACGGCGCGTTCCGCGCGTGGACTCGCGGCGCGGTGAGCGCGAGAATCCAGCGGATGTCGGCAGGCGCGACGAAGTGCCACGTCGGCCGGAGCACGTGCGTCCGCAGAATCAGGCCGGCGTCGAAGGCCTGATTGACGTCGGCGTCGGTCACGTCGCGGGCGCGCAGCCCGACGGCCCATTTCGCGCCGGCAAAATCCTGCGCCTGCACGGCGCCGAGCCAGGCGACGACATCCGCCGGCTTCTGAAATTCAGACGACGCGAGCCGTTGGTTTCCCAGCCGCTGGCGAACGATATCGATCTTCACAACCGATTTGGCTATGCTGCATCTTAGCGGGTCGTTCGAGCTGATTGGCTACGATTCACAACAAGCCTTCGACCGCGAGAGTCGGGCCGCGACAACGGCGCCGCCCACGCGTGTCGCGAGAGGACACTCCACGAGTTGAATTCGACCTCTGCTGCCACTCGAACGGCCACTTCGCTGCGTGCGCAGCTCGGCTCGACGCGCTACCTGCTCGTCCCATCCGAGACGATCGCGAGTCCGGAAACGCGGCTGCAGTACCGCATCGAGCGGATGCTCGGCGAAGGCGGATTCGGCCAGGTCTTTCTCGCGACGCGGCTCGGTCGATCGTCGTCGGTCCCCGAGACGGTCTGCATCAAAGCGAGCGCGCGCATCGACGGCTGGCTCCGTGAAGCGTACTTCGGACAGCTGCTCGACGGCCATCCGCGCGCGATTCGCCTGTTCGATCACTTTCCGCTGATGCGCCGGGACGGCGCGGTGTTGTACTGCCTCACGCTGGAGTACGCACGCCACGGCGATCTCAGCGCCTTCCTCGCGCGCGCGTCCAAGGGATTCAGCGAGACGGCCGCGCGCCGGGAGATTGCCGGCATCCTCGAGGTCCTCGGCAAGCTGCACCGCGGCCACACACTCCATCGCGATCTCACGCCGCTCAATGTCTTCGTGTGCGACGGCCGTCATCTCAAGCTCGGGGACTTCGGGATCGTCCGTCAGCAGAGCGATCGCCGCGGCATCACGGCGCGGACGATGAACGCGCTGACGGCGCCGAGCGACATCCTCGCGCGTGCGGTCCCGAAGTGGCAGGCGCGCGACGACGTCTATCAGGTCGGCCAACTGCTCGGGATGCTGATCAAGGGCGATGCGCGGGTGCGCGTGCGCCCGCAGGAGATACGCGGGTTGCCGTGCACCGACCACCTGAAAGAGATCGTCTATCGCTGCATCGGCGAGCGGCGGAAACGGTACGAGAGCGCGGACGAGATGATCGAAGCGCTTCGCAATCCGCCGGCCGCACTCAAACCCGGCGTCCTTCGCTCGCTGAAGGGCGTCCACCTGGCCTTCACCGGCATTCTGAGCAAGCCGCGCAGCGACGCGATCCGCGCCGCCGGCAAGGCCGGCGCGATCATCCACGGCGCTCCCTCCGCGCGAACGACCGTCGTCGTCCGCGGGCGGCCGAATCCGCTACAGGCCGCCGGGCGCGATGCCGGGCTGAAGCTGATGGAGATCAAACGGCTCCGCGAGAAGGGTCATCGCATCACGCTGCTCAACGACACGCAGTTCTGGAAGCTCGCCGGGAGACGATGAACATGGCTGAGACTCCTTCGACGATGCTCGCGCTGGGGACGGCGCTGCCGTCGTTCGCGGTTCCCGATCTCGACGGCAAGACCGTCACCGATCGCGATTTCCCAAGCGCACCGGCGCTGGTCGTGGCGTTCATCTGCCCGCACTGCCCGTACGTGAAGCACGTCCGGCAGGCGTTCGCGCAGCTGGCGAAGGAGTACCAGCAGCAGCAGGTCGCGATCGTGGCGATCAACTCGAACGACGCGCAGGCATTCCCCGACGATGATCCTGCGGGGATGCGCCGCGAGGCGTCCGCCGCAGGCTTCACCTTCCCGTATCTGTACGATGAGAGTCAGGAAGTGGCGAAGGCGTTCCGCGCCGCCTGCACGCCCGACTTCTTCGTCTTCGATCGCGATCGCCGGCTCGCGTATCGGGGGCAGTTCGACGGCAGCCGGCCGAACAGCGCCACGCCGGCGACCGGCGCCGATCTCCGCGCCGCCCTCGACGCGGTCGTCGCCGGCCGCGCCCCGTCGGCCGACCAGCGGCCCAGCGTCGGCTGCAACATCAAGTGGAAGCCGCAGAACGCGCCGAGCTACGCGTAGATCAAGACGACTATTGCGTGACGACGCGCGTGTTGATCACGTGTTGCAGGTAGTAAATCGAGAAGAACACGGTCATCAACGCCGACAGCTCTGCGGAATTGTCCGAGAAGTGGCCGATCCGATCGCTGCCCGGGGCCACCAGGTGATCTTCGAGAATGGTCTTGATAAAGAAGCACTGCACGACGATCAGAACCGCGACCGCCAGCTGGGCAACGCTGAGCAGGAAATCAAGGGACGCCTCCGGCGCCCGCGGGCCGGATGTGATCGCCACGACAAAGCGCACGGCCGCGAACGCCAGGGCGATGGCGAACGGCCAGACGTGCAGCTTTCGGGGCGAGTCGAGTTGATTGAACGCGGCGCGGCGGCGCAGGAACCACATTGGATAGTAAACGCCGAGCGTCACGATGGTGAGCAGGATCATCACGATGACGCTCCGCTGCCGGAGCGCCGTCCGGTAGCGCCTGGAAAACGCCGCGGGTACCTCGATGGTCGCCGCCGACACGCTTGGATGGAACATGGCTCAACCCCTCGAAAGGAATGCGCTGAACACTGGATAGGTACGCCGCGGCACCGCGACGTGTCCTGCTGTTAACGCGCAAACGCAATCGAAAAGGGAGCAGCGCTAGCGGTTATCGAGAACCCGTCTGGTAGGTTCGCCACAGCCATTCCAACGCTGCCGGCAGCGTCTGCTGCTTGGCACCGCGATCGCAGTGCCCGGCGTTGCGCGTGAACAGGAACTGGTACTTGTAGCCTTTGGCCGCCAGCACCCTCGCCATCCGCTCGTTGGCCTCGACCCAGTCGTGCATGTTGTCGCGCATCACGTTGGGATTCAGCAAATCGCGATCGCCGACCTGCATCCACATGCGAATCGGCTTGACCGCGTTGTTCGGGATGAGGCGCTCGTGAAATTCCCACGCGCCGTGCGGCGTCTCGGCGCTCGGCGGCCACTGCTGGTTCACGAACGTGCCCGAGTACGTCAACACGCGGTGGTACCACTCCGGGTGATACCAGGCCATCGCCAGCGCCGCCGAGCCGCCCGAACTGCAACCCATCGTCGCGCGCGCTTCGGCATCCTTCGCCAGCTTCACGTTGAACTGCTTCTCCACCAGCGGCAGCACTTCGGTTTCGACGAACTCCGCGTAGCGGCCCGACATCGTGTCGTATTCGAGGCCGCGCTGGCTGCCTTGCGCGTCGCCGCTGCCGTTCCCGATCGAGATCGCGATCATCACGGGAACGCGCTTCTGCGCGATCAGATTGTCGAGCGCCGTGAACAACAACTGGTCGGGTCCGTCGGCGCCGACGATGAACGGCGCGGCGGTGCCGGGGACGTACTGCTTCGGAACGTACACGGCGACGCGGCGAGTGTAAGGCGCCGGATGACTGGTCGTGACGATCAGCCTGGCCGGATCGGCGGGATCGACCGTGCCGAATGTGCCGGCATCGCGTGCAA